>NZ_JBWLKL010000054.1:0-35800 GCF_059026065.1 Streptomyces sp. A18 | reverse complement strand
CGCCCGTCGCCCGTCGCCCGTCGCCCGTCGCCCGTCGCCCGTCGCCCGTCGCCCGTCGCCCGTCGCCCGTCGCCCGTAAGTGTCAAGTCTACCGCGAACTGGTCGTCGGAGCGGCTGTTTCCGCAGGTCGGGGCAGATTCCTTCGTGTCGTCGGGCGGCATGATCTGATCCTATCGCGCCCTGTTCGAAGGGTGCTGAGAGTGATCCGCGCCGCACATTCGGCAAGAGTGGTGTGGCGTGCCGTAGTTGATCGCGAGGATGGTGGCATGAGTGATTGGGGAATTGCACTGATTGCTGCGGGATCAGCGATTGCGGGCAGTATCGTCACCGGCTGGTACACCCGCAGCGCTGGCACCCGGCAGGCCGCTGCGGCACGTCACGCAGGGGATCGCCAGGCGGATGCGCTGCTGGAATCGGTTCGCCTGACGCTCCATGCTGAGTCCGGCCACCGCGAGTTCACTCTTCGACGTCAGGCGTATGCGGAGTTTCTCGGAGCTGCAGAGGCGCGGATCCTCGCGGAGCGGAGCGGACGGGGTCAAGCCGAGGACGACGTCCAGTTGCAACGAGCCTTGGGCGGGGTGCTACTGGAAGGCCCGCCCGAGGCCGCGGCCTCGGCACAGCATCTCGTCGACTGCTTACGACGCCATGAGGGGCCGGACGAACTTAAGCGCGCCAAGCTGGCCTTCGTCTCTGTGGCGCAGGACTGCTGCCAGGCCCGGTGACCGTGGTTGATATGCCACTGCTCTGGGTGACTGGAGAAGAATCGTCTTATCCCTGCAAACCGCCTCGTTCGCGGTGGCAGTCTGCCGCCGACGAAGGCGTACGCGGAGGAGTTGTCACCGATCAGCGTGGTGTCGGGGGCGGCCAGAAGGCGTTCTCGGTGGTCACCTCGGGGCGCGGCAATTCATGCCGTGGCACGTCGTCTTCCGGGGCCGCTGAACTTGGGTCTGGCCGCGGCGCCGTGGAGGCAGCGACCCCTACTGGGCGCGGGCATGCTGCTGGCGCACGAAAGACCGTTGCCGCTCGGGCCCGCACTCGGCAAGATGGCCCAGGTCTTGGGCGGATCTTAGATCCAGACGTTGGCAAGTTCGGGGTACGCCTTTCAGCGAGGTCCAGGCCCTCGTTCGGCATGTCCGTGGTGTATCGGGGGCTGGGGATGAATGAGACCCCCTCACCGCTTGGCAGACTGCCCTAAGTGGCGTGCTGGTGCGGGCTGTTCGCGGCGAAAATTTCGTTCACCCGGTCCACGACCGGACCGAGGCGTACCTCGTCGGGAAGCTGACGGAACACCTCCGCGGCCGCGGGGGTGCTTCGATCAAACCGCGCGGGTTGCGGCGTACCGTCACGTCCTCCCCGCCGATGCCGACCTCGCCCGGTGAGGGCGACGCGCCGGGCAGGATTGAACTGGAAGTTCAGGGTCGTCCGAGGGACCGGAAGTTCCATCAGGCTTCGCGCCAGCGGTCGGCAGTCAGAGTGCCGCGGCCGTCGATAACCTTCGGGCTCGCGGCGTGGGCGGCGAGGCGGTGCGGGTCGACGTGGGAGTACTGCGGCCACTCGGTCAGGTGCAGCAGCAGGTCGGCGTCCTGAACGGCGGCGATGGGGTCGTCGATGTAGTCGAGCTCGGGGTGGATCTTGCGGGCGTTGTCCAGGGCCTCGGGGTCGGTCACGGTGACCGCGGCGCCGAGCTCGTGGAGCTTCTGGGCGACGGCCAGGGCGGGTGAGTCGCGGATGTCGTCGGTGTTCGGCTTGAACGCGGCGCCCCAGATCGCGATCCGCTTGCCGCCGAGGTTGCCGTCGCATTGTTCGCGGGCGAGGTCGACCATGCGTTCGCGTCGCCGGTTGTTGATGGCGTCGACCTCGCTGAGGATCTTCAGGGCCTGGTCGGCGCCGAGTTCACCGGCCCGTGCCATGAACCCGCGGATGTCCTTGGGGAGGCAGCCGCCGCCGAAGCCGGGGCCGGGCCGCATCCCTTGGCGGCCGACGCGGACGTCGTGGCCGACGATGTCCGCGAGGGTGATGACCGGCGCCGGAGGCTTCGCAGACCTCGGCGATCGCGTTGATGAAGGAGATCTTCGTAGCGAGGAAGGCCTTCGCGGACGCCTTGGCGATCTCGGCGGTGGCCCAGTCGGTGACAATCGTCGGCGTCCCCGACACGATGATCTCCTCGAAGCACTGCTGCAGTACGGCCTCGGCCCACGAGCGCTCGGTCTCGAAGCCGAGGACGAGCCGATCGGGGCGCAGGGTGTCTTCGATGGCGAACGACTCGCGCAGGAACTCCGGGTTCCAGGCCACCTCGATGCGGTCGCCGGCCGGGGAGAACTCGTGGAGGAGGTCGCGGACGCGGGGTGCGGTGCCGACCGGGACGGTGGACTTTACCGCGACGACGGCCGGGTTCTTCAGCCGGGGAGCGAGCTGGCGGACGGCCGCGAACAGGTGAGAGAGGTCGTAGGCGTGTCCGCCTGGCTGCTGTGGGGTGCCGACCCCGATGAAGTGCAGGTCGCCGAAGGCGGCGGGCCTCCGCGTAGGAGGCGGTGAAACTCAGTTTGCCGGTAGCGGTGTGCTTGGCGATGAGGTCGTCGAGGCCCTGTTCGTGGATGGGGGCCTAGCCGGAGTTGAGGACGGCGGCCTTGTCCATGTCGGAGTCCATGCAGAGGACGTCGTGGCGAGTTCGGCCATGCAGGCCGCGTGGGTGGCACCGAGGTACCGCATCCGATGACGGTGAGTTTCATGCCCGGGGTGTCCTTCCAGATGGTGTGGGTGAGGGCCGCCGCAGGCGGCACCCACCCGGTCATCGGGGAAAGCGCCGCAGGGCTCTACCCGAAAAGTGTCGTGCGCGTGTTCTATTTAGGTGGTTGGGCCGCCGTGCTGCGGGCGAGGTGGTTGGATGTCGGTGTCCGGTGCGGCCACGCCTCGTTGGACGTGCAGCAGACCGCGGACGCGCAGGCGGGCGGGCGCGGCATAGGGAGGGGTGCCCGGTGAGCGACCGCAGTGCGATCGAGTGGACAGAGGCCACGTGGAATCCCACGACCGGATGTGACCGGGTCTCGCCGGGGTGCGATAACTGCTACGCCATGACGCTGGCCAAGCGATTGAAGGCGATGGGGCAGGCCAAGTACCAAAATGACGGGGATCCGCGGACGTCGGGGCCGGGTTTCGGGCTGACGGTGCATCCGGAGGCGCTGCGGGTTCCGTACGGTTGGCGCAGCCCCCGCACGGTGTTCGTGAACTCGATGTCGGACCTGTTCCACGCGCGGGTGCCGCTGGACTTTGTGCGGCAGGTGTTCCAGGTGATGGCCGATACCCCCCGGCACACGTTTCAGGTGCTCACCAAGCGGGCGCGTCGGCTCCGGCAGGTCGCGGGCAAGCTCGACTGGCCGGCGAATGTATGGATGGGCGTGTCGGTAGAGAGCGCCAAGGAGCTCGCCCGGGTCGACGACTTGCGCCGTGTTCCGGCCGCCGTCCGGTTCCTGTCGTGTGAGCCGCTGTTGGGGCCGCTGGAGGGCCTGGAGGTCAGCGGCATCGACTGGGTCATCGCGGGCGGCGAGTCCGGGCCGCGTTTCAGGCCGATGGAAGAGGAATGGGTGACCGGCATCCGCGACGTGTGCACAAATGCCGGGGTGGCGTTCTTCTTCAAACAGTGGGGCGGCCGCACGCCCAAGACACTCGGTCGCGAGCTCGAGGGGCGCACATGGGATCAGATGCCGACCCGGGAGAGCGTCATCGCAGGCTGACCACACTGGTTTTGGTGAGACGGCCAGCAGGAAGTACGACCCGGCCGTCTCCGTCCAGGTCCTGGACAGCCTTCTTCGCGTCCCGGGCACGCCACTGCGACGTTTCCAGCAGGAGCCACTGGCCCAGCTCTTCGAGGCTGACGGGCCCCTGGCTGAGGCGTTGCTGGACGAGAGCCAGCAGCTCGGGGTCGATCACTTCGCCGTCGTCGAACAGGGAGCCCTGTCCGAGTGAGACGGCGTTGCGCACGCGCGGGTCCTTGAAACTCATCCCGTCGCTCTTGTCGACGCTCCACATGGCTTCTTTCATGACCTCCACCCCCTTCTCGTGTCCGGTGCCGAAGACGAGGTACAGCGGCTGGCCGGTGTGGGGAACGACCTTGAACTGCAGGCGAAAGTTGAATCCTGCCCGGTGCAGGGCTTCGCGATAGATCTTCAGCCAGGTCCGCCATTTCCTGTCGCTCTCCTCCACCTCAGCTGCGGGAGTCCAGAATGCGCGGCCGCCGAAGACGGCATCGAGAATGCCTGGGTTGAGATCCTCGCGACGGCTGAACCAGTTCGGGCCGAACGTAGCGATCACTTCGCTCGCCCGGTTGTGGGCGATGCGGTGCATCAGCTCCAGCGGCACGTTGACGCTGCCCCAGCTGTCGAACACGCCCAGGATGGGCTGCCCCCAGGCCCCTAAGTCGGTCAGGATCCGCTCGCTGTCCACGCCGGCCTCGCCGCGGCGTACTTCCACCCGCACCGGCAGGTGTTCCAGCGGTCCGAAACGGTCGTGGAGTTGTCCGCGCAGATACTCGTGGCGATCCCGGCGCTTCTCGATGAACACCAACTGGACACGCTCACGGGACAGGTTCATCCGATCGACCGCGACGTGCTTCAGTAGCCGTTCCAGCGTGAATACCGGTGAGCCCTGTTCACCGCCCTCGTAGCGGCCCGGCCCCGCGAAGGCATCCAGGAAGGTGACTTTGGACCAGCTGCGTCCGGTCTGGCCGTTCGGCTGCAGGAAGATCGGCCACCAAGCGTCGAAGTACCGTTTGTACAGTCGGTGTTTCGCCTCGGTCGCTGCTTCAAGAGGCCATAGAACGCCCATCTGCTATCCCCCTCGTGCAGCCACCCCACTTGACGGAACGTTGCAGGGATTGTCCGCTACGTGACCGAAGTGCACCAGAGCCCCCTCACTCGCAGGGAAAGACGATGCCCGGATTTCGCTGGTGGTTCGCCGATCTGGCCTCCAAAGCCACCCGCGGGATCCGCGACAGCCGTGGATGAAGCACAGCAAAGCGATGGCCGTGACCCGGCACGCCACCGGTGAGCTTTGCTGTCCTGATCAATCCGTTGGCATCTTGTCTTGGAAGTCAAGTGCGTATCTCAACCTGTCACAGCCGGTATCCCCCGATGGGCTGGGAGTGCAGGTCACGCAGCATCCGCCCCCCTGCAAGCGTCGTTGATGCGGTTCGGCACGCCCCGTCTGGGGGTGTAGGCGAGTGATAGGGATGTCATGGCAGGCAAGTTCGTCTTCTTGAAGGAAGATTTCCTGATCGAAGGGGAGTGGGGCGGGATCGGCCTTGATGCGCCGGTGCGGCAGATGAAAGCCGGTATCGGGTCCGGGGGAAGCACGATCTCGGAGGCCGCGTTCGCAGCTCTGGGGGCCACCAGCGTGGTCCTTACACCTGTGATCACTGAGCAGTGCGACGCTATCCGGGTTGAGTTCGCGACGGACGAGGGCGTCTGGACGGCCACCCTGGACCTCGCAACCCAACAGGTGGCCTTCCTGAACAAGACCACCGGCGAAGTCGAAGACCCGCTGCCCGTACGCCCCGAGGCCGGCGAACGGGCAGCAGGATCCTTCTCACTGGAGCGCATGGGCATCCCCGCCATGGAGACCCCGCGCGGAAAGGTCACGATCGACACTGTGCTCGTCCTGGTGTACCTGCAGCAGCATCATGCGGGACGAAACATCTTCGGGTCGGTCAGCGCCGTGGACATGAACCTCACCCTGGAAGTCTGTTTCGGCGTCCTGGATGAGGAGGCCGCACGTCTCAAGGCACAGGCGAGAGCCAAGCGAAGCCAGGCGACAAGGGCCGCGACCACCCTGCGCAAGGCAGTTGAGCAACGCCAGAGCTATGGGCTGCCCACCGCGTTTGATCTCGACATGGAGCAGGAGCGCTACGCCAAGGCCGCTGATGAGCACGCTGACTACCTTCTGTGCCTGGCCCAGGAGCTCGAGCACCACCAGGGTGTGCTGACAGGCCGGGACGCAGAAGCGGCACGGGCACTGCACGCCGTGACGAGCGCTGCCACCACGGCGGACCAGGCCCACCAGGAGCTCGTCTTGGTGCATGAGCGCCGCGGCCTAGCCCGACAGCGCCTCACGGAAGCGGAGGAAGCCGCGCAGTCTCGTACACATTGCCCCGAGTGCGAGCAGCGCCTGCAGGCCCGATCGGGCGAGGGACCCTTGTGCCCGGTGTGCCGCCAGCCTGATCCAGGTCTCCCCGCACGACAGGCCCGGCGCGCTCAGGAACTCACGCGGGCCAAGGAGGCTGCGACAGCAGCGGACTCAGCACTGAGCAATGCCCAGCGCGCCGTGCAGAAGGCGGTCGACGCGCGACGCAAGGTTGAGCAGAACGCGCAGCGGTTGGCAGGTCGGGCCACTGCGTACCGGGCGCAGGAGATCGCTCCGCGCGAAGCAGCACGGAGCCGCGCCCATGCGGCTGAGAGGGAGGCGCGGGCTAAGCTGGAGGCAGTCAAGGCGCGGCGCCAGGAGCTCGCTCAGCTCACCGACCTGGAGAGAAAGTCGGCGTCGTCGTCCCAGCAGGCCGATGATGCTGCAAAAGCCTGGACCGCTGCCGAGGGGGACGCACAGGAGCACACACAGCAGACCGCAAAGCAGCTGTCACAGATCTTCGCGGACATCGTGATTCCCATGGCACCAGACAAGATCCGCAGCGCCGTGATCGACCCGAAGACCCTGGCACCAAAGATCAACAACCGGACCTTGAAGCAGCTAGCCCGCTCAGCAGGACTGGTGAGCATCGCTCACACCGCCTACCACCTCATGGTGCTGGAAGCCGCCCGCAGCATGCCGCTCGTTCTGGTCCCCCGCGTCCAGTGGCTCGACGCGCCCCTCGACGGTCTGGGCGGCGGCCCTGAGGGCGAACGCCTCGCCAACGCCGTCCTCACTGTCTGCGCAGAGACCGCCAGCAGCGACTCCCAAATCGTCCTCACCACCCCCCAGCCACTGCCTGTCAGCCCGGACGCTCTCCATGCCACCGAACATGACAGCACCCGGCCGCTGATTCCGCACGCGCGTCCCGACAACGACGAACGGTGACCGACCTCCACAGCGCTCCGCCCGCTGTGCCCGCGCAGGCCCCGGCTCAGACCCGGACGACCCATCCGCCCATCGTCGAGTGCATCGGGATCGACGACATGATCCTCAGCTACAGCAGCGAGCACTGGCTCAGCCCCTGGCACCAAGACGGCGTGCAGCACTGGGATGTCGGCATGCACCTGAAGGAGGACGGACCCGGGCCCAGCTTCGGAACGATCAAGATCTGCGTCGCCGACCAATATCGCGGAGCAAACCTCTTGGAGAGCTTCGACAACCTCAGCGCAGACCTCTACCGGATCGCCAGGACCCTGTACGAACCGGAGACGGGCGACCTGCGCGACGATCTATGGGACCTTCTCGCTCTGCCGGGGAAGACGATCATCGTGGATGAGGTCACCATCGATCGCCGCCTGCGCGGGCATGGCCTTGGGGTGTACCTCACCGGACTGGCTCTGGACTATCTCAGCCACGGGGCCGGCGTCATCGCGCTCTTCCCCGGACCAGTAGAACGCGACGACCGCACTGACTATGAACAGGCCTGCGCCAGCCTCGGACGCGCGTGGTCACGCATCGGCTTCGAGCCGTACAACGACGGCTCTTGGATTCTCGACCCCGGTCTGACCACCCTGGACAATGCTCTCCGCCGCGAACGCGAGCGCCTTCGGCATCACCGTTGGAATGTGACCTTCTGTCAGGCAGAGCACGAGCGTTGGGAGTCCTGCATGATCAGCGCCATCACCATGCCCAAGTCCGCCCCGCACCCGCTACGGCCACCGGCGTCGCAGGAACCGTGAGCGAGTGGAATGCGATTCCAACGGCGGCCTGGCTCAGCCACGATCGCCGTCGCCATGGTCTGGTCGACAACTCCAGCCGGGTTCTACCGTCTCTGCAACGTCAGTGGACGATCAGTGGCGAGGGTGATCACCCGGTGTGCTTGGCCAGCACCCGAGGGCCAGACTCTGACACGCTCCGGGTGAAGGAGTCTCGCACGTCGAACCACTACGCCGAAGACGACGCGGACCTCAAAGTTTCTGCTCTCGGCAGGGGAATCGATACCCAGATCCCCCAATCCGGTCCGAGGCGGCGCACCGCCTGGGCTACCCGGCCCCGCGGTACACCGCGCCGCGATCGCTCACGCCCGGACCGAGCTGCGCGGCCGTAGTGCCCGGCCATACGTGCAGACTGGCCTTGGTCGACGAGCTCGCGGCTGCCGGTCTGGCGCAGGAGCAGGACGTCGTCATAATGCACGTGGCCGGCGATGTGGTGGCCGCGGCCGTGGTGCTGTCCGCAGATACTCCGGCGCCAGCGCTGGTGTCTCCAGCATCCGGTGCCGCGCCGTTCGTTCCGCCCCGGCAGTGAGATCCAGCATTTCGGCCAACTACTGATCTCTTCGGGGTGTTGTCGGAGGGGGTGACGGGTGGTGGTCCCTACGGTAGGCCGGTGGTATGAGGTTTGCGCAGGGCGGCTGGCTGACCGCCGAGCGGCGGCGGTTCAGGGAGTGGATCCGGTTTGAGGCCGGCGAACGGTTCGAGCGAGGCGAGAGAAATGCGGCCATTGCGCATGACCTGCGGGTGAGCGAGCGGTCGGTGGAGCGCTGGCGGCGGGCCTGGCGCGAGGGTGGGAGGGCCGGGCTCGAGTCCGCGGGAGCGCCGAAGCTGCCCAAACTCAGTGATGACCGGTTCGCCGAACTCGAGAAGGAGTTGGCCCGGGGGCCGGCCGTGCACGGCTGGGAGGACCGGCGCTGGACCCTGGCGAGGATCCGGGCATTGATCTGGTGGCAGTTCCAGCTGGAGGTCTCGTCGGCGGCGGTGTGGCGGCTGCTGCATCGGCACGGCTGGTCCTGGCAGTCGCCCGCCCGCCGGGCTCTGGAGCGCGACGAGGACGCGGTGGAACTGTGGAAGAAGGATGTGTGGCCGCAGGCGGAATGACTGCGGCGGCACTGGGGGCGTTCATCGTCTTCGAGGACGAGGCGGGGTTCGGGATGACTCCGGCACGAGCCCGGACCTGGGGCCGGCGCGGGCAGACGCCGCTGGTGCGGGTGCGCGGCCGGTCCTGGCGCCGCTACTCGATCGCCGCCCTGTGCTGCTACCGGCCGGGCGAACCCTCCCGGTTGATCTACCGGCCGCGCCGACATCACAAGTACCGCGGCGTGGGACGCAACAGCTTCGCCTGGACCGATTACCGCGACCTGATCGTCCGCGCCCACATCCAGCTCAAGGCCCCCATCGTCCTCATCTGGGACAATCTCAACACCCATCGGGCCGCCGGGATGCGCCAGTACGCTGACGATCACGACTGGCTCACCATCGTGCAACTGCCGTCCTATGCACCGGATCTGAACCCGGTGGAGGGCGTGTGGTCACTGCTACGGCGCGGCCCGCTGGCCAACATCGCCTTCACCGACGACGACCACCTCGAAGGCACCCTCCGCCGCGGCCTGCGACACATCCAACACCGCCCACACCTGATCGACGGCTGCCTCACCGGCACCGGACTACAACTGACCCACCATCCGACAACACCCCGAAGAGATCAGTAGACGGGTAGTCCCGAGCCGTTGGCACGGCGAGGAGGGCGGCTTCGAATGCTGAGAGTTCGGCATAGAGCCTCAGACGATTCTCCGGCGGGGTGACCAGCCACTTCTTCATGCCCCAGGTCCGTTTCGGCCGGTCGGGGAAATGCTCAGCAAGGCGCTTGAGTCGCCTGGCCACGTGCCGGGGGCCATGTTGGACCAGGACGAGTGCCCATTCGCCTCCCGCACGGCACGCCGCGGGCGCCCGCCCGAAGCCGGAGCCGGCAGAGGCCCCCTGGAGGCGCCCTGTCCATGGACGATCTCCGATGGTAGAAGTGGGCAGAGGCGTGTACGTGGGGGAATGGTGCACCGCGGGGGAGGGGGCGGAGTGGACGCATTACCGCAAGGCGGGGGCCCGAGGGGCGCGGACAGTGTGTCCGTGTCACAGTATGTGCCGCCGCCGTCGGTCGTGCCCCACAACCAGTTCGACACCCGGACAGCCCTGCAGCAGGTCTTTTACTGGACGCCGGAGCAGTGGGAGCAGTTCACCTGCGAGTGGGTCCGCATGCGCAGGGACGAGTTCGGCTACCTCGGCGTGGAAGTCCTCGGCGGGACCAACGACCGCGGCGCCGACGTCGTGGCCTTCATGAGCGAGCAGCGGCTGAACGGTGTCTGGCACTGCTACCAGTGCAAGCACTACACCGCCGACCTCACGCTCGACGATGCGCTGCCCGAGATGCTCAAACCGTTCGTGGCGACGCTGGAGACGAGCCGCACGCTTCCCGCCCGGTACATCTTCGTGGCACCGAAGATCCATCCCCGGCTCAAGGACATGGTGCTCACCCCGGCCACGCTGAAGGCCCGGTTCCTCACCTACCTGGACGGTCGGACGAAGCCGGTTGCCGCGTTGTCCGAGCCGACCCGGGCGGCCGTACGCGCGCTGGCGGAGAGCGCTGACTTCTCGATGTTCTGGACCGTGAACCTGGACGAGGTCCTGGAGGTCTACAGCAAGTCGTCGCTGTTCGCCTCCCGCTTCAACCTGCCGCCCACCGGCAAGCCCCGCAAGCTCCTTCCCCCGCCCGTGCCCCAGGTCAACGAGGCGCGCTACCTACAGCAGCTCCTGGACGTTTACCAGGAGAGGTTCGGCGAAGTTATCGCGACCGTGCAGCACGCTTTCGAGCACCCGGATTCGGGAGACCATCTCGGGCGGCAGCGAGTGGCGTTCTTCGACGCGGAGGCCCTGCGCATGTATGCACGAGAGAGCATCGCGGGGGACACCTACGAGGAGTTGCAGGATGACGTGCTGACCAATCTGGTCGAGGTGGCCGCCATCGACTACCCCTCGGGATGGGAGCGCCTCCAGCAGGTACTGAGAGCCTCCGGGCAGATGACCCTCACCGGGTCGCCGCTTCTGCACCTGTTCCGCAACAGCCAGCGTCAGGGCATGTGCCACCAGCTGGCGAACGTCGACAAGCTGCACTGGTGCAAAGGAGGTTGCCGATGAATCCGCTCAACAGTCCGGTCGAAGTGGGGATGCGGACGCTGGTTCTGCTGGCCCGCAGCCATCCTCACCCTCTGGACCTGTCCTGGCTGGTGGTCCTGGACCACGCCATGCTGCACAGCAGCCAGTTCGAGGGTCCGCCCAGTCTCCATCCCCGCCTGCCCGCCCAGCCGGGCGAGCTCGGCATGAAACGGCAGATGATGCAGGAAGGGCTGGAGGTGCTGCTGCGCGCCGGCCTGGCCACGGTCGAGGCGACCGGCGACGGGCTCGTCTACCAGGTGACCCCGCGCGGCTCGGGGTTCGTCGGCATCCTGGAGGCCCCATACGTCGGCGAGCTGCGGCAGCGTGCGCAGTGGGCCGTGGAGCAGTTCGCCTCGACCACGGACGCCGTGGCGGCCACGCGGGACATCACGACCCGCTGGCACGACGAATTCACCGCCGGTATGCAGCACCTGGGGGTCGGCCATGGCTAACTTCGCCCTGACGCATCTGACATACGCCGGTGCGGGGCTGCCGACAGCCAGCGTGGAGTTCGACCCCAAGTTCACGGTGATCTACGGCTCCTCCAATACGGGCAAGACGTTCCTCGTCGACTCCATCGACTACATGCTCGGCGGTCATGTCCGTCCCTCGATCCCGCGCGCCGAAGGATACGGACAGATCCTGCTCGGCCTGCTGCTGCCCGACGGCAGGCCTCTCACGCTGGTCCGCAAGCCCGGCGGCAAGAGCATTCACGTGCATCAGGACGATCTGAGGGAGCTGTCCCACGCCATTCCCCACGCGGTCGTCTCGGCCCGCAGGATCCGCAGCCGGAAGGACATTTCGCACTACCTGCTCAGCAAGCTGGGGCTGGACGACACCTACGTCCGTACCAACGAGGGCGGCAACACCGACCTGCTCAAACTTGCCGACCTGACCCACCTCAGCGTGGTCACCGACACCCGCATGATCGATCCGAATCCGCCCTCGCAGCGCACGCGCGGCACGGCGGCCAGGACCACCGCGCGCTCGGTCATGAAGCTGATGCTGACCGGCGAGGACGAGCCCCCGGCAGCCAAGCTCCCCAACGCTGCTCAACGGCGCGTCCAGCGGGGAAAGATCAATCTGATCGACGCGCTGGCAGTGGATCTGCACGCCAAACTCTCCCGCGACCAGACCGTCAGCGAGCAGCGAGATCAGCTGGCCCGGTTAGAGGACAGCCTCAACGACATGGCCCGCTCGCTGGCCCGCGAGTCCGAGCAGCAGGCCCGTGCGGTCGCCGCAGGTGGGAAACTGGCCGCAAAGCAAGCTGAGTTGGAAGCACGCCTGAGCGAGGTGCTCGACCTGCTGGGGCGATTCGACACTCTGCGCCAGCAGTACGAGACGGACCTGGCACGGCTGGAAATGGTCAGCGAGGCTGGCAACCTCCTGGGCTACTTCCAGGTCGGCCGCTGCGTGTTCTGCGGGGCGGACCCCGAACACCAGCAGGCCCAGCACGGCCATCAGGAGACCACGCAGCTGCACGAGGCCGTGCTCGTCGAGTCCGCCAAGACCCATTCCCTCCTCGCCGATCTCCGGCTGACCATTGAGGGACTGGAAGGCCAGCGCGACGAACTCGCCGAACGCCGCACCGCCCTGAGCGCGCAGGCGGCCGAGGCCGACCAGGCCCTGGCGCAGATCGAAGCGCGACTGGCTCCTCTCCGCGAAGGACTGCAGGACACCGTCGCCGAGCGACTGCGCGTCGAACGCGACCTGGAACTGCGTGCCCGCCTCGATGAACTGGAAGAGCACCGCTCCCAGCTGGTGACCCAGGGCGCCCTGCCGTCCAAACGGCGGGAACTCCTGATCGCGGGCAGGATCCTGGCGTCGTTCGACGAGCTCCTCCAACGCACCCTGGACTCCTGGCGGATCCCCGACGTGGAAGGCGCCGGCTACGACCCCTACAGCGGTGACGTGACGGCCGGCGGAACGGCGCGCGCAGGCCACGGCCGGGGCATGCGCGCATTGCTGCACGCCGCGTTCTCGATCGCCCTGGCCCGCTACTGCCTGGACCGCAGGCTCCCGCACCTGGGCTTCCTCGTCCTGGACTCGCCGCTGGTGACGTACAAAGAGCCGGACTTTGACGCCGACCGCATCCCCCCGAACGTGATCGACCACTTCTACCGCTCGTTCTTGGCCTTCCCCGGCCAGGCGATCGTCGTCGAGAACGCCACGCCGCCCCCTGATGTCCTCGAGCACGCACGGATCGTCAACTTCAGCGGCAGCGGAGCCCGCCCCGGCTTCTTCCCCGCGCGCCCTGGCACCGGCAGCCGGACCTGAGCCGCATCGTGGCGCCAATTGGGTGGCTGCTGCTACTTGGCTCTCCGGACCGCGCGGCCTCTTACCCCCGCAGTGCTCAACAGCGGGGCGGAATGCGTTCCTTCTGCCTGCGGGGAAGTGCCAGGATCGGAGCTTCAGCCTGGGAGGCATCGCGCGCTTTGAACCTGACGGTCTGACTGGAGCCGTCGGCCGGCACAGGTAGCTGATGCCCATCACGAGTTCTTCAGGTCTCAGCGTCTGCTGTGCACTGGTCAGGTTCGGCTCGGCCATCGGATAGAGGAAAAGGACGCCGCTCCGGTCCACACGTGCATCGCCCGATCTGCCCATTCCAACAAAGCAGCTCCCGGCCCTGTTCGAAAAGGAACGCTTCCCGCCGCCGCGGCCCTGAGCCGCCGGCCTTTTTCCATCTCAGCCGAGAGCACGCTCGTTGGAATGCTTCGCGCGCGCCGCCATCCTGATCCCCGGTAGTGCCCTCATCTGGCAGGTCACCGGACGCAGATGCGCAGGCCCCCGGCACGCTTGGGACGTCACTGCGGGGTCGTTCGCGGGTTGACCGGGCGGCGCCGATGCGGCGATTGCTGGCTGACCACGGAGATGGTGCTCGCCTGGTGGTCCTTCGGGGACGGTGCCCGAGAAGCGCCGCACGGGCTGCGTGCGATGCGGTCTCGATGCCCGCTATCTCTCTACTGTTGTCGTGAGTTGAATCTGGGTTACAGCTCGCTGGAACAGTTCCTTACGAACAGGGTCCCAGAGCACATAAGTACCGGATGACTGTCCTAGATACAGCATCTGCCGGGATTCATCGATCGTTTTGCCGCTCGAATTCAGGAATTGAACTTCGACTGGACGGACACGGACGCCCAGCATGTACGGAAGTGTGGTGGAGTATTTTCCGGCGGCCAGTTCATCTGCATTTCGCGTCATAACCTGACCGAGGGCGTACGCAACCCCTGCTGTGACCGTAAGGATGAGGAAAGCACCTGCGAGAAGTCGACCGATTCCGCTGACTCGAGAAAGGAAGATGACGGTCAGGTAGATGAGTCCTGTGCCCAGAAGCCACAGGGACCAGCGGGGAAAGCCCGGCGTGGTGACAGGGCTCTCGGCGTAACTCATCAGTACCCATATGAGTCCGACCGTCATGCTGGCGAGCAGCTTGCGCAGCCAGGAGTGCCGTTTAATGAATTCCCCCACATCTCCGAGGAATGACTCGCCCCAAGCGGAAAGGAAGGCGATGGCGGGCCACACAGCCAAGCCCGGAACGACGAAGAGGACTGTGAATACGCCGAAGGTCACGACTGCCCGCGTGGCCAAGACTGCGACATCCAGGCCCGCCTCCTCGGGAGCGAGCCCACCAAACCGTTCAAAGAATCGATCCACTGCCCAGTACTGAATAAGGGTTAATAGGGCTCCTCCGATTGCAAGGGTGGCCGCGAAGTGCTGAAGGACATGCTTCAGGCCGAGCGGTTTGCGCTCCGAGTTCGCGCTGGAGTCCGCATCTCCTTGAGTCTCTTCCGGCATCCCGTCCCCCCACATTGAATCTGCTTGGTGAAGAAGTCCGTACAGTCTGGGCCCTCGTCGTAGGGGCTGTGACCCATCTCCGGCCCTACCGAGGGTGCTGTCGAGGTCATGTGGGGTCGGGCCGTACAAGCAGCCTGACCTTTCCCTCGGCGACGAGTACCGCAGGGCCCTGCAGCTCCGTTGCGCCATCAGCCCTGACCCTCACGTGGAGCCGGCCGCCGGGCACGTCCACGTTGTAGCGAGCGGGTCCGGTGTGTCCGCGTTGGTGACGGTGGGCTGCGACTGCCGCACACGCTCCTGTTCCGCACGCGGCAGTTTCGCCGACGCCCCGCTCATGGACGCGCAGAGCGAGGTGATGCGAGGAACGTACGCATACGAACTCCACCGTCACGCCCTCGGGATACACTCCGGGAGGGGCGCCGACCGCCGGTGATTCTCTGAGAGCACCTGGATCACCGAGGTCGTCGACGAAGGCCACCGCGTGTGGATTGCCCATGTCGACCTTGACCGCCGGCCAACGGCCTCCAGTAGTTGTGACACGGATGCCTTCCGGGCCGGGGAGCCGGGGGTGCGCCATCTCGACCGTGACGGCAGTAGTGGCCCCCCGGAGGTCCAGGGGCGGCGGAACGTGGACGCGTCTAACTCCCGCGCGTGTGGCCACCCACTGCTCGCCCGGACTGGAGAAGCCGGCCTGTACCAGATAGCGGCCGAAGACGCGGAGACCGTTTCCGCACACCGAGCCCAGCGAGCCGTCGGCGTTGCGGTAGTCCATGAACCACTCGGCCGTGGAAGCCATCGGCGCGGCTTCGATGACCGCGGTGGTGCGTACGGCCCGGAGAACGCCGTCAGCCCCTATGCCACTGTGCCGGTCGCACAGCCAGACCACCTCGTCCGCTGACAGCGTCAGACGTCCCTCCGGATCGGACAGGATCACGAAGTCGTTGTATGCCCCGTGTCCTTTCGCGAAGGTGACGTCCTCGTGGACCGAATGTTCGTCCGTCATCGGGCTGCGGGGGAGGGGACAGCGCTCGCGCCGGCCAGTGCCTGCCGGTGATGGCGGATGACCGGGGTCTCCCCGAAGATCAGCCCGCCCGGCGTGTACGAGGGTATGCCGACGGCGCGGTCCAAGGCCGGCAGATAGTTCCAGCGCACGGCTGGGTGCGCCGAGTGCGCGAAGTGGAAAAGGTCACCGTAGGGCAACCAGGTGGCGCGCGCGAAGGCCGAGAGGAAGCGACTTCGCGGATAGAGGCGCAGACAGCGTGCGGCTTCCACCTCGATCCGAGTGCCGCCGAGCCGCTCTGCGTCGAACCACCGGTGCTCTACCAGCAGTGACATCCAGGCGAGTTGCGGGTAGATCAGCAGCCGTGGGACGAGAAAGACGAATACCGCCGCTTGCCAGCCGAGCAGGAGCCACAGGGCTATGGGCACGGCAGCGAAGGCAGCCAATGGCAACCAACGGTGCGACGATTGGCGGAAGTTGCCGTGGATGGTTGTGACCGTGTCGGCAATGCCGCCGCGAGTGAGGGGGAAGGCCACGGCCCGCAGGAAATCCAGAGGAGAGACGCCGGGACGGAGGCCGGCCCGTTCCAGGTCGCCGAGGTTGGGGTCTACGCCGGTCAGGGTGGCGTTGGGATGGTGATCACGTACGTGGCGCTGCCAGCGCACCTTGACGGGGACGAAGCCGAGCGGCAGATGTACGGAGGCTTCCGTGATGAGAGTGGAGAAGGCGCGACTACGGGTCAGAGCGCCGTGTACGGAGAAGTGGCTCACTTCCTGAAGATGGCGCATCTTGACCGCGCCGATCGCGGCTCCCAACGCCCATCCCCAGGGGCCGGTATGGACGGTAAGCAGGCACCAGCCGACTACCTCGATCCAATGCCCGAGCAGCAGCAACGCCGGAGTGAGGTCGTTCAGGCGTCGACGTTGCATCGCCATGATCTTGTGCAGGCTGTCGAGTGGCTGGCCCTCGTGTCGGGTGCCGAACCACAGGCGGTCAATTTGTCGGAGGACAGTGCCGACAAGAATGATCCCGAAGTACGTCGCCACGTGCTGCCCTTCGTCGACCCCCGGTCCGGCCATGCCGGTGGCGGGCGATCAACGTCCCTCAAGAGCGCAGCACAGCTGGGTGGCCGATGGTGATCACCGGCCACCCAGAATCTAATGCATTAGATTGATGTTCGGGCGACAACGTGGACTTTCATGTGGACGACAGACGGTTTCTCGCCCTGTTGCGTGAGGTCACCGCAAGTCGAGGGCGGAACGTGCTGTGTCCCCGTCCCAGGCGCCCGTCGGCATCATCGTCCGCGCCGCCCGTTCGTACTCTGCCAAAGAGTGATCAGCGCTGTGCGGCCCATGGCCCCATGTGCCGTTGAAACGAGAGGACCAGCGTTCGGTGTTCTTGAAGTAGACGGAGCTGCGCCCGCGCGCGTAACCAGCGTCCCCTTGTTCTTCTTCCACAAGGACGGCGGCCTGGGCCACGACCACGTAGTCGACGGCTTGTTCCGGCCGCAGTCGATCGCGCACCGCGAGGCCGCACTGCACACCCAACGACCGGTGATGGTCGATGAGTTCGAGCAGTGGGCGTGCGAACAACTCGTCGGCGAGGTCATCGGCCTTGCAGATGAAGAGGCGCTTGATAGTGCCGCCGCTCGAGATGAGTCGGCGGTTGGCGGCGAGGTACTCCCGCCGTTGGGTGAGGAGGTTGGGGCTGGTGGTGAGGTCGGCGGCGAGCACGCGCTGAGGGGCGCTCCCTGAAGCGATGAGCGTCTCGAGGAGCGTGACAGAGAGGCGCGGTACGTCCGATGCGTAGACCTGGACGTGGCCGTCCGCGATTTCATCGAACCCGGCCAGGAGGTCGCGTTCCAACTCGGCGCGGATCAGACTGAAGTAGCGAGCGTCCGCCATGTCGGCGTCGTTGGCTCGACGTAGCTGAAGATTGACACGTCGCATCCGGTCCTGGTTCACGACCAGCATGATCACTATGGCGGTCTCCACCGCCAGCATCACTTCCAGGAGCGCGTCCTGTTGGCTGACCCAGCCCACTACGGGCACGGCGAGTCCGACGATGCCCACCAGTACATTCAGTGTCTGGGATTGCAGGGCGTTCGCCACACGGACACCGACCTGTGGGCGCACGGGTGTTGCCACTTGTGATCCCCCCTCCGTTCGCGACATTACGGAGAGTATTTATTCATGAATGTGTCACTGGGGGCAAGGAGTTGGAAAGAGAGGAGAGTCGAGCGGGCGGCGCGATTCCAGTGGGTAATTCTGATGCATTCGATTCGTTGGCGCTTAAGCGTTATCCGGGGCAAAGTGCGAGAGCGCTCGGGCGATCCTTTCGACGGCCGGAGGCCCGTACACGGCCTGGTGGTGAAGAGCTGAGAAAGTCGCCGCGTACTCCGCGACTTCATCGTGCTGCGTGATGGTGAGGTAGCCGGAGACGAGTTCGACGTTCGCTTGCCGGTCGTCGAACAGCCAGAAATCCTCGGTCGGCCACATCGGCCGTCGGTCCTGCTCCCGGGGGATCACTCCCAAGGTGACGGAGCGGAGATTCGCCACCTGCAGGAGGCGGGTTAGCTGGTCGAACATGACGGTGGGCGTGCCGACGCGGCAGTGCAGCACCGCTTCCTCAAGGAGAACGGCGAAGGTGCGGTCGCCGGTGGTCAGCAGAGTCTGCTTGCGCTCTCTGACCTCGAGTGCTGCCTCGACATCGTCCGGGAGGGAACGGCGGTCCCGAAGCGTTGAGAGGATCTGCCGGGTGTAGTCGCTGGTTTGCAAGGGGCCAGGGACCAGAGAGCTTGAGTACGCCTTGAATCTGCGGGTCTTCTCCCAGAGCGGCAGAACCTGTTCCTGGGCCACCCGCAGCCCGGTCTGCTCCATCTGCGGCCACTCGATGTACATGCCTTCGAGGGTGCGGAGAGTGGCGAGGAGCTCATCCGCGATGTACGGCCTGCCGCAGGCTGTGGCCCAGGCCCGGATGTCCGACTCCGAGGGTCTTTGCTCTCCGCTCTCGATGCGGCTCGTTTTGGAGCCGTACCACTGAGAGCGTTCGGAGAGCTCTCGCCCACTCAGTCCTGCGACTTCGCGGAGTTCGCGTAGTTTCTGGCCCAGGCGGCGCTGCGCTTCGAGGGCATTTGAGGGTTGCGTCATGCTTCCAGTGTGCGGAGTAGGTTGCGGGTCCTGCCAGCCAGCTGGCAGGACCCGCGGACGCTGCCTACGAGCCGAAGGCTTCGACGGGCCGGCCCGGTTGCTGAGCGGCCAGGGGAATGTGATGCCTGGGGATCAGGGGTAGCAGGCGGGCCGGGAACTCGATGACGGTCTCGTGATCAGGGACCTGGATCTGGGTGAGACGCCGGGCGTCCAGAACCTTCCACGACTGAAAGAGGTAGGTGTTCGACTCGTCGTCGTAGTAGAGCGTGGGACTTCCGTTGTTGGGGCTCTCCGGGTCCTTGCAGAGCAAGTGCAGGGCCACACAGTCCTCCTGGGGTGCGTCGCAAGAGCGGCTGAACGCTGACGAGGTTGGGCGACAGCACAACGCGGCGACCACGGAATTGCGTCAGATTGCGGCAAGCCAGACAGCAGGGGGCAGGGATTGCGTCACATTGCGAGGCCAGAGGGCCGGAGCGCGTACCGTGGCCTCCGTCGGACCAACTGCTGGATACGAGCCTGCAATTGGCAGTCAGACGATGCCAATGGTGATCGCTGTGCCGTGTGTCAGAGAGGAGGCTTCCCTGGAAGCGAACATGTGTCCCACTCCGGTCATGAATGCACTGGACTGGGTGACTCCAAGATGCCCGGGCCGGAGCGAGAGACTTGTTTCAAGGCGCGACGCGCATCTCGTACGAGACCTCACAGCGCAAGTCGGGCACAAGGATGTCGGCAGTTTCGACGGGGAGATCGTCCGCTGTGAAGTGGGTCCGCTCGATGCGGAGCAGGGACTCGCCCACGCTGATCCCCAGAAGGTTCGCAAGCTCCTGTGTCGCTCGTCCGGGGCGCGGGGTCTCCCGCACCGTGGTCACGGCCAGACCGATGTGACGCATCCGCTCCACCACGCCCCGGCCGGCCAAGGGCCCGAGTTCGGGCAGTGCGACCGGTGTGTGCCCGGTGATGGCCATGGGCTCCCAGCTCGTGGCGAGTTGAACCGTCCGGCCATCCGCGAGGAACTCGTAGTTCGTGCGTACGCAGGCGTCACCCGAGGTGATGCGAAGCCTGGCTGCGATGTGTTCTGGTGCGGGAACTCGCGCGGAGGACTGGGCTTCGAAGCTGTCGCGCCGACCCACTCCTCGCAATGCGATGTGAAACGGGGGATCGGTGCTGGAAGCCGAGTATTCGGTCCGGGCCACCTGGATTCGCATCCGTGGGCGGCTGACATACGTGCCGGACCCGGAGCGACCTTCCAGCAGTTCCTCGGCGATGAGGAGTTCCTGAGCCTTCTGCAGAACATTCGGTCCTACGGTGTATTCGTCCGCCAACCTGGCGCGCGAGGGCAATCGCTCACCCATGTTCCACTCGCCGTCCGCGATTCGCTTTCTTAGGTCCGCTGCGACGCGGAGGTACGAAGGCGGCTCGGCGCGGCCCATGCAATGACTCCGTAATGAACCTTGCGGGCTGGATGGTGTGCGTCGACAAGCTAATTCATCAGGCAGAATCTAATTAATTGGAAACACTCTGAGTTAAGGCCTGCTGGGAGGTGGATTCCTTGGGCACCGTGGAGAGCCGTGCCTCAACGCTGGCTGCCCGTTTGAGGCAGGTCCTCGGGAAGGAGCCGAAGACGTGCGCAACAGCCGAGGGTATGCGGGTCGAGATCGCCGTATCGGAAGCGTTGGACGAGCCGCGAACGCTCGTCGTGCTGGATACTCTTCGGACAGCCGACAGGTTCGGGCATGAAGTTGCAGCTGATGGCGGGCTAGTCTGGGCCGAGTTCCTCAGGTAGATGGTGAGGGCGGCAGCGGTTCCGTACGAGGTCGAGTGACCACGAAAGAGTTCAGCGTGAGGCGCCCGCAGGGTGACGTAGCCGTGCCCACTGTCCGTCTTCTTCAGCGTTCGCGACACACGACCAGGCCACACACCGAAGTCCGGCTGGAGTACTACTGCTCGATTCCTCAAAGGCGGTACTCAAAGCGGCGGCGGAGACTACGGGTTGGTGGGGCTGGTCTGCCCCAGATCCAGGGTTTGGCGCGGGCGTTGAGCTGGGCGGTGGCCACGGTGGTCACTTCGGTGATGTCGTCGGGGCCGCAGAAGGAACGGCCGGCCAGGGCGGCCTTGCGGAACAGCCGCCACCAGCCTTCCTGCAGGTTCAGCCAGCAGGCCCCGACCGGGATGAAGGCATGGTGGATCCGGGGATGGTCTTCCAGCCACTCGCGGGTGGACTTACTGTTGTGGGAGGAGAGGTTGTCGGTCACGATCCAGATCGCCCCGGTCGGGTTGGCGTCCTCGACCTTCCGCAGGAACTGCTGGTAGTTGATGCTGTTTCGGGAGGCGGCGGTCATGGTGATCTCGATGCCGTCGCGCACGCGCAGGCCGCCGTAGACCCACGTCTTCTCCGGGCCGCGGCTGTAGTCGAGCTCGTTCTTGATCCGGTGCCCGTCGGGCGACCAGCCGGGCGCGGGCGGGAAGGCGCGCGGGATGACCGGTCCGAGCTCGTCCGCACAGATCACCGTGGAGCCCGGCGGCGGGTCGGTGTAGAGCTCCACGATCCTCGTCCTTTTGGGGAGAACTCCGGGTCCCGGCTGGTGATCCAGGTGCGGGTACGGCGCCAGCGCACGCCCTCAGCCAGCAGGATCCGGCGAACCTGGGAGCGGCCGACCTGGATCCCCTCGGCCTGAGCGGTGGCAGCCAGCGCGTCCAGGGTCCACTCTTCCGGGCCCTGCACGTCGGCCGCCCACAGTTCATTGGACGGCTGGATCTCCAGCCGGCCTGGCGGGGTCAGCTTGACCAGCGCGATGATCCGGGAGCGTTCGTCCTCGGTGATCCGGCGCTTGCGCCCGCACCCGGGCCGGTCCCCGAGCCCGTCCAGGCCCTGCGTGTTGAACCGGTGCAGCCACTTGCGGACCGTCTTCTCGTGACAGCCCAGCCGGACCGCGATCACCGGAACACGCAGCCCGTCCCAGCTCAGCACGATGATCCTCGCCCGCAGAATCCAGTCGGCCGGCGCATGCCTTGCCCCGGCCATCCTGCGGACCTTCCCCTCCTCCGCCACGTCCGAAGCCGGACGGGCCGACAGCAACACCGGCACAGCAACTCGCCCCCGAGCACCCCGAATCGAGCCCCGCTGCCATACACCTACCCCGCCAAAGCGGAATCGAGCAGTAGCGGTAGTTCGTTAAATCCGGCGGTAGAGGTCAATGCCGTGTCCGGTGGTGACGGCGTCGATCAGGGCCTGGAGTTCGGCGGGTGGGTCCTTGTCCGTCCAGGCTCGCCACCATCGGTTGATGGTGGCGGCGGGGGTGAGCCAGGAACGGATGGCTCGTAAGGCCCTGGGCCAGCAGGGCTGTTGGTGCTGGTGGGACGGGGCTGGTCCCCCTCTCTGCCCTTTCTTCGGGGCACGGGTCCGGCGCGGTGGCATCCACGGGGCCGGGTGGGGCGAACCACTGGTCCCAGCAGAAGGAGAACGCACAGTTGACCAGGGTCTGGTGGCGGCGGATGGCGCGGTCGGAGCGGACCTGGAAGTCGGCCCAGCCGAGTTCGTCCTTGATCTGCTTGTAGCTCTGCTCGATCCACGGCCGAAGTCCGTAAAGCCGGACGATCTCGGCGAGTTCGGCCGGCGGGTGCGCACTGGTGGCGGCCTGGGGTGCGTCGGGGTGGGGCAGGTTGGTGGCCAGGTACCAGGTGGCCTTCTCCGGCAAGGTTGCGGGGTCGGTGGTGGCCACGACCAGGCGGCAGGGTGAGTGGGGGCCGTAGCCGCTCAGGCGGGCATCGGCGGCCCACCAGGTTTCGGTGTGCCCGTCGCGGAAGTGACGCTCCACCGGTGTCCACTCGCCAGGGTGCTTGGCATCCTGCCAGGTCAGGGCGTGGGCCGCGTCGATGGGGGTGTGTGGCTGGTCGGCCGGAGCCCAGGTGCCGCGGTGCCGTTTGAGGGCGACCACGTAGGCCAGGCCGGCCTCGCGCAGCGCGAGGGACCACGTGTCGCTGACGGAGTAGGCGCAGTCGGCGACCACCGCACGACAGCCGAAACCCGCTTCCTTCCCCCGGACTGCGAGAGCGGCGGCCAGTTGCGGTTTCGTACGGAAAGCCGGGTCCAGCCGGGCGCGGGCGAAGTGGTGGGCGGGGGTGTAGGGGGTGGCGTGCAGCGGGTAGTACACGCGGCCGTCGGTCCAGACCGTGGTCACCGTGACGATGCCGTTGTCCGTCTTGCCCAGCCGGCCCAGCCACTGCCGGCCCACATTGGCGGTGGCCGTGCCGTCCTTGCGGTCCCCGGAGTCGTCGATCACGATGACCCCGCCGCCGTGTGGAGCCGTCGCCGATTGCTCGCGCAGCAGCTCAAGCCGCCGCTCATTGACAAGTTCGGCCTCCCAGGGCGACTCGGACAGGAAGAACTGCAGCCGCTGCACCCCCGGCATCCCCGCACCGGCCACCGGCTCCGCCCCGGCCAGGCAGGTGAGCGTCTTGTTCCGCTCCCGCGGCGCCAGCAGCCCGGTCAGATACTCGCGAAACTCATGGGCTGGCTCAAGGCGGCCGAAGACAAGGGCGAGTTGATGCATGGGGTGGAACCCGAGGTCGTCGAGCAGTGGGCGTTGATCGAGTCGGTGATCACGGGCTGGAAACAGGACCGGGTGAGCCGGTCGGCGACGGGGGATCCCGGGGCCTGCGATCTGAGGGAGGTCGTGAACGCGATCTTCTACCAGAACCGGACGGGCTGTCAGTGGCGCTATCTACCTCATGATCTGCCGGCCTGGTCTGCGGCGTTCTACACAACAGTGATCATGCTCGGTTTCGGCCATCGGCGACAAGGCCAACTGCCCGCCTGTGTGTCGATTTCCACCAACCTGGTCAGCGTCTGCGGGACCGAATCTGGAGATCGTTCCGGCCTTCTGCAACAGCTTGAGGCAGTTGCAGGCACCTTCTACACGGGCGGTGCGTCCTGAGCGCTGTCGGGCGGTGGGCCGGGCTGTGTGTAGTCCATCGCGGTTCGGTTGGCGTACGAGGACTCGGGTGTCGGAGATGACGGTGCTACGGACTCATCAGCTTCGACGTGCTGACCCCCGCGCTGGGTTCGCACGCTCGCCTCCTTCTGGAGGCCGGACACTCGATGGTCCGCGCCGCGAGCAGTGCTGCGAGCCTTGATGGCCTCGGCCCGAAGCTGCTTGGCTGCCTCGTTGTCCTTGGCCTTGGCCCGCCGAAGCAGCGCCGCCTTCTCCTGTTGAGGCATGTCCGCTTCCGTAAGCACAGCTTCGCGTCACTGACGGGTCCGGCCTGCCCGGCAACTTCCTGGAGCCGCGTGTTCATCTGCTCCAGCTCCTGTCCGGTCTCCTCACGGGTACGAAGTAGTGCCTTGCGGTCCGCCTCAACCGCAGCACGCTCGTCACCGCGGAGCGCCGAGCGCCCGAAACGGCCCGTCGCGGCCAGCTGCTGTTCGAGATTATCGATACCGGCCTGCGTGCCGTTCAGTCGGGCGGTGCGTTCAGCGATCGTGCCGTACCCGCGAGTTGATGGTGGCGTGCCCGGGCTGCGGGCGTGGTTCCGCACGGGTGCACAGCAGATATTCCCGCACCTTGGCCGATGTCGCTGTCGGTGGCCGCCCGGTGCTGATCAGGCTGTCGGTGCGGCGGCTGTTCTGTGACGCTCCGGGCTGCGGCCGGCGGACCTTCGCCGAGCAGGTCCATGGGCTGACGGTGCGCTATCAGCGTCGCAGTCCGCTGCTGCAGCATCTGGTGGAGATGGCCGGGGTGCTGCTGGCCGGCCGCGGGGGCGCCCGGTTGCTGCAGATCTTGAAGGCGCCGCCATCGCGTGATCCTCATGGCCCTGCTCCGCCGCCGCTACCGGTGACGGAGCGTCACTGGCGCACGGGAGCGCCACCCGACGTCACGAAAATCTTGCCAGGGCCACGTTCAGGTGTACGCCGACAATCGGGCATGTACGGCCGATTCTCCGGCGGACAGCCCCTCCTGGCCGGTCACCACTCCTACAAGTCCGCGCTGCGCGACCAGGAGCGGGCCGACAACGCCACCCGGCGCAGCATCGAGGCCCGCCAGGAGGCCGAGCGTGCCGAGCAGAGGGCGAAGCAGGCGCAGGGCGTTGCCGACCTCGCCGCGATCGAGCAGGGCCGCAGCCGCGAGTGGTGCCGCGCAGACTTCCGGCCGGGCGACGTCGTCCGCGTCCGCGACTTCCGCCGGGACATGCCCCTCACGAGCACCTACCGGGTCAAGCGCGCCAACACCAAGACGCTCACGCTGGACGGCGGCGGGGGCGGATGGGATGACCCCAAGCGCACCTACGACCGCGTGCTCTCCCGCACCCGCGACGGCGTCAACGTCATCGGAAGGCAACCGAGTGGCCGCGAACTTGCTCGTTCTCAAGGTCACCACGGTGACCTTGGCCCAGAGCCCGCCGGATTCAAGGCTACCGAGCATCCACGCTCCGGGGGTTCAGAAACAGGCACATCTGGGCCTCGGACGCACTACCCGGAGCCGTGCACGATCTGACCGCGGCCGGGCTCACGGCATCCCCGCCGTCCTGACCGCCGACGACATCAAGTGCTGGGCGGACAAGGCGTATCAGGGTGCAGGCCCTGCTGTCCGCGTCCCGTTCCGGGGCAAGAATCTGCGCGGCTGGCGTCGGCGTCACAACCGCGATTATGCCAAGATCCGCAGCCTCGGCGAACGTGCCATGGCCACCCTCAAATCCTGGCGCATCCTGAGGAACTCCGCTGCAGCACCACCCGGATCACCGCCGTCGTCCGTGCCGTCGTCGCCCTCGAACTCACCACCTGATCAAGATGAAAAAGGCTCACCGACTCCGTGGACAGCGTCTGCGAACGGGAGCGGGTCACCCGTGCTGCGTCGCCTCCGCCCCGTCCGCCGGCGCCCGGGTGGGCCAGTAGGGCGCGGCGTGGGCCAGTGCCCGGCCTTCCAGTATCGTGACCATACGTTCGAAGAGCTGGACGGCGGCGGAACCGCTCCAGGTGTCGGTGAGCACTTCAAGCGGGAGCCCGGGGTCGCGGAAGGGCAGCTTGCGCCAGTGGTCGATCACGGCGAGATACGTGGTGAGGGCGTGTCTGCCGTCGATGAAGGGGGCCTGCGCGAGGCGGTCGGCCTCCGGCTCGTAGGCGCCGACGAACTCCTTGTAGCGCCGATCGATCTCGTCGATGTCCCAGCCGTTGCCGACCAGCGCCGTCAGGTCCTGGCCCGCGGCGTAGTGGCCGACGAAGACGGCGCACTGCTTGGACAGGTCCAGTTCCTCGATGACCCTTTGTGCCGCCTGCAGCATCCGGGCGGGCGCGATCCACACCGCCGAGCCGGTGTTGCCGAAGCCGAGCGACGTGAGATGGGCGGTCAGCTGGTGGCGTTTCGCGCGGGCGGACTCTGGCACGGAGAAATTGACGAGGCACCAGCCGTCGCTGAGATCGGCGGGCTGACGGGCGTGCCAGATGACCTGGTCCCCCGCTGCGAGGGCCGCCAAGGCGGTGGGCGTCAGCGCGTAACCGCGCACGCCTGAGCGGGGCTCCGACTCCAGCCAGCCTCGCTTCTTGAGCCGGAACACCGCCGTGCGGACGCTGGAGGCGTCCAGGCCCGACTGTGCCAGGAGCTCCACCGTCGCCCCGATCGGCATCCAACTGCCCATCTTGCGAACGACGGCGCCCAGGAAACTCACCAGCAGCGTGCGGGACAGATGCGTGGCGGAGGTGGTCTGCGTTTCCTGGGGACTGCTCACCCGACTCAGTATGGCCGATGTTCGGCAGATGCTCGCATACACGCCTGAAGTGCGGTGATCCACTCCGGCGGCCAGGGCGAACCGGAGGCATCGCCGGGGGAGGTGTGATCGATGTGGGCGGTCACGTAGCGGCCATGCGCCGCCCTACGGCTCGGGCGCCCCCGGAACTCCTCACCCCGGACCTCGAACACGAACGTCATCGACGAGGTGCCGATGGCGGCGAGTTCCACCGTGGTGCGGGTTTCCTGGCCGAAGAACAGGGGCGACTCGAAGTTCACCTCGTAACGGACGCGCGGTGCGGCCGGAAAGTAGCCGTAGAGGCCCAAATCGTCCATGAGCCGGGCCTCCGCGGCCTCCACGAAGCGCACGACCGTGCTGTTGTGGTAAATGCCTGCGGCATCGGTGTCGATCCACTCGATACGCGAGCGATGGACGCCGGTCAGGTTAGGCAGGGGAGCCGAGCCGGTCATGCGGACGCCGGACGCGAACGCGGCGTCCACCTCAGGTGCGTGGAGCCCGTGGTGCCCTCCCTCAGCAGTGACAGCCGGGGCGGGATCTTGTCGGTGCGCGTGGTGGGCGGCTTGCGGCGGCCCGCCTTCCACTGCACGGGCCACTCGGCGCCGGCGCCCCGGTACTCCTGTTCGGCCGCGGCCTGCAGGGTCCACTGCGGGTTGTACAGATGGGTGCGGCCCAGGGCGCACAGGTCGGCCCGGCCGGCGAGCAGGACGGAGTTCATGTCGTCGTAGGAGGAGATCGCGCCCACCGCAATCACCTTCACGCCCGTGGGCCCGGCGGCCTTGTGGCGGATCATGTCGGCGAACGGCGTCTGGTAGGAGCGGCCGTAGGCGGGCTTCTCGTCCTTGGTGACCTGTCCGGAGGAGACGTCGATCGCGGCGGCGCCGTGCTCGACGAAGGCGCGGGCGATGTCCACGGCGTCGTTCTCGGTGTTGCCGTCCGGCACCCAGTCGGTGGCCGAGATGCGGACGGTCACGGGGATCCGCGCCGGGACGGTCCGCCGGACCGCGTCGAAGACTTCCAGCGGGAACCGCAGCCGGTTCTCCGGACTGCCTCCGTACGCGTCGCTGCGCCGGTTGGCGACGGGCGAGAGGAAGGACGACAGCAGGTACCCGTGGGCTGCGTGCACCTCGATGAGGTCGAAGCCGGCCTGTACGCCGCGTTCGGCGGCGGCGGCGAAGTCGGCGACCACCTTGTCCATGTCCTCGCGCGTGGCCTCGCGCGGCACGTGGCAGCCTGCTCCATAGGGGATGGTGGAGGGGCCGATCACCTCCCAGTTGCC
This sequence comes from Streptomyces sp. A18, assembly GCF_059026065.1. Classification (NCBI taxonomy): domain Bacteria; kingdom Bacillati; phylum Actinomycetota; class Actinomycetes; order Kitasatosporales; family Streptomycetaceae; genus Streptomyces; species Streptomyces sp. A18. The sequence goes on along the minus strand of NZ_JBWLKL010000054.1, from coordinate 7,744 downwards.
CTCGTCCAGGGGCTCGTCGATGCCCTCCCACATGAGCTTCGTGGAGCCCTTGCGGCCCGAGTGACCGAGCTGCAGGCCGATCTTCCCACTGGTGCGTGTGTGCACGAAGTCGGTGACGCGGCGCCAGGCGTCGCATTGCCCGTCGGTCCACAGCCCGGGGCAGCCCGGGGTGATCCGGGCCTCGGGCGATACGCAGACCATCTCACTCATCACCAGGCCCGCTCCACCGAGGGCCTTGGAGCCCAGGTGGACGAGGTGGAAGTCGCCGGGGACGCCGTCCTGTGAGGAATACATGTCCATCGGCGAGACGACGACGCGGTTCTTCAGTTCCAGCGGGCCGATGCTGACCGGCAGGAACATCGCGGGCGCGGTGCCGGGGGCCTGCTGGCTCCGGGCGAACTCGCTCTCGATCATGGCGGCGAACTCGGCGTCGCGTTCCTTCAGGTTGTCGAAGGTGATCCGGCGCGAGCGGGTCAGCAGGTTGAAGGCGAACTGGGCGGGGTCCTGCCCGACGTACATGCCGATGTTCTCGAACCACTCCAGCGACGCCTGCGCGGCACGCTGGGTCGACTCGACGACCGGCTTGCGCTCCGTCTGGTAGGCGTCCAATGCCGACGCGACGGTGGGGTGCTCGTGCAGGCAGGCTGCCAGCGCGAGGGCGTCCTCCATGGCGAGCTTGGTGCCGGAGCCGATCGAGAAGTGGGCCGTGTGGGCGGCGTCGCCGAGTAGGACCACGTTCTCGTCGTACCAGCGCTCGTTGCGGACGGTGGTGAAGTTGAGCCACTTGGAGTTGTTCGTGAGGACCTGGTGTCCCCGCAGCTCCTCGCTGAAGATCTCGGCGAGCCGCGCGACGGCGTACTCGTCGGAGGCGCCTGGCGGGAACACCTGGTCGGCGGTCTGGTCGAATCCGGCGCGCCGCCACACGTCCTCGTGCATCTCGACGATGAAGGTCGAGCCGTTCTCGGAGTATGGGTAGCCGTGGATCTGCATGGTGCCCCACTCCGTCTGCTTGACGAAGAACTGGAACGCCTCGAAGACGAGATCGGTGCCGAGCCAGATGTATTTGTTGCTCCGGCGGTCCAGCGACGGCCGGAAGACGTCGGCGTACTTGGTGCGGACGGCGGAGTTGAGGCCGTCGGCGGCGAGGACCAGGTCGTGGGAGACCCGCAGCTCGTCCACGTCGGGCGCCTGGGTGCGGTAGTGCACCGTGACGTCGAGCTCGGCCGCCCGCCGCTGCAGGAGCTGCAGAAGCTCCTTCCGGCTCATCGCCGCGAAGCCCTGCCCGCCGACGGTGAAGCGGTGGCCGCCGAACTCGATGTCGATGTCGGTCCAGCGGGCGAACCGGCTCTCCATTGCGGCATGGACGGTCTCGTCGGCGTTGTCGATGCTGCTGAGCGTCTCGTCGGAGAAGACGACGCCGAATCCGAAGGTGTCGTCGGGTGCGTTGCGTTCCCAGACGGTGACCTGGTGGGCGGGGTCGATCTGCTTCATCAGGGAGGCGAAGTACAGACCTCCGGGGCCGCCGCCGACGACTGCGATCTTCATGCTGTTTCCTTCACGATCCGGCGGAGCTTGAAATGCTGGAGCTTGCCGCTGGGGTTGCGCGGCAGTGAGTCGGTGAAGCGCACGTCGCGCGGGTACTTGTACGGCGCGATCTGCTGTTTGACGTAGTCCTGTATGTCCTTGGCCTTCGCCGCGTCCCCGATCACGTCCTCGCGGAGCACGACGAAAGCGCACACGACGACGCCGCGGTCGGGGTCGGGCCGGGCGACGACCGCGGATTCGACGACGTCCGGGTGGGTGTCGATCGCGGCCTCGACCTCGGGGCCGGCGATGTTGTAGCCCGACGACACGATCATGTTGTCGTTGCGTGCCTGATACCAGAAGTAGCCGTCCTCGTCGCGCGAGAAGGTGTCTCCGGTGACGTTCCAGCCGTTCACGACGTAGTGGGCCTGCCGGTCGTCGTCCAGGTAGCGGCAGCCGACAGGCCCGATCACCGCCAGCCGTCCCTCGGCGCCCGGACCTAGCTCCTCGCCGTCCAGGCCGAGGACGGTGGCGCGATAGCCCGGGACCGGTTTGCCGGTCGCACCCGGGCGGATGTCGTCACCGGCTGCCGAGATGAAGATGTGCAGCATCTCGGTGGCGCCGATCCCGTCGACGACGCGCAGGCCAAGCTCGTCGCGCAGTTGCTGCCACAGGCCCTGCGGGATGTGCTCTCCGGCGCTGACCGCGCAGCGCAGTCCGGCGAGCAGTTTGCCCTGCCCGGTCTTGAGGATCTGCTTGTAGGCGGTCGGCGCGGTGGCCAGCACGGTCACACCGTGATCCGCGACGAGCCGGGCCAGCTCGGCGGGGGCGGCCGCCTCCGTCAGCAGCGCGCAGGCTCCTGCCCGCAGGGTGAGGACGACCAGCATGCCGAGGCCGAAGGTGAAGGCCAGGGGCGCGGTGCAGGCGACCACGTCATCGGGGCGCAGCTGGAGTGTGTGCTGTCCGAAGGTGCCGTCGATCGAGAGGATGTCGCGGTGGAAGTGGACGGTGATCTTCGGGACGCCGGTGGTGCCAGAGGTCGGGCCGAACAGCGCGACGTCATCGGCGGCGGTGTCGGCGGCTTGGAAGTGACCCGACTTGGAGGCGGCCCGCCGGCTCAGGTCGTCGGCGGTCTTCCCGCCGTATGCCATCACCACCAGGTCGGGGGCGACCGTGTCCCGGACGGTGAAGACGTCGTCGAGGAAGCGGTGGTCGACCAGCGCGAAGGCCGGCCTGGTCTTTTCCACGATCGGCGCCAGCTCCCGGGCGCGCAGGGCGGACATGGTGGTGACGGCGATGCCACCCGCCTTGAGCACGCCCAGCCAGGCGGCCACCGTCCACGGGGTGTTCGGGGAACGCAGCAGCACCCGGTTGCCGGGCACCAGGCCGAGGTCCTCGGTGAGCACCTGGGCGACCTGGTGGGCGCGCTGCCGGAGCTCGCCGTAGGTCCAGGTCTCGCCGTCGGGTGTGCGCAGGGCGGGCCGGTCGGGGCCGTGGACGGACATGGGACGGTCGAGCAGCTCGGTGGCGGCGTTGAGCCGCTCCGGGTACTGGAGCTGGTCGGTCGTGAACTCCAGCACTGGCCACCGGTCTGTGGGGGGCAGGTGGTCGCGGGCGAAGGTGTCGGCGTGCCCGCTGGGCGACAGACTCATCGGTGCCCTCCCTGGGAGGCGCGGATCATTCCCTCCTGGACGACGGTGGCCAGGTGCGTGCCGTCGGGGGTGAAGAAGCGGCCGGTGGCGAGGCCGCGCCCGGCTTCGGCGGCCACGGCCTGCTGGACGTAGAGCAGCCAGCCGTCCGCAGCGCGCGGCTGTGGTGCCCGATGGAACCACATCGCGTGGTCGAGGCTGGCCGTGACCAGGCCTTCCCGCGCCCAGGGCAGACCGAGGGCGCGCAGTACGGGTTCCAGGATCGTGTAGTCGCAGACGTATGTGAGTGCGGCGGTGTCCCGCTGGAGGTCGGTGAGCCCCTCGACGGGTCGCAGGGCGTCGAAAGGCTTGAGCCAGACGGCCTGGTGGGGAACCTGCTCACCTTCGACGGCCAGGTACAAGGGTCCTGGCACATGCCGCATATCGAAGCCGCGTCCGGCGGACCAGTACTCCTTGGACCCCGCGGTCATCGTCCCGCCGGCGCGGCCCGCAAGGTAGTCGGCGGAGCTCTCCAGTTCATCGGGTCCTGGTACGTCCGCCGCGGTCAGGCGGTCGGGCGGCCCTTCGGCGTAGCTCGCTCCGGGCTCACCGGCGGCGAAGTTGGCCAGGCACACGTACAGCGGCTTGCCCCGCTGGTATCCGCGGACCTGACGGGTCGCGTAACCGCGTCCGTCGCGCAGCAGCTCCACCTCGTAGCGCACCGTCTCGCCGATCTCGGCGGGGCGCATGAAGTAGGAGTGCATGGAGTGCAGTTGTTTGCCGTCGGTGACGGATCGCATGGCGGCGGCGGCCGCCTGGGCCACGAGGTCACCCCCGTAGGCCTTGGGCCAGGGGCAGGGCTGGGTCTCCGCGGTGAACGCGAGGTCGTGGTGCTCGGGCTCGGCGGGGGTCAGGGTGACTGCGGCGCTGAAGATCTCCGAGGTGATGTCGGTCATCAGGAGCGGTCCAGCCAGTCGAGGAGTTCGGCGTCCGGGACCTGGGGGAGATTGACCACGATGTTCTCCGGGGTGCGGGTGGTCATCCAGGTGAGGGGCCTGTTGCGGTCGAGGTTGCACTCGACGTGCGGCATGAACGGCGGGACGAAGACCCAATCCCCTTCCGACATGTCGATGTAGTCCTCAAATTTCTTCCCGAAGTAGATTCGCGCACGGCCGGAGAGCACGTATCCACCGGTCTCGGCCTCGCCGTGGTGATGGGGGACCGAGCGGTAGCCCGCGTCGTTGCTCACCTTGCCGAACCAGATCTTGGTGGCCGGGGTGTGCTGGGCGCTGACCCCGGATATCCGGGTGGCGCCGTCGGACTGGCCGGTGCTTCCGGGCTCCGCACCGCCACGGGTGACGACCGGGACCACCAGGCCGCTCGCCGTGGCGTACGTCGAGTTGTCGCCCTCGATGGCGTACGAGCCGTACGGCCCGGAGGGGCCGGGGGTGGGGTCCATGAAACTGCTCCTCGTTGTGGGTGGAGAGGTCTGGGGGGCGTGGGGGGGGGGTGTACTGGTCAGCTTTCGAACCGCAGGGTGTTGCGTAGGGTGCCGATGCCGGAGATCTCGGTCTCGACCACGTCTCCGTCGGCGAGGAAGCGCGGGGGCTTCCGGGCCGCGCCGATACCGCCGGGGGTACCGGTCAGCACGAGGTCGCCCGGGCGGAGCAGGGTGAAGGCCGATATGTAGGCGAGCAGGTCGGCGGCATCGAAGACGAGCGTCCTGGTGGTGTCGCGCTGGACCTCCCGGCCGTTGATCCGGCAGATCACATCCAGGCCGGCGGCAGGGTCGAGTTCGTCCGGTGTGACGACCACAGGGCCGACGGGCGTGGTCGCGTCCCATGCCTTGCCCTGGAACCACTGGAGCGTCCGGTACTGCCAGTCGCGCACCGAGATGTCGTTCGCCACGGTGTAGCCCGCGATCCCCTCCAGCGCGGCCTTCCGGTCGGCGTGCCGCAGCTGCGCGCCCACCACGACGGCAAGTTCGGCCTCCCAGTCGACCTGGAGCCCTTGCGGCAGGACCAGGTCGGCGTCCGGGCCGGTGAGGGTGTCGGCGTACTTGGCGAAGAGCGTGGGGTACTCCGGTAGCTCACGTCCTGTCTCCGTGATGTGGTCGGCGTAGTTCAGGCCGCAGCAGATCACCTTGCCGGGTGCGGGCAGCGGCTGTACTGGGAGGGCCCCGTCGAGCACCTCGCCGGCCAGAGCGGCGGCCCGCGCCGGTGACATGACCGCCAGCAAGGCGGACAGATCGGTGGCGGGGAGCGCCCGCCAGACGTCCCCCTGGAGTACCGCGGCGGTCGTGCCGGCCGCGTGAGCGACGGTCCCGAGGCGCATGGACGTTCCCTCTCTTCCTGTGCCGCGATCCGCAGGCACATTTCATTTCTCCTACGACCGTCACCATGTTGTCAATAGCTGCTACGGTGGCGATCAGCCAGCACCCGTACCGCAGGAGCCCTCATGACAACCACTTCGGCCCACCTCCCAGTCAACCCCGCCTCCCTGCCCAAGCCCAGGGGTTACTCGCACGGAACGCTCAGCGGCAACACACTCCACCTGGGCGGACAGACGGCCCTCGACAAGGACATGAAGATCGTGCCCGGCGGCATCGTCGAGCAGTTCCGGCAGGCGTTCGGCAATGTCCTCGCGACCCTCGCGGACGCGGGCGGCATACCGGATGACCTGGTGAGCATCACGCTCTACCTCACCGACATCCCGGACTACCAGGCGCACGGCAAGGAGATCGGAGAGGTGTGGCGCGAGCTGGCCGGCCCGGTCTACCCCGCCATGGCCGGCATCGGCACGACCGCACTGTGGCAGCCCGAGGCCATGATCGAGATCCTTGGCGTCGCCGTCATCCCCGACGAGCGCCTGGCACTTCGCACAACGCCCTGACCAGTCCCGAACCCTGCCGCGCGGCGCGGTCGGACACGCTCCGATCGCGCCGGGCCCGGCCACGGCACCCCACCCCACTAAGCGTCAGTTCGTTCCACATCGTTGACGGGCGTAATAAGGCTGCGATAGCTTCCGGGATCATCGCCGCCGTCCGTGCCGCACGGCAGGCCTGTGTGCCGCATGGCACCGGACGACCCGACCGCGACCCCAGCTCCCGACGAAGGGCTCCTCCGCCATGCCCGTTCCCGGATCCCCCACCCGACGCGGCGTGCTCGGCGCCGCACTCGGTCTCGGCGCAGGCTGCGCCTGCACGGCGACACCTGCCGCCGCCCGTGCCGCGACCCCCACCAGGCCCGCCCCAATGTCCAGCGGTCCGCCGCCGGACAGAGGAACGCACCTGGTCATGCTTGGCACCCAGGGCGGCCCCATACCAGGCCGGCGCGCCGCCACCTCGACCGCCCTGGTGGTGAACGGCGCGATCTACCTCATCGACGCCGGCAGCGGGCTTCCCGTGCGGTTTTACGAGTCAGGACTCGACTTCGGCGCCGTACGCGCCATGTTCATCACGCACCTGCACTCGGACCACTACGCCGACGCCTTCACCTTCTTCTCCGTGAACTGGACGAACTGGAACTTCCCCTCTCAACAGGTCCAGGTTCATGGCCCGGGGCGCGCCGACAGAAGCGACGAAGGCACCGCGCCCGTTCCGGGACTACCCACCACCCCCCACGCCCCACTCGTACGCCCCGAACTCCCCACACCGGGCATCGTGGACTTCTTCGAAGCTTCCGTCAGCGCCAACGCCTACGACATCAACGAACGGCTGCGCTCCACCCGCCGGTCGAACGGGGTGCCGATGGACCTGACCGGCACCAGCGGCGACGCGCTCATGGTCCCGCACGGGATACGCCTGCCGTCCGCCGCCACCTTCTCGAACCCGGTGCCCGAGATGAGTCCAGTCCCGGTCTACGAGGACGACCTGGTCAGGGTGACGGCGATCCTGGTCGACCATCCGCCGGTCTTCCCGGCCTTCGCCTTCCGGTTCGAAACGGCCGACAGGACGATCGTCTTCAGCGGGGACACCTCCCCCAACGACAACCTGATGCAATTCGCGCACGGCGCCGACGTATTGGTCAACGAGGCCATGGACATCGAGGCCGCCACGGCGCAGTTCGCCGGCCAGCCTATCCAGCAGACCATGCAGGAGCAGTTCACCAACGCCCACACCCCCTCCCGTGACTGGACCTCGCCCACCACCGGACGGATCAAGCCGGGCGTCGGTACGGTCGCACACCGCAGCGGGGTCAAATCCCTGGTGCTCAACCACATCTACCCCGGCGACGGCACCGTCCCCGACAGCCGTTTCGCCCGCGACGCGCGCAGCACCTACCGGCGGGCGGTCGTCGTGAGCGATGACCTGATGGTCCTCGACACCGCCGAACTGACCGGCCGTCGTTCCTGATCACACGGCTCCACCAAGCCGCTCGGTCGATGAGAGCAGCCGAACAGGGCGAACACCGACGCGGGCTGCCGCGGCCATGTTCTTCCTTTTCGCCGTGGGGTACTTCTCGGTTCCGCGGGAAGACCGACGGGTCGGCTACGTGATTCTGTGGTTCTGCCTAATGCTGGATTCCTCAAACGGTGTACGTATATCGGCGCCGTAGTTGGCGGGTTGGTGGTGCGGGTCTGCCCCAGACCCA
>NZ_JBWLKL010000053.1:0-41438 GCF_059026065.1 Streptomyces sp. A18 | reverse complement strand
CCATGAAGCTTTCCTCGGCATCGCCGTCTGCCTGATCACTCACCGACACGTACAACGCCTTTGTTAGGGCCAGTAATGGGAGACCGCCGCCCACACGGAGAGCCAGTGGTGGCGCTGAGCCATCCTGAGCATGTCGTCCAGGCCGTAGAGCTCTTCCGCTGTGCGGGCTCCGATGAACAGGGCGACGTAGCGCCGCATGTCGCCGTGGCCCGCCTCCTCCAGCAAGGCCCGGATGGGGGCAAGTCCTGTTCCGCCCGCCACGCACACCAGGTCGCGATCGCCTGCGACATTCAGGGTCATGTCGCCCTGGGGTGGCCGCAGGCGTACGACGTGGCCCACGGTCGCATGGTGCACCAGAGTGTTGCTGCCGGTTCCGCGGGACACGGCGCGGATGTGGAAGGTAAGGGTGTTGTCCTGGCTGGGAGCGTTGGCTGGCGAGTGGTGGCGCCATGCCAAGGGGTGCCAGGGCATCTCCATGGTTACGTACTGGCCTGCCGCGTAGGCGTAGTGAAGGTCCGGTTGCACGGTGATCTCGGCGATGCCATGGCCGCGGTCGGCATGGTGCACGATCCGGGCTTCCCAGGTGGTGGGCCGTACGCGGGCGTCGTCATCGGCGCGATGCGGTGGTGTACGCGCGTGTCCATGCGGCGGCCATCACTGCGGTCCAGGCCCTGCCAGCGTACTGGACCAGAGCAGCCAGAAGACATTCACCGACCGCGGGATAGTGGGCCTCAATCGCACCGAACCTCTGGTGATCGCGTCCGAGCCGGACGCCTACTGGTTCACCGAGAACAAACCTGAGGTGAGCCTGGACAACTTCAACGGCGGCGACGGGACCAAGGACATCGCCTGGGACGCGCTAGCGTTCGTTCCCGGCGACTACTCCGGCATCCCCTCCAACCTCACCTTCGGCGACCCCGACCCCACGCAGCCGAACCGGCACCAGTCGAGCCGCCGAACAGCCGAACACAGGCACCTCCTGGCGCCGCCGGACGCCACCTACCAGGGCGCGAAGGTGGGCACCTTTCTGAAGAACGCGCGGGCCGCCGCCCGGAAGGCCGCCAAGATCGAACGGCGTCGTGCGGATGGGCTGCCCGTGGAGTCGTCGGCCGGTGCAATGTCGACGGAGCGGCGTGAACAGTTGGATGAGATCGACGCGTCCTGGTGCCCGTCGTGGCCGGTGACGTGGCAGCGGTCCTTCCACCTGGTGCGGATGCACCTGGACGCCGGTGAGGCGCTGCCCACCGAGGCGGGCAAAGTTCTGCGCCAGGGCGAGGACCTGGGGCGGTGGGTGCAGTCGGTGTGGCTCGGGTGGGAACAGCTCACGACCGTACAACTGGCAGCTGCTCCACGCACTGTCTCAGCCCGGCCCCGGTCCGGGTGCTGCCGACCTGGACATACCCGGACCGGAACTGGGCCGCTGTCTTTCGTGGAGCAAAGCCAGCCGGGCTCGTCGCGGCCAGAATCCGACAGCGGCTAACTGCGCTCCTGCACGCGTTGTCGGTACAGCCACAGCGCTACGCCTACGGCCAGCACCAGGAAGGCGACGGCCAGTTCGGTGAATCCCCCGTAGCCACTCACCGAGAAGCCGGTCGCACCGACGATGAGGATGACGCTCAGCAGCGCGGCCAGGGTCCAGGCCACCGGGACGAAGAAGGACGGCAGTCTGATCGGGCGCGGCGCGTCGGGGCGGTCGCGGCGCAGCAGCGCGAAGGCCGACAGGGCGAGGATGTGGGTGAGGATGTACCCGAGGTTCCCTGCCACGATGATCGCCAGCGGGGTTTTGAGCAGCGTCAGTGTGAGGACGTTGAGGACCAGGGCGACGACCAGTGCCCGGGCCGGCACGCCTCGTTTGTTCAGTACGCCGAACTGGCGGATCGTGGTTCCCTCGACGCCCATGGTGTAGAGCACTCTTGAGCCGTCGGCGAGGCCGGTGACCATGATGAGTAGCAGTGAGCCGATCAGGAACACGACCATCAGGTCGGCGCCGCCGCCTATCAGGGTCTGGAAGGCTCCGACGTAGAACGTCGTCGGATCGTCGGTGATGGGTCCTTCTCCCACGTATCCCGCGAGGGCGAGCGGCATGAGCACGAAGACGCCGAGGCCGAACAGTGCTCCGGCCCGCAGGGCCCGCGAGGTGTCCTTGACCGTGTCCCGGTATTCGGGCGCGAAGGTCGCGCACACCTCCACGCAGAAGCATGTCCACGCCATGATGTAGAGCCAGACGAGCGCCTCGCGCAGTCCTGCCGCTCCGTGGAGGTTCCAGTGCAGCCGGGAAGCGTCCCAGTCGCCGGTCACGAACGGGCCGACCATGAACACCAGCAGGGGCACCAGCAGCATGCCGCCGGTGAGGTAGACGACCCACATCGCGGCGTGCAGGCCGATCATCGCTGCTCCGAACAGCAGCACGATCACGCCGAGCCCGATCACGATCGGGAAGTTCAGCTCGACGGGGCCGATGGAAATGCTCCACTGCTGGCCGGGAAACCATTGGGCCTGTACCAGCGAGCCGACGATCCCTGCATACACCGAAAGGGCTGTTGTCCAGGGGAACCAGTAGCCGAAGGACGCGAGCGGTCCGACGATCGGCGCACGGTTCTTCCAGCCTTCGGTGGCGTAGTGCGTGATGCCCCCGGACGACTGGGGGAACATGGCCGCCAATTCGGTGTAGATCCAGTTGGTGAGGGCGGCGAGCACCATCGCGATCGCCCACAGGGCGACGGCGCCCCAGGCGCCGAGGCCGCCGATGGAAGCGCCCAGTGAGGCGACCAGTGCGGCTGGCATCGTCAGAGACAGGGCGAAGCCGTCGTACCAGCGCATCCGCTTGGGCAGCGCGGAAGCGGTGTTCTCCCCCGGCGCGCGGGCGTCAGGGCGTGAAACAGCAGACATGGGTGTCCCCTTCACGGGTGCGGGCGGCGCTTAGAGGTCGAGGACGAGGCGGGCGCCCGCGCTGCGCGATACGCAGATCATCATGGTGTTTCCGGTCGCCTGTTCCTCGGGGGTGAGGAGGTTGTCGTGGTGTTCCGGCGTGCCGGCGACCACCTTCGTCTCGCAGGTGCCGCAGATGCCCATCTCGCAGGAGGAGGAGACGGGCGCCCCGGCCGCGCGTACGGCGTCGAGGATGCTCTGTCCCGCTGGGACGGGGAGTTCGGCTCCGGATCGGGCCAGCACGACGGTGAACGTGTTCGCGTCGCCGGACGGTTGGTCGGCCGTGAACCGTTCGGTGTGCACCGGTCCTGGATGCACTTCCTGTACGGCGTCGAGAAGTCCGCCGGGGCCGCAGGCGTACACAGTCGCTGTGGGGTGGGGCGCGAGATACGCGGCGAGGTCCGGGCGTCCGCCCTCGTCCTCGAAAGCGAGGGTGACTTCGCCGCTGGGCAATTCGCCGAGGAACGCCATCGTGGTGCGGGAGCGGCCCGCGTACAGCATCCGCCAGGGGCGGCCGAGGGCTGTGAGGCGGGCGACCATGGGCAGGAGCGGTGTGATGCCGATGCCGCCGGCAATCAGGACGTACTCGGGCGCTTCCTCGTCCAGGCTGAACTGGTTACGTGGCGCGGAGACCGGCAGCTGTACCCCTGGGCGCAGTTCGTCGTGCACGCGCTGTGAGCCGCCTCGGCCGCCCGGGACGCGCAGCACGCCGATCCGGTAGTGGGACAGGTCCGTGGGATCGGAGCACAGCGAGTACTGGCGGATCGTGCCGTCGGTGAGGTGGACGTCCACGTGGGCGCCCGGCTCCCAGGCCGGCAGGGGCTTGCCGGCCGGGTCGACGAGGGTGAGCGCGATGACGCCGTCGGCGGCATCTTCCCGTGCTGCGACCTGGAGCCGGCGTGGGCTGTCAGCGGGCCGGGGCATGGTCGTGGGCCTTCGTGTCGTGGCGGGTTTGTGTTGCCACCCGGTCGGCGGTGCGGCGCATCAGTTCGTGGAAGGCGCGCCGGTAGTTGAGGGTGAACAGGTCGGCGGGTGCGGAGTATTCGGGCACCTCGGCGTCCCAGGGCACTTCACGGGGTTCGATGTTCGCGGTGATCGGCAGGTCTTCCAGGTACACCATTTCCTCGACCCGCAGGCATTCCTCGAGCGAGGCGCCCTTGAAGTCCCGCTCGTTGGCGACGCCCCAGAAGATCTTGACCTCCTCGTAGGAGACGGGAGAGGGAAAGCCCGCCACGACCCGGAGGCCGACGATGTCGTAGTGGTAGCTGATGGAGGCGAAGCCCGGCGCGGTGCAGTGGTAGGCCATGAGGCAGGCGCCCTGTGCCGCCCAGTCGCCGGAGCCGGCGTCCAACTGGTGGTTCATGTGGACGTCGATGCCCTCGCGGCGGACATGGAGCGGCTCGACCACCTCGGGGGTCGGGCCCATGGACACCTGATGCACGAAGGGGAAGTGGGCCACGTCTCGGAAGTTCTCGATTGCGACGGCGACCCCGGTACGGGACGACAGCGGTTCGGCGGCGAGCCAGACCAGATCCCGCTCGCGCCATTCCTCGGGGTCGTACAGCTCGGTCACCGGCTCTTCGAGCACGGTCCAGACGTGTCCGAACCGTTCGACGGCCGGGTAGGTGCGGATCGCTGCCTTCGGCGGGATGCCCGACTGGTCGGCGAGGGAGGGGACGTAGGTGCAGTGTCCGTCTCCGCCGTCGAAGCGCCATCCGTGGTAGGGGCAGCCGAGGGACTGGTCGGTGACGGCGCCCTGGGACAGGTCGGCGCCTCGGTGGGGGCAGCGTCGGGCGCTGACGCGTGCCGTGCCGTCGGACGAGCGCCACACGACGAGCTTGTCTCCGAGCAGGGTCGCGGGCTGCGGCGTGGCGAGGTCCGTGGAGCGGGCGACGGGGAACCAGGAGTGGCGCATGGCGCGCTCGGCCTGATCGCGTTTGGTGAGTGTGGACATGACGGGCTCCTGTGATGCCGGATGCGGTAGGTGCGTCAGATGCCGACGACGAGCGCGCCGCCGTTGACGGGAATGGTCTGGCCGGTGATGAAGCTGCCGGTGTCGGCGGCGAGGAAGGCGACCACTTCGGAGATCTCCGAGGGCTGGGCGAGTCGCCCGATGGGCACGGCGGCGACTTCGGCCTCGTAGTTGGAGTCGGGCACCATTCGGGTGGCGACGGCCCCGGGCGTCACGGCGTTGACCATGATGCGTTCGCCGGCGAACTCCTGGGCGAGGGTCTTCATCAGGCCGAGCTGGGCTGCCTTGGAGACCATGTAGCCGTAGGAGTGGCCGTCGGGAACTTGTCCCCACTGCGAGGAGACGAAGACGACTCGGGCGGCTTCGCTCTCGCGCAGATGCGGTAGCGCGGCGCGGGTCAGATACAGCGGGGCACGGACGTTGACGGCCAGCAGCCGCTCGAAGTCGGCGTCGTCGGTCTCGGCGAGACCGGTCATGGAGAACATCAGCCCCGCGTTGTGCACGAGGATGTCCAGCCCGCCCAGGGCTCCGGCGGCGGAGGCGATGAGTTCCTCGGCCTGTTCCCGGCAGCTGATGTCCGCGACGAAGGGTTCCGCCTTTCCTCCGGCATCCCGTACGTCGGCGACCGTGCGGTTGAGTTCGTCGGCATCAAGGTCGGCCAGCGCGATGGCAGCGCCGCGGGCCGCGAGGGTGAGGGCGTGGGTGCGGCCCATGCCGCGGGCGGCGCCGGTGATCAGTGCGCTGCGTCCGGCGAGGGAGCGGGCGTCGGAGGCGTTCATGCCTGGCCCCCGTCCTGCGCGGTGGCGTCGGCTCGGTGCGGCTCGGTGACGTAGAGCATGTTGCCGTCGGGGTCGTAGAAGGGCCGGTACCGGTACCAGACGTCCGTCGGGTGCTTCCAGACGATCTCTTCTGTGGTGACCCACTCGACGCGGCCGTCCAGTTCCGCGTACGCGATGTCCAGGTCGTCCACCTCGAACGCGAAGGAGTCGAGGCCCGGAGCGTTGTCCGCATTGACCTCGGTGCGGCGTGGTGCGTGCTCGCCTGCTTCGGACTTGAAGAGGTAGAGCGTCACATTGCCCAGGTCAATCGCGGCCCACTCCTCCTCGGGCACGTACGGCAGATGGAAGCCGAGTCCGAGAACGCCGTGGTAGAAGTCGACGAGCCGTCCGACGTCGTGCGTGAGGATGTCCATGTTGTCGATGCGCTTCAGTTGAAGCATGTTCTGCTCCCAGGTTGTTCTGTGATGGCGGGTCAGGTGTGGATGCGGCAGGGCGGGCCGGCGTGGATGTCCAGCTCGCAGGTGGTGAAGTCGATGCGCACTGCGGCCAGGGTCTGGAAGGCGTCGCCGCGTCCTTCGGGGGCGTGCACGCACACCCCGCCGCTGTGGTCGGCCAAAGCGGACAGTGCGTCGTGCGATGACAGGTCTCGGCCGCGTCCGTGGAGGGCTCGCCGGAGCACCTCGTAACGCACGAGCGTGTCGGGGTCGGTGCGCGGCTCGGTGTCACCGTCCGCGCCGGGCCGGCTCAGGAAGTGGTTGGTGTGCAGGAGCAACCCGTCGGGATCGGGCAGCACGTGGCCGGGCCCCTGAGGCCACAACTCGGCGGCGACGGCACTGCGGCCGGCGCTGCGGCCGCCGACGACGGTAATGGTGGTGGACGCGGAGGCGGACGCTTGCCCGATGATGCGCAGCGCATCGGTCACGGAGCCGGCCTCGTCAAGCAGCCGACGGGCGACGACATGTACGGGCACACCGTGATCACCGGTGTCGGCACGGTGGTGGAGGATGTTGAACAGACAGCCCAGACTGCGGTTGTTGACACCGATCTTGCCTACGATCCCGAACTCGGTGAGCGTCGTGGTGCGTCGTCCGTCGTCGTGCGGGATCTCCCATTCCAGCCAGTTCGCCGAGTGCCCGGCGTACCAGTCCCAGTTCTGCGCGGCCACCGGTTCTTCGTCGCCGTCGCGCAGGGCGACGATCGTGGAGCACTCGCCCGCGGCGCGCGTGCCCGCCAGGATCTCGGTGCGGGCGTTGATCGCTGCGACTGTCTCGGCAGACAGGCCGGCGCCGTCCGCGATGCCCCGGATCTCGGCCGCCAGCAACGGCGCCCAGGACTCGATGGCGAGCAGCACACGAGCGCCCGCGCCGCGCAGGTCCCGCACTCCCCCACGCGCGAAGAGGTCCCGGTAGCCGTCGACCGTGGCGGCCACACGGTCCCGCCAGACCTCTCCGAACTCCAGCCCACGCTCCCGCGGTCCTGCCACGGCCGAGACGAAGCGAATGTGATCTGACCGGTTCACCGGGGCACCGCCATGCCCACGGTCGATGACGCCCCACCAGGGGACGGCAACAACGGGCGCACGTGCGAGGCGACATCGGCGAGCGGAGCCGTCCAGGCCCGGCCGTCTTCGGCCACAGCCGCGACCAGACGGGCGAGTTCGGCGAAGCGCTGCGGCCGGCCGATCACCTCGGGGTGCATCGTGTAGCAGATGTGGCGCCGCTCCGCCTTGGCCCACTCGTACTCAGCGAGCCAAGAGCTGTACAGCTCACCGGGCGCAGCGGTATTGCCGCCGGTGTCGATGTTCCAGCCGTAGCGCGGCCAGTCGTCCAGCGACCAGTGGACGGGCAGCTCCAGGAGGGAACGGCCCTCATACGTCTCGTAGTACGGTCGGTCGTCGCCCATGCAGGACGAGTCGTAGTCGAAGCCGTGCTCGACGAGCAGATCGAACGTCTCCGGCGTCAGCTCCCACGAGGTCGACCGGTACCCGGTCGGACGGGGTGCGCCGGCAGCGGTGAAAGCGGCAAGGCCCTGCTCGATCTCGGCGCGTTGCTCCTGCGGGGACACCTTGTCACTGCGCAGGTGCAGGTGGCCGTGGTGGGCGATCTCGTGCCCGGCCGCCAGCACGGCCTCCACGACGCCCGGGTGCTGCTCAGCGGTGTGGCCGGGCACGAAGAACGTGCCGCGCATGTCGTACTCCGCGAGCAGCCGCAGGATTCGTGGCATGCCGCGAACAACGCCGTAGCGCCCCTCCGAGAGCGTGGTGAGCCGACGAGCATAAGCCGGACTCTCGCCGAGCCAGCCCGCTTCCGCGTCGACATCGAAGGTGAAAGAGACGGCTGCCTCGGCGCGGCGGGGCCAGATGAGATCGGGGTCGGCAGGTGATGTGGCAGAGCAGGCAGACGGACACAGAGACATGGCGACTCCTTGCGTAACCAGAATCGTCTATTGCTACGCACCTACACAGACATGGACGTCAGATGGTGCGCATCGCGTTACAAGTGAGACGCTAGGACTCGCAACGCGTGAACGCAAGAGGTGCGGGGTGCGCAATCCAGATAAACGCTCGCTCCCTGCGTACGCATAGCGACAGCCGGGCCCGGTCATGCCACGCAATGCGTGCCCCAGCGAGGCGTCACCCACTAGGATCGGAGCCATGAGCATCGAACTCGACGACCTGGACCGAGCGATCATCAGTGAGCTGGAAGAAGACGGACGCCGGGCATTCCGGGAGATCGCCCGGTCACTCGGAGTGTCCGAAGGCACGATCCGCAGCCGGTTCCGCCGCCTCGAGGAGGCAGGTGTCCTGAAGATCACCGCCTTCGCGGACCCCGGCCGTTTCAGCACCGCCCGCCTGGCCCTGCTGTTCCTCAAGGTGGACCCCGCGCACCACAATGGCGTCGTCGAGAGCCTGACCGCCTGCAGGGAAGTCAGCTACGTCTCCACGACCCTCGGCAAGGCCGACGTGTTCGCACAGGTCCTGACCGCCGACGACACCGAGCTCTGGACATTTCTCCAGGAACGCGTTCGCCCACTGCAGGGAGTCCTCGAGACGGAGTGCACTCTCGAGATCGCTGTACACAAGCTCTGGTTCGACAGGAACGGGAACGGCGGGCGCTTCGCCACTCAACCGTGACTTCGTCCCACACCTGGCGCCTCGCCCTGCGCATGCACGATGGCGCGTTATCCGCGATGCCCTTCAAAGCCGCCCTGGACCAATCGGGGCAGGGGTTTGGTGCCGACCTTGCGGTGGGCGGGCAGCTGATGCCTCGCCGGTGGCGACGACTCTGCCCACGTCGTGACGGGTGGCGGGGTGGCCTTTCTTCGAACCCGGTGGCCGACCGGGCCCGGGCCGGGACGGTTTCGGTGCACCGGCTGGTGAGCCGGTCTTCGCGTGCAGGATTCTGAACCCCCTGCGGACGCGGGCTGGTGTGAGTTTGTTCAGCTCGGCTGGTTTCTCCCACGGCCTTCGGAGGTCGGCGGCCAGTGGACGGGCCAGCCGGAGCTGGGCATAGGCGGCGATCACGAGCCAGGTCCACCGGTCGGCCGCTTCCGAGCTGCGAGGTCGGGGCCTGGTCCAGCCGAGCGTCTGCTTGAACAGGCGAAACGTGTGCTCGATGTCGAAGCGGCGGAGGAAGGACTGCCAGCAGCGGGCGACGTACGCCTCAGTGGCGCCGGTGCCTGACCACCACAGCCAGACCGGCCTGTTCACCCCGCCGCTGGGGGAGCTTCTCCACGACCAGGCGGACGACAGTGCCCTCGATGATGGGCAGCGGTCCGTCGTGGTCGAGCCAAGCCGCCGGCCGAGTGAGCCGTGGGTGCAGCCGGTCCAAGGACGTCTGAGCTTTGTGCGCGTCCCTCCTGGGCCAGGCGGATCGCACCGACGACTCGATCTCCGGGGCGTGCTGGAGGCATCGCCAAGGCAACCGCGGCGACGGCGCCGCGTCCCCTGCACGGGGACGAACGAGGGCGTACGCGTTGCGTCCGTGAGTGCCGGCCGCCCCTTGAAGCAAAGGCGGCCACGAGGTCGGCAGGGCCGGCTCACCTGGCGATCAAGCAGCGCAATGGTCCTCGCCACGAGCCCGGCCGGCGCGCAGGCGCCCGGCTCGACCTGCACCGGAGGATGGTCGGCCGGTCAGGCGTAGTGGCGATAGACGGCCTGGGCGACGCAGGCCGGCTTGTCGCTGCCCTCGATCTCGACGGTGAACGTCAGAGGCATCTGCACGCCGTTGCCCTTGACCTCCTCCACGGTGCCGACGGCGCCGTGGAGGCGGATCTTCGCGCCGACCGGGACGGGGCTGGGGAAACGGACCTTGTCCAGACCGTAGTTGACGCTCATGCTGGTGCCGGTGATGTCCAGCAGTTCGCCGAAGAGCGGGATGATGAGGGACAGGGTCAGGTAGCCGTGGGCGATCGGACCGCCGAAGGGGCCGTCCTTGGCCTTCTCCGGTTCCGTGTGGATCCACTGGTGGTCGTCGGTGGCGTCGGCGAAGGTGTCCACCCGGTACTGGGTGATCTCACGCCACTCGGTGTGGCCGAGGTCGCTTCCGCTGAGGGACCTGAGTTCGTCGAGGCCGTTGGCGGTGATGGGCATGGACGATCCTTTCGGTGGCACAGGCAGCAGTGAGCAGACTGTGCAGGCGGGTTTGACGGGATGTCTGTCACGGCTGAGGGCGGTCTGCGGAATCGGTCGCGTAGGTGGCGCGCACGACAGGCTTGATGATCTTTCCCGAGGCCGTACGCGGCAGACTCTCCGTCACCACGAGGGACCTGGGGATCTTGTACTTGGCGAGCCTGCCCCGCAGATGGCCGAGAATGTCGTTCTCATCCGCGACGGTCCCGGGGCCGAGGACGACCACAGCGCGGCCCACCTCGCCCCAGACCGGGTCAGGCACACCTATGACCGCGCACTCGGCGACGGCGGGGTGGGTGAGGAGTGCGTCCTCCACCTCGGCCGGGTAGACGTTCTCACCACCCGAGACGAACATGTCCTTGACCCGGTCGACGATGTACACGTACCCGTCGGCGTCGGCCTGGGCGACGTCGCCGGTGCGCAGCCAGTTGCCGTCGGTGAAGGCGCCCTCGGTGGCCTCGGTCCTGCCCCAGTATCCGGTCATGACGTTGGGGCCCTGTACGAGGATCTCGCCGCGTTCTCCGGGCCCGGCGTCGCGGCCGTCGGGCAGCACCACGCGGGTGTCGGTGAAGAAGTGCGGGACGCCGGCGGAGCCCGCCTTGGCGGAGGTCTGTTCCCTGTCCAGGTAGAGGACTCCGGGAGATGCCTCGGTCATGCCGTAGCCCTGGCTGAAGGCCAGGCCGCGATCGAGATAGGTGGCGATGGTGCGGGCAGGGACGGGTGCGCCGCCACAGTTGAGGGTGCGCAGGCTGGACAGGTCCGTGGTCGTCCAGCAGGGTCGGGCGGCCATCGCGTCGTACATCGTGGGGACGCCGAACATGTACGTCACCCGCCGGCTCTCGATGAGCTCCAGGACGTGGTCGGCATCGAAAGAACCGAGCAGCACCACCCGGCCGCCCTTGAGCAGGGTAGGCAGGCAGGTCATGTTGAGTCCCGCGGTGTGGAACAGCGGGGCCACGACGAGGGTCACCTCGTCGCTGGCGAGGTCAGTGTCGACGAGGACGTTGACACTGTTCCAGGTGATGTTGGCGTGGGAAAGGACGGCGCCCTTGGGCCGGCCCGTGGTGCCGGAGGTGTACATGATGATGCACGGGTCCTCCGGCACCACGGTCTCGTCCAGGGAGCCTGCTACCGAGGCGGCCAGGAGTTCCTCGTAGCCGAGAGCGCCGTGCTCGTGGGGTCCGGCGAGTGCGATCCGGTGCCGCACCCCGGCCTCGGCAGCCGCAGCGCGGGCCGCCTCGGCCTGTTCGCCGGCGTGGACGAGGACGGTGCTGCCCGAGTCGGACAGGTTGTAGGCCAGTTCGGGAGCGGCGAGGCGGGTGTTGAGTGGGACGAAGACCGCGCCGAGTGCGCCGGCGGCGAACAGCGTTTCCAGGAAGGCCGGATGGTTTGGGCCCAGGTACGCGACGCGGTCGCCGCGTGCCGTGCCGAGGCCGCGCAGGGCGTGGGCGAGACGCAGGACGCGTTCGTGCAGTGCCCGGTAGGTCCAGGAGCGGTCCTCGTGGACGACGGCGACCCGGTCGGGCGTCTTGCGGGCCCGGCGCGCCGGCCAGGAGCCGATGCCTTGGTTCAACACGAAGGGCCCCTCAGTCCGTGAGCAGGCCGAGCAGGCGGGCGGCGTTCTCCTTGAGGATCTTCGGCCGGACCTCGGGCTTGATGTCGAGCTTCTCGAAGTCGGCGAGCCACCGGTCGGGGGTGATGACGGGGTAGTCGGAGCCGAAGAGAACCTTTTCCTTGAGCAGACTGTTGGCGTACCGCACGAGTTGTGGCGGGAAGTACTTCGGGGACCAGCCGGACAGGTCGATGTAGACGTGGGGCTTGTGGGTGGCCACCGCGAGGGCCTCGTCCTGCCAGGGGAAGGAGGGGTGGGCCAGGATGATCCGCAGGTGCGGGAAGTCCACCGCGACGTCGTCAACCAGCATGGGGTTGGAGTACTTCAGGCGGATGCCGCCACCGCCGGGGACCCCTGCGCCGATACCGGTCTGCCCGGTGTGGAAGAGAGCGGGGACCCCGAGTTCCTCGATGGCCTCGTAGAGAGGGTAGGCGAGGGGATCGTTCGGGGAGACCGCCTGAATGCTCGGGTGGAACTTGAATCCGCGTACTCCGTGCTCCTCGACCAGCCGCCGTGCTTCCCGTACGCCCGCGCGGCCCTTGTGCGGGTCGATGCTGGCGAAGGGGACCAGGACGTCGGCGTGGGCGGCGCAGCTTGCGGCTATCTCCTCGTTGGAGATGCGGGGGTGTCCGGTGGCGTGTTCGGCGTCGACGGTGAAGACCACGGCCGCCATGCGGCGCTCGCGGTAGTGCTCGGCCATCTCGTCGATGGTCGGCTGCCGGTGGCCGTGGGCCTTGAAGTACTCCTCGGAGGCTCCGAACAGCTCGGGGCTCAGCGCCCCGTGGCTGTCCTTGGAGACCTCCGCGTGCGTGTGTACGTCGATGGCGGTGAGCCGGTCGAGGTCGAGCGCGAGGTCGGCCATGTCACGCCTCCGGGGCCTTGGGCTCGGGGATGCCGTAGGTCTCGGGGTCGGCGCCGACCCCGTCCGGCCACTGGGCGGCGATGGCGTCGGCGTCCCAGCCGCCGTCGGCGAAGTCGACGGTCTTCTCTTTGGGGTGGGCCCACAGGGCCAGGCGGTCGCCGCCGATGCCGATGGCCTGGCCGGTGACGTCCTTGGAGGCGTCCGAGGCGAGGAAGGTGATCAGACCGGCGACGTCCTCGACGGTGCCGAGGCCCTCGTCCTTGCGCAGCCAGTCCGGCAGTGGCTTGCCGGTGCGCTCGGACTCATCGATGGCCGGTGCGAACGCGGGGATGGTCTTGGTCATCTCGGTGACGGCGACCGGGACGACGGCGTTGACGGTCACACCGGCGCGGCCCAGTTCCATAGCCCAGGTGCGGGCCATGGCGACGATGCCGGCCTTGGCCGCGGCGTAGTTGGTCTGCCCGAAATTGCCTCGCTGCCCGGCAGGCGAGGAGATGAGGATCAGCCGGCCGCCGGTGCCCTGCTCCCGCATGCGGACGGCGGCGGCGCGGGCGCAGGTGAAAGTGCCGCGCAGGTGGACACGGACCACCGCGTCGAAGTCGTCGTCGGTCATCTTCCACAGCACGCGGTCGCGCAGGATGCCGGCGTTGGCGACCAGCACGTCCAGGCGGCCGAACTCCTCGACCGCCGTGTCCACCAGACGCTGGGCCGCCTCGCTGTCGCCCACCGCCGCGACGACACCGGCCGCGCGGCCACCCTCGGACCGGATCGCGGAGACGGCGGAGTCGACGACCGCCTGGTCGACGTCGTTGACTACGACGGCGGCCCCCGCCGCGGCGAGGGCCTGTGCGTAGGCCCGTCCGAGGCCGCGACCACTGCCCGTGACGACGGCGACTTTGCCCTGAAGATCCATGAGAGGAACCCCTCGTAAGTGGTGGAACCGGAATGTCGAAAGCGTCGACGGCCGGGCATCGACAGGAATCCTGGCGAACGCCAGTCTGAGCAACCAACAGGAAACCTGTCAATGGCCTAGCCTGGAGACCCGCAGGCGACTGCGGCGCACCGCGAAGGGAACGACATGAACCAGCCCATACGGACCCCCCTGACGAAGGGGCAGGCTTGAATACCTCACTGCTGTACCTGATCAAGAGAACCGAGCTGGCGGTCCGCGCTCGCCTGGAGGAGCTGCTCAAGCCGGCAGGGATCACGGCGTTGCAGTACACCGCCCTCACCGTGCTGGAGCGGCGCGACGGGGTCTCCGCCGCCCAGCTCGCCCGCGACTCCTTCGTGACCGCCCAGTCCATGGCCGACATGGTCCGCGCCTTGGAGCGCCGCAATCTGATCCGCCGCGAGCCCAACCCCGGCAACCGCCGCGAACGCCTGATCCTGCTCGCCGAACCGGGGCGGCGGCTGCTCGCCGAGTACGCCGGGCCGGCCCGCGCGCTGGAGGAGCGCATGGTCGCCGACCTGAGCCCCGAGGAGACCGAAGTGCTCCGCGAGGCCCTGGTCGGGGCATGGCGGTCCCTGGCCCGGCCAGAGGTCGCGGCGACCGCGTCGCGGTCCGCACGGCCCGCTCACGCGGACCGTGGCGGAGCTGCTACTTGAGCGCGTACATGCGGATGACGACGGCATCGTCGCCGTCCGGGCGGGCGAGCCCGACGAAGACGGTCTCCGCGAGCCAGCGGTGGTCGGCGGCGTCGGTGCGGAAGACCGGCGAGGTGCGGTAGTAGTGGCCGGCCTCGGAGACCTGCAGGCCCCCGTCGAACTGATCCGGGGCGCCGGACTTGGGGCGGTAGTAGCCGCGGTTCACGACGTCGATCACGGCGCCGTCCTCCGCCTGGAGCAGGTAGCGGGCCTCCAGCTCGCACACCTCCCCGCGCGTGCTGCTCCAGTCGCCACCGCCGGAGAGGACCTTCCCGCGCAATCGGGGACCGGACACGCTGCCGCCGATGATGGGGGTGAACTCGGTGACCTCCCCGTCACCGTTGCCGATGTGCAGGGTGTCGGACACCTCGGCACGGATCTCGAACGCGAAGTCGAGGGCGGGAGTGAAGGACATGGCGGTTCTCCGCTTCTGTGAGTGAGGGGCGACGCCTGCGCACGGCGCCTGCGCGGTACACACCGGACACGCGCCAAGACTGCGGACGCGGCGGCCCATGGGTCGCGAGGCATCACCGCCGACCCGACCGCCCCGCCCCCGACGGGACGGGCACCTGATCCGCGAGAAGGCCGCGCCTTGCTCTTGACGCTTTAGCTCACCAGATGCAAGCGTGACATGCAACAGCGTTATATGACGTTCATTTACGACGGCTCGTCGACGTTCCTCACCTCCCCCCGTGTCGGGCGTCCCTCTCTTCCCTCACTCCTCGGCAAGGAGCACAGCTATGGCTGCGAAAAAAACGGTGCTGGCGTTGCTCACCAGCGTGGGGCTGCTGGCCGCCACGGCCTGCAACGGCTCGTCGGGCGAAAGCGGCGAGACGGCCAGGCCCGGGCAACTGACCACCACCACGGTGCCCGGCACCTCCGAGGTCGACCGCGTGACCTGGGCGCTGCCCTACGGCGAGCCGACGACACTGGACCCCGCGAAGGTGGGCGACTACTCGCCGCAGACCGTCGCGTCGAACCTCTGCGACACGCTGACGCGGATGAACGCCGACTTCTCCCTGAGCCCCGGACTCGCCGAGAAGGTCACCTGGACCAACGACAAGACCCTGGTGCTCAGCCTCCGCCCCGGTGTGAAGTTCTGGGACGGCTCACCGATGACGCCCGAGGACGTCGTCTACAGCCTGGAGCGCCAGCGCGACCCCAAGACACAGGCCCTGTACGGGAACTACCTGACCGCCGTGACCTCGATCAAGGCCACCGGCCCTCACCAGGTCACGCTGCGGACCAAGGGGTACGACCAGACGCTTCCCAAGGCACTGTCCACATCGTTCGGCGCTGTGGGCAAGAAGGCGTACACGGAGAAGGCCGGATCCGCCTACGGAACGGCCAAGGGCGGCCTGATGTGTACGGGACCGTTCACGCTGGAGTCCTGGAAGTCCGGCAGCAGCATCACCCTGGAGCGCAACGACTCGTACTGGGACACCAAGCTGAAGTCGAAGGTACGGCAGGTCGAGTTCAAGTTCATCACCAACAACAACACCCTGACCAGCGCACTGCTGTCAGGTGAGGTCGACGGCACCTATGAACTGCCGCCCAGTAGCGCCACCGCGCTCGTCAAGGCGGACAACGGCGCCATACGCCTCGGCCCGTCGACCCAGAACGTGCTGCTGACCCCTGCGAACGGCGAGTCGCCCGCGGCCGACCGCAAGCTGCTGGACGCGCTGTCCCTGGTCATCGATCGCGAGGCGCTGATCAAGAACGTCTTCGGCGGAGACGGCACGACCCTGAAGTCCCTTGTGCCCCCGTTCACCTGGCGCGGGGACAAGGCCGCCGACCACTTCGACGCCGCCTACGCCGCGCTGCCCGACGCTCCGAAGCCAGACGCGGAGAAGGCAAAGAAGCTGATCGCGCAGGCCGGCGCCGTCTCCCGACCGCTGGTGGTCGCCATTCCCGCGGGTGACCAGCGGTCGCTCCAGGCCATGACCTTCGTCCAGGCCGCCGCCAAGAAGATTGACGTCGACATCGAGATCAAGCAGCTTCAGCCCACCGAGATGTCGTCCCTCTTCTACGACCCCTCGGTCCGCAAGAGCCTCGACCTCGTCCTCACCTTCGGCTACGTCGGCATGCCCGACCCGGCGTCCTACGTCGCCGAGAGCGTCACCCCCCGTGGCATCTTCAACTGGACGAACTACAGCAACCCCGAGGTCACCCGGCTGCTCGACCGGGCCCGCACCGCCTCCGACCCGGTGGCATCGGCCAAGGCGTACGCCGAGGCCCAGGCTCTCTTCACCCCCACCACCCCGGCGGTGTTTCTGGCCACCACGCACGAGCGGATGTTCATGAACAAGCGCATCAGCGGCGCACCGGCCTCCTTCGCCTACATGAGCATGCCGTGGGCCGCCCACCTCGGCGGCACCGGCAAGTGACCAACTCTTACTCGCATCTGGAGACGACCATGACCGACAAGCCGCTGTGGGACCACTCGGCGGCCGAGCTGGCCGCTGGCATCCGGGCGAAGAGCTTCTCGGCGACCGAGGTCGCCCGGGCGTTCCTCGCCCGCGTCGAGGAGACCAACCCGGCGCTCAACGCGCTCGTGGACATCCGGCCCGAGGAGGTGCTCGCCCAGGCCGCCGACGCCGACACGGCGGTCGCCACGGGGTGGGACCTCCCTCCGCTGCTCGGCGTCCCGGTGTCCACGAAGATCAACACTTCGCAGCGCGGTTACGCCAGCACCCACGGGGTGGCGGCCTGGGCAGGCGCTGTCGCCCAGGACGACGCCGTCTGCGTCGCCGGCCTGCGAGACGCCGGAGCGACGTTCCTGGGCCGCAGCAACAGCCCGGCCTTCGCCGTACGCTGGTTCACCGCCAACGACCTGCACGGCAAGACGCTCAACCCCTGGGACCCCGGCCGCACCCCGGGTGGCTCGTCGGGAGGCGCCGCCGCGGCGGTCGCCGCCGGGATGACCCCGATAGCGCAGGGCAATGACATCGGCGGGTCCGTCCGGTTCCCCGCATACTGCTGCGGCGCCGTCGGCCTGCGCCCCACAGTGGGGCTCGTCTCCGGCGTCGAACCGCGCGGTGCGCAGGAGTTCGACAGTCCGCTGTCGTTCCAGACCATGGCGGTCCACGGCCCGCTCGGCTGGACCGTCGACGACGTCCGGCTCGGTCTGCACGCCATGGTGACGCCGGATCTCAACGACCCCGTCGGGCTTCCGGTGCGGCCGCCCCTGGGCGAAGCCGGCCAGGTCAAGGTCGCCGTCGTCCGCGACGCCGGAGTGGTCAAGCCCCACCCCGCCGTGAACGCCGCCATCGACGACGCCGCCCGCTGGCTCACCGATGCCGGTCACGAGGTAGAGGAGGTCGGGCTTCCCGAGCTCGGCGAGGCTGCCCGGCTGTGGTCACTCCTGCTCTACCAGGAGCTGAAGACGATGATGTCCGAGATCGACACGTTCGGTGACGACGCGGTCCGTGACTCGTTGGCCTCCTCCTTCCGGGCCGCCGCAGAGATCTGGGGCGAGCAGCCCACCCTCACCGATTACATCAAGGGCTACGCCCGCCGCGGCACCCTGATCGGCCGCCTCCAGCAGTTCCTGGGCCAGGACCG
Organism: Streptomyces sp. A18; assembly: GCF_059026065.1. Taxonomy (NCBI): domain Bacteria; kingdom Bacillati; phylum Actinomycetota; class Actinomycetes; order Kitasatosporales; family Streptomycetaceae; genus Streptomyces; species Streptomyces sp. A18. The sequence goes on along the minus strand of NZ_JBWLKL010000053.1, from coordinate 23,447 downwards.
GATCGTGCTGACGCCGGTCGCCGCCGAGCCGCCGTTCGAGCAGGACGCCGACCTTGCCGGCGACACCCGCATGGGCGAGCTGCTGACCGCGCAGTGGCCGATGCAGGCCATCCCGGTACTCGGTCTCCCCGCCGTCTCCGTGCCCACCGGAATCCGCGACGGCCTGCCCTCCGGCGTCCAGCTGATCGGCGGCCGCTTTCAGGAAGACCTGCTGCTCCACGTGGCCACGGCCATCGAGGCGAGGGCACCACGCACCCGGCCGACCCAATCCTGGGCGCAGACCGGCTGACCAGCCGCAGCACAGCCCGTCGACGGCGTGCCCTGGCGATCTCCACCGACCGCCGGGGCACGCCGCTTTCCTCTTCCCCCCTCGCGCACAGGCCGCAGCGCAGCCTCTCCTGCAGCGGTCGACCGGCCTCGCTCGGCCGGCCTGCGCGGGACATCACGACTTGTCCGCAACGACGTGCTGCCCTCCGGGCCGGGGGGCGCGGGGCCCGGCCAGGGCACTCCGAAGCCCGGCCCGCCGACCGTCTCCGTCCGAACGCCGCCACGGGCGAATCGATTCGGCCAAGACGTGTGTGGAACTGCCGCGCCCCCAGAAGGCGGCGTCTGGAGCTGGAGAAGACCCGCCTCGACCGGCGGGGCTCCGCGAGGAGGCTGTCCCTGACGTATATGCCTCGGGCAGCGCCCCGGACGGGAAGGGCTTGGCGGAGCGCTGTGAAGCCGATGAGCGGACGACGCGGTGTACGCGTCTCAAAGCGAAGGGACGTCTGTCCGGCGTCTCGCCTGGACAGACGTCCTCGTCAGGGGATTGACCACGCGCCGTGCCGAACATCAGGCGGCGTCCTTGTCCGCCCTTCTCCGCGGCTTCCAGCCCGGTTTCGGAATGGAAGCGATGAGACGCTGGGTGTACGGGTGTCGGGGGTCGTCGAGGACTGTCGCGACAGGGTTCTGCTCGACGACTCTTCCCGCCTGCATCACCAGGACGTCGTCGCTGATGTGCCGGATGGCGCCGAGGTCGTGCGTGATGAACAGCAGGGCGGTTCCGGTCTCCGCACGGATGCGGGCCAGCAGGGCCAGGATCTGCGCCTGAATGGACACGTCCAGGGCGGCGATGGCCTCGTCGAGGATCAGGACCCGTGGTTCGGCGGCCAAGGCGCGAGCGATGGCGACACGCTGGCGCTGTCCGCCGGAGAGCGCCTTGGGGAGAGAGCGCGCCTGCCGGTCGTCCAGGCCGACCATGTCGAGAAGTTCGGCCACGCGGGCACGAAGCTGTCCGGCGGGCGGATGCCGGTTCAGCGCGGCCGCCTCTGCGACGGCGTCACCGACGCGCTGCCGCCGGTCGAGGGACGAGTAGGGGTCCTGGAAGACCATCTGGATCTGCCGGCCTCTGGCACGGCGCTCGCGCGACCGCGGCCGACCCGGCGGGCGCTCGTCACCGGCGACGATGATGTGTCCGCCGCTCGGTTTCTCAAGCCCGGCGATCAGGCGGGCAGTCGTCGTCTTGCCCGATCCCGACTCCCCGACGATCGCCAGGGACCCTCGCTCCGGGAGCGAGAACGTCACGTCGTCAACGGCGACGAAGTCGCCGAACTCCTTGCGGAGGCCGCGTACCTCAAGCATGGCTGCCGGCCTCCTCGGTGGCGGGCGTGTGGGGGAAGTGGCACGCAGCTGTGCCGCCACCGGCGGAACTCGGTTGTGGCCGGTCGCTGCGGCACAGGTCCTGTACGTGGGGGCATCGGTCGCTGAAGGCGCATCCGTCGGGTACTTCGAATCCGGACAGTGGCCTGCCGGGGATCGAACGGAGTTTGGCGCCGGTGTCGGTGACCGAGGGACGGGAGGCGAGCAGGGCGCGGGTGTAGGGGTGGGCGGCCCGCCCGCGCAAGTGGTCGGCGGGGAGTTCTTCCACGGTCGTGCCCGCGTACATCACCGCGACCCGGTCGCACACGGCGGTCGCGAGTTCCAGGTCGTGGGTGATGAACAGCATCGCGAGCCCGCGCGCTTCGCGGGCCTCTCCGATGATGGCCATCACCTCCTCCTGCGTGGTCACGTCGAGGGCGGTGGACGGCTCGTCGGCGAGCAGCAGGCGTGGCTCGGCGGCCAGCGCGGCGGCGATCATGACGCGTTGGAGCAGGCCGCCTGACAGTTCGTGGGGGCGTTGGCGCATGCGCCGGTCGGCGTCGGCGATGCCGACCTCACGCAGGATGCCGGTGACCTTCTTGACGGCTTCGGCGGCCCGGACACCGCGTGTGGTGGTCAGTCCTTCGATGAGGAAGTCGCCGATGCCGCGGGCGGGGTTGATGTGGGCCCGGGGGCCCTGGAACACCATGGCAACCTCGCCGGCCCGGAAGGCGCGCAGGCGCGCGGGCTTCATCTCCGGGACGGACTCCCCCGCGAACAGGACGTCTCCGCGGATGCGGGCGCCTCGGGGCAGCAGGCCGAGAATGGAGCGGGCCGTGAGGGACTTGCCGGATCCGGACTCGCCCACCAGGGCGACGGCCGCTCCCTCGTGGATGCTGACGTCGGCACGGTGAACGACGGTGCGTAGCTCTCCGTCGAGGGGCAGGTCGATGCCGAGCCCGTTGATCTGGAGCAGGGGTGATGGGGTCATGCCTTCTCTCCGAGCAGACGTCGGGACAGTCCCGTCCCCAGCAGGTTGAACGCGACGACGACGATCAGGATGGCGATGCCCGCGTACAGCGACTGCTGCGGCTGGCTGGCGAGGATGGAAGGTGCTCCGTTGGACACCATCAGTCCCCACTCCGGGTCGGGGGGCTGGCTGCCGAGGCCGAGGAAGGAGATCGCGGCGACATCGAGGAGGGCGTAGCCGAAGCCGATGGCGGCCTGGACGAGGACGAGAGGCAGCAGGTTCGGCAGCAGGTGCCGCAGCCAGATACGGACGGTGGGTGCGCCGAGGAGCTGGAGCGCGGAGATGTAGGGGAGGTTGCGTTCCTTGATCGCGGCGGATCGGACGACGCGGGTGATCAGGGGGAGGTAGGCGATCGACAGGGCGACGATCGGTGCGGTGAGTCCGGCGCCGAAGACCGCAGCGACGAGGACGGCCATGATGAGCCCCGGGAAGCCGAAGACGATGTCCAGTGCGCCCGAGACGAGCCGGTCCAGCCAGCCTCCGAACCAGGCCGCCGTCAGCGCGAGGAGGGTGCCGAGCGTGGTGGACACGGCGATGATCACCGCGGGGGCGGCGAGGCTGGCGCGGGTTCCGACGATCAGCCGGGAGAGAAGGTCGCGTCCGGTGTCGTCGGTTCCCAGGAGGTGGGTGGCGGACGGTCCGGCGTGGACGTTCATGGGGTCGACGGCGTTCGCGTGGTACGGGGCGAGCAGTGGCCCGAGAACGGCCAGCAGGACGAAGAGGGCGACGACGCACCCCGCGCCGAGCGTCAGGTAGTCGCGTGGGCGTCCGGTCCGGTGCTTGGTCGCGGTGGGGGTGAGCAGGGCGGTGGTCATCGGGCCCCTTTCTGCGCGGCCCGGGGGTCGAGGGCGGCGCTGACCAGGTCGACGGTGGTGTTGATGATGACGAACACGACCACGAAGATCAGCGACACGGCCTGGACGACGGCCATGTCCTGCTTGGACGCGGCCTCGATCATGAGAGCCCCGACTCCTCCGGTGCCGAACGCCTGCTCGGCGACGGCCGCGGTGGCGATGACGCCGGCGATGCCGACACCGGAGACAGCGAAGACGGGTCCGGAGGCGTTGTGCAGCACGTGCCGGCGGATCACCATGCGCTCGGGGACGCCGCGGCTGCGGGCGGTCTCCACGTGTTCCGAGCGCATCTCCGCGCGCACGGCGGTCCGTGTTACCTGGGCGACGTATCCGATCCAGGTCATGGCCAGCGCGACGGCGGGCAGCGTCAGGTGCGTCAGGGTGCCGGTGAAACCCTCGCCCGAGCCGTATACGGGAAACCACGGGAGCTGGACGGCGAAGAGCCAGATGAGCAGAACCGCCATGATGAAGGTCGGCACCGCCATCGCGCCGGCCGTCAGGGTCGTGGCGAGGGTTTCGGTGCGGCCGCCACGTAGTGCGGCGACGGTACCGATGAGGGTGCCGATGGCGAGGACCAGGACGGCGGCGTATGCGACGAGTGCGAGGGTGTCGCCGGCTCGGGCGCCGATGAGGCCGGCGACGGAGTCCCGGTAGACGAGGGACCGTCCGAAGTCGCCCTGCAGACAGTTGCTGAGCCAGTGCCAGTAGCCCTGGATGAAGGAGTCGTCCAGGTGGTACTCGCGGTGGATCTGTGCCAGCACCGCCGGGGAGGGGTTCCGGCTGCCCCCGACGAGCAGTGTGGCGGGGTCACCCGGGGTGAGGAACATCGCACCGTAGATGGCCAGGCTGGAGACGAGCACGGTCACGACGAGCATGGCCAGCCGGGTGGCGACGAAGCGCGGACTCATCGCGGACCACCTGTCTCGCCGCCGCGTACGTCGGCCAAGAGGGAATGGTGCACTGAGTTGCCGATGTCCGGTGGTGTGCTGGGAAGTTGGCGCAGAGGGAGCATGGGTCCTCCAGGGCGCAGGGGCTATTCGCCGCTCTCGGGCAGAACGGTCAGACGGAGCCGGGAAGGGTGGACGGAGCCGGTCCGAAGCGTCTGCAGGCTCGCCTTGGGAGCGGTCATCAGCCACGGGCTCTCCAGCGAACCGGAGTTGGGGAGGTGGTTCGGGAAGTCGCTGTCGGCGATCATCAGCGCGAGTCGATGTCCCGGGCGCACCCGATAGCCGGTGTGTCCCAGGGCGATCTCCAACTCTCCGGGCGCGTGGGCCTGGGCGCAGCCCCGTACGATCAGGCGGGCCGTGCCGTCCGGCGCTAGGTCGAGCAGGCGGACGAAGACGTCGAAGGTGGGCGCGGTGCTCTCCACGTGCAGCAGCGCGTGCACGGGCCCGGCGAGGTCAAGCGGTGTGTCCGAGGCGGGACCGATGAACACGAGGACGTCGTCGCGGTCGAGGGTGGGACGCTCGTCGACGTGGTCGCGCAGCTGCAGGAAGGTGTCAGCCGCAGCGGACGGCACGAGGTCGTCCGGGTCGTACCTCCACTCGACCGAGTCCGGATCGTGGGCCGGGTGCGGTGCGAGTCTTCCGCCCGGGGTGGCGCCGGTCGCGGCGGCCGGCTCCGCCAGGAACAGCTCGGTCGCCGTGGCTTCGGGCAGCGGCCAGGCGGCGGCGGTGCGCCAGCCTTCGTGGCCGAGCTTCCAGCGCACCCGGGGCAGCGAGTCGGGCTGGGCGGTGCCTTTGAGGAACACGTCGAAGAACTCGATCGCGGGACCGGTGTAGAAGTCCAGCATGCGTTCGAGGGCGGCGTCGTCGGCCAGGTGATCGGTGGCCGGGGAGGCCGGGGCGTCCTCCAGGAAGTAGTTCTCGTGGTCGATCGTGTCGGCGATCAGATACTGCACGGCCGCCCAGCCGGGGCGCTTGGCCAGCTCCGTGTAGTCGCGCATGTGGGCGGTGCCGAGGTTGTCGAACCAGCCCACGCAGTGCAGCACCGGCACTGGGCGGGCGTCATAGGGGTGCGGCCCGTTGTACGGGGCGAGGGGGATGCCGCCGACGATGAGATCGAAGCCCGGCGAGCGCTTTCCCAGCGCGTCGAACACCTCCTCGTAGGCGGCGATGATCGGGCGCCTGGTGAGATCGACGTCGAACTCGTAGCTGTCGTTGTCCGTCCACACTTGTGCCTGGTACGTCGCTCCCTCCAGCCAGACGGGCTGCCGCCCGGAGCCAGGGTCGTAGGTGGCGATGCCGGGGGAGTTCGTGGTGCACGTCACCCGGGGGACGATGGCTCGCAGGGCGGGATGCTGACTGGAGACCGCGGACCATTGGGTGAACCCGTAGTAGGAGTCGCCGAACATGCCCACGACCCCGTCGGACCAGGGCTGGCGGGTGATCCACTCAAGGGTGTCGTAGCCGTCGTCGACCTCTCCGGTCCAGCCGAGTGTCCGGCCCTCCGAGCGGAATTTGCCGCGGACGTCCTGGACCACCACGACGTAGCCGTGTGCGGTGAACCTTTCCGCGACCCTTTCGAAGAAGACGTACCGGCTGTTCTTGTCGTAGGGCAGGCGGGCCAGGACGGTCGGTGCCGGCTCTCCCTGGTCGGCGCCGTACACGTCGGTGGCCAGCCGCACTCCGTCGCGCATGCGCACCATGTGCTGCCGCGCAAGCGGAGGGACAGGTTCCGGGGTGACGCGATGGACGGCAAGGCTCATGTGGCCCTCCAGGGAGGCAACCTTTAGACAACAACGTGATATAACAGCGTCACATTCAGGTTGTTCAACGTCAACCCCTCTGAGCTAGGTTGCTGCCATGCCGATCGACGTCGACGAAGTCCAGCGCCGCGAGGCAATCGCCCAAGCGACCCTCGCTGTCGCCGCCCGGGACGGAGCGCGAGCCGTCACCATCCGCGCCGTGGCGAAGGAACTCGGCGGATCCACGGCGATGGTCACGAACTACGTGCCCACGCGAACGGCCCTGATCACCAACGCTGTCCGCGCGGCCGAGTCCCGGTGGCGGACCGACCTGGAAACCCACCTGGGCCAGCTGACCGGTGCGGACCGGCTGCGCGCCACGGTGGAGTGGCACCTCAGCACGGAACCCGAGGACTTGCTGCTGCGGACACTCTGGGTCGAGATGCTGACCTCGGCGCACACCGACCCAGGGGGCATCGACCGCCGAGAACCCCGCGAGTCGCGCCAGGAGTTCTTCGATGCGTCCCTTGCCGCGGGAGTACCCGACGCCAGCCTCGCCGCCGACGTGCTGTCCCTGCTGACTCGCGGCTACTACATCTCCACCATGGAGGAGCCGACCCACTGGACGCCGGAGCGGGCCAGTCGTGTCGCCACAGCGGTTGTCCATGCTCTCATGGGCCCCTGAACGCGGCCCACCACAGAGGCCCACGCCCGGCGACTGTCCGCCCGACTTCGACGAGACCCAGGACAGGCGCCGATACCTCCGTCAAGCACGCGGCGGCGCAGGAAGACGGTTGCAACATATCGGCGGATACACCGCCACTCTGCCCGCCGAAAGACAGCACGCCGCGATCTACGACTTCACCCGCAGCACTCGCCGACCCCTATCCCGCGATCACGATTCCCAGCAAAAACAGAATCGACAAGTCCCGCCGAGCGTGCGGCGCCCACCGGAAGTACCGGCGCACCTTCGTGCCGCCGCGCACGTGCTCCTCCACCCAGGGCATCTTCCACTCCCCCACAGGCTCCGGTGGGATCTGCTGCTGGACCCAGTCGCGGTCCTGTTCGCCCTGGCCGTGACAGGCGAGCAGCAGGACGTCGTTCCACTCACCGAGGCCGAGGTGGGGCAGGAATTCGAGGATCGCATCGCGGAACCATCCGGTGAGGAGCGCGTCGTGGTCGGCGATGCGGTCCTGGCCGCCGCTGTCGACGTGGCGGCCGACCAGCTGGCCAAGCCGGGCTGATGTGTGTCGTTGACTGATGCCCAGTGGGCGCGTATCGAGCCGTTGCTGCCTGACCGGATGCCGAGGCGGGGCGGGCGGTGGCGGGATCACCGGCAGGTGATCGATGCGATCGCGTTCAAGTACCGCACCGGCACACCGTGGACGGACCTTCCCGAGCACTTCGGGTCGTGGAAGGGCGCCCACAACCGGCTGCGGATGTGGGCCGCCGACGGCACCTGGGAGAAGGTCTTCACCGCCCTGCTCGCGCGGGCCGACGCCGAGGGCGACCTCGACTGGGTCGTCGCGGTCGACTCCACCTGACCTGTGGGAACGAGTGGGCCCGCTGTTACCTCCTCGGCCGCCCAGACGGCATCGGTATCCGGGGCGGTTGCGTGCGGATGACCGGGCTGCGTTGCGGGGGATCGTGTACGTGCTGTGCAAGGGCGTGAGCTGGCGGGATGTTCCGGCGGAGCAGGTCGGCTGCAGTGGCGTGATGGCCTGGCGGCGTCTGCGGGACTGGACCGAGGCCGGTGTCTGGCCGCAGTTGCACGAGGTGCTGCTGGCCGAGTTGCGGGCCGCGGGTCTGTTGGACATGGACGATGCTGCGATCGACGGCTCGCACGTCCGGGCCCTCAAAGGGGGCTCACACCCGACCTTCGCCGGTCGACCGGGCCCGGCCTGGCAGCAAGCACCACCTGATCGTCGACCGGCACGGAACTCCGTTGGTCGTGTCGCTGACCAGTGGAAACCGTCACGATGTCATGCAGTTGATGCCCTTGTTGGATGCGATTCCCGGCATCCGCGGGGTCCGTGGCCGACCGCGCAGCCGGCCACGTCGGCTGTTCGCCGACCGCGGCTACGCCTACGACAAGTACCGCCGTCTCCTTCGGGCCCGCGGTGTCACCCCGAAGATCGCCCGCAAAGGCACCGCCCACGGTTCCGGACTGGGCAGGACCCGCTGGGTCGTCGAGCGGACTTTCGCCTGGCTACACCAGTTCAAGCGATTACGGATCCGCTACGAGATACGCGCCGACCTCCACCTCGGACTGCTCCAACTCGCCTGCTGCACTATCTGTTTGAGGCGGCTCCGAACCTCACTCTGCAACGATCAGTTAGGAACAGTAGACGACGCTCTCCGCCAGCAAGGCGGCCCTGACCGGTCAGGGCCGCCTTGGCCCCTACGCCTTTTCGACGGGGAGGTATCGCACATCGACCTCGGCGAAGGGGTGTGGGCCCTGGGCGTGGCGCAGGCGCACCGGTTGTCCTCCGGGTTTGTCGAAGAGCCGGATGCCGTCGCCGAGCAGGACGGGTGCGATGTGCAGGTTGATCTCGTCGATCAGACCGCGTTCGAGGAGTTGACGGCCGATCGTCGGGGAGAGGACTTCGAGATTCTTGCCCTCGGCGGCCTCCAGGCCGATACGTACCGCCTCGGCCACATCGCAGTCCAGGAATGTGACACCGGCGGCGGGCGCGGCGTCTTCGGGGTGGTGGGTGAGGACGAAGATCGCACCGTTCCAGTCCTCGCTGTAGGGGCGGGCTCCCGGGGCGCGGTCCCAGCCGTCGCGTCCGCCCAGGACCGCGCCGGTGGTCTTGATGTACTCCTCTTCTACGCCATCGCGGCCGGTGACCCCTGCCAGCCAGTCCATGGAGTGATTCGGGCCCGCGACGAACCCGTCCAGCGACATGCTGAAGTGAAAGAGAACCTTGCCGGCGGCTTGTTGCGGTTCGATGGCTACCATCTGAAGCTCCTTCGTTTGTCATGCCGGTGCGCATGCACCCGTTACACAGGCAGACCAGATGGCCGCCCCGAACTCATCGGCGCTTCCTGGGGCCTGCCCTTCGACGGTGGCGCGGTGTCGGCGCAACCTTTCGTCTCTGCCTTATGCGGTGGGTGCTACCGGGATCGGGGTGACCGTCATCGCCGCTGGGGAGGTCCCTGGCCCGCTGTTGGCGCAGCTGTAGGAACCTGGCACTGAGGCGACCATCTTCTGCAGGCAGGTGCCAAGGGCTGCCTGACCATACGCGTTGGGGTGGATACCCTCTTGCGGACTGCCCTGGAAAAGAGAGACGTCGCGCGCCCATTCACTGGTTGAGCTGTCCGGTGGCCTCTCATCGGCCTGCAGCGATTGGCTGCCGCAGACCTCCCTGCCGTTGAAGGCGTTCTGCAGGTCGAGGAACTCTGCGCCTGTGGAGCGGGCAATTTCCCCAAGGCTCGTAGCAATCTGCGGAATCAGCCAGTCCCGGGCCCAGTCCAGGTCGGCGTCGTAGAACGGGCAGCCCCGGCGTTCGCGCTGGAGTCCCGACGGGGGGAAGCGGGCTTCGGTATGCCGGGGAATCGCTGCTGGCTAGGACTGGAGGATCAGGCGGTAGCCAGGACTGTTCATCATCGCCTCCTGGATCGCCTTGATGGTTTCGGTGACGTTGGTCCGTACGCCTGCGAGTTCGGCTTCGACCCTGGACTTGGCGGTAGGGGCGCATGGGCCGCGGCCAGGCCGGACCAGATATCTCTTCACGCAGTCCTCAACGATGTCGCCGAACTTCAGGTCGTTTCCCCCGATGGAGAGGACGATGACCTTCACATCCGCCTGGGCAGCGATGCTTTTCAGCTGGGCGATCTGGGGTTCCTCGCCCTTGTGGGAGGTGCTCCTCACGTGCGAGGTCGTGGCTCCCGAGCATGCCAGGTTGATTCGCAGGTCGACGGGGAGCGAGGAGCTTTTGCTCTCGATCTCGGCCACATCGGAACGGTCACATCCGTTGCCGCCGTCGTACGTCGTTCCGCCGTAGATCTGAGGTGTGTCGTACAGGCATCCGAACACAGGGGAGCACTCAGCAGCGCGGTCGGTGTTGAGCCGGTTCCCGCCCCGGTCGGGAGAGTTTCCCTGCCAGCGTCCGGCCTCACCGGAGATGTAGCTGTCCCCCATGGAGACCGCAACGCTTTGGCCTGGAGGAAGTTTGCGTGGAGCATTCTTCAACCAGAACGAAGAAATCTTGTCGTTCAATGCGAGACCGACGTTGGCGGCCCGGTCTCCGTAGTAGTCCTGTGCGGTGCCCTGGAAGTTGGTGTTCTCGTGCGCGGTCACCTGGGTGCAGTTGTTGAACATGGCGAAGGAACTGACAGCGTCGTTCCAGCCGGTCCCCAGGTCGCCGATCCCGTATCCGCTGGAGTCACACCCTCCGCCCCTGCCGGAGTAGGTGGTGTAGGCCCCGTTGAACTGATCGTCCAGGTAGACCTTGAGCAGAATGGTCCGGCGGAGTTCGGCCTGGGCCAGGGGCTGTTCGGCGTCCTTGCCGCAGACGCGTGAAAAGACGCGTGAGGAACGCTCGCCGGTTCTAACGGGTTCGAGGACTACGAGACAGTCCTTGGCTGTCATGGGCCGTTCGCCCCCGCTACCCGGAGACGGCTTGGACTCCTTGGCCTGCGCCGTGGCAGCATCAGCGGAGCCGGCCAGGACTGTTCCGATGAGGGCCAATCCGATGAAGGCCCTGAGAGTTCGTCTGAAGTAACGCATCGGGCGAAGGTTCCCTTCTCTGAGCGGCGTGCCCGGCGGATACCGCGACCCCGGTGACCGCCGAAATTGGTCAGTTGTCCAGGTACGCGCCGTGAATCCAAACGTTGGATGGGCCGCCCCATAGGTTGCCTTTGAACCAGTACGATCCGTCGTCCAGCCACACCAGGTCGGTAGTGTCGAAGCCCTGACCCTGGTGCACTTGGCCGAGAACTTCGCCCCACGGAGCGCGCCGGTACTGGACGTTGTCCTCCGTGACGTAGCACGTCTGCGAGACGAAGCACGCGTTCTGCGACGCAACCGTCTGCGATGGGCCGGCGACCGGAGCCGCCGAGGCGGCGGGCGCCAGAACCGCGACCAGGGAGGCAGCCGATGCAACGGCCAGCGCGATCTTCAAGGACATGCGGGGTAACAACGGGCCTCCATGGGTTGCAGGGAAAAGACCAAGGTGCGAGCGGCCCCAAGAGGGCTGCCATTACGGGGCCGTTACCAGCCCTTGTCAGGGTGTGTCTGGTGTCGTCGGTCCCGGTTGTTTACGCTCGGCCGGCTGGCAGTGAACAAACAACCGGTGCACAACCAGGCTCTGACCCGGGGGTGCCTACGTGCCGCGCAAGGAACGCCCACTGGAGGCGGGCGACAGCTCGCTGCTGCAGTTCGCCGCGGATCTTCGCCAACTGCGCAAGGATGCGGGAAACACTCCCTACCGTGTGCTTTCTGACCGCGCGCACTATTCGGTTGCCGCCCTGTCGGTTGCTGCCGGGGGGCGCCGATTACCCACCCCTGGCGGTGACGCTCGCCTACGCGCAGGCGTGCGGCGGGGATATCGAAGAATGGGAGCGCCGCTGGCATCGTGTTGCCGCCGATATCGCAGCCACCCAGCAGGAAGGTGCGAGCATCAAGGCGGCAGATCGAGCCCCCTACATGGGGCTGGATGCGTTTCGGCACCAGGACGCCGATCTCTTCTTCGGCCGGGAGCGTGTCACCGACGAATTACTGGACCGCCTCTCGCGCCAACGGCTGCTGGCCGTCTTCGGTGCCTCAGGGGCGGGAAAGTCCTCGCTGCTCCCGCGGCTGGCCGGGACTGAACCACAACCAGCCACCCTGACCCTCACTCCCGGGCCCAAACCCCTGGAGGAGTGCGCGATCCACCTCTCCCGCCTCACGGATACGACACCGGGTTCCCTGGCCAAAGAGCTGTCGGAGGACCCCCGCAATCTGCATCTGGCGGTGCGCCGCATGCTGGCGCAAGAGCACCTGGGCCCCGAACTGATCCTGATTGTCGACCAGTTCGAGGAAGTCTTCACCATGTGCACCGACCCCGATGAACGCAACACCTTCATCGCATCCCTGCTCACCGCGGCCCAGGCCCCCAACAGCCGCTGCCGGGTCGTCCTGGGCATCCGCGCCGACTTCTACCCGCACTGCACTCGTCACGCCGAGCTGGTAGAGGCGCTGCGCGACGCGCAGATTCCCCTGGGCCCACTGCGCACGGACGAACTGCGCCGAGCCATAGTAGAACCGGCCCGCCGACTGGGGCTAAACGTAGAGGGGGCGCTGCTGGCCACCCTGGTGGTCGAGGCCCACGGCCAGGCCGGAGTGCTGCCCCTGCTGTCCCACTCGCTGCTGGAGACCTGGCGCCGGAGACGGGGCAACGCCCTGACCGCTGCCGGGCTCCAGGCCGCCGGGGGGATCGAGGGGGCACTCACGCGTAGCGCCGAGGCATACTTCCACGCTCTCGACCCGCGACGGCAACGGTGTGCCCGGCACCTGTTCACACGGTTGGCTGCCCCCGCAGACGAGTCCGACGCGGTGCGCCGGCGCATCAGCCGCAACGAACTGGACAACGACCCAGATTCCGAAGCGGTACTGGAGCACGCGGTTCGTGCGCGCCTGCTCACCCTGGGAGAGGACCGGGTGGAGGTCACCCATGAAGCTCTCATCCGAGGCTGGCCCCGCTTGCGGGAATGGTTGAGCGAAGACCGTGAACGATTGCGTCTGCACCGGCAACTCACCGACGCCGCACACCAGTGGGAGAGCCTAGCGCGCGATCCCGACGCCCTGTACCGGGGCGCCCGCCTGGCCCTGGCCTGCGAGTTGAACGACAGCGACGACGGACGGCTCACCGCCAAGGAACGCCAGTTCTTAGACGCCGGCGTGGCAGCCGAAACGGCACAGGCCCAAGCCGCTCGGCGCCGCACCAGACGCCTGCAGCTGCTCTGCTCACTGCTGGCGGCCCTGCTCGTGCTCTCGGCGGGGGCCACCCTCTACGCGGTGCATGCGGGCAAGGAAGTCGCCCAGCAACGCAATGCGGCAGTCGCGCAGAAGCTCGCCGACGAAGCCGTAGCGAACTACAGCAGTAAGCCGTCCCTCGCGGTTCAACTAGGCCTTGTGGCCCACCGCCTGGCCCCTACCAACAAGACACGTGACAGCCTGCTCAGCACTCTGACCACCTCACGGACGGCGCACAGCGACGAGATATTCGCGTTGGCAGCCGCCCCCGACGGCCGGACGCTGGCCACCGCCAGCGGGGACCACACCGCCCGGCTATGGGATATCAGCAACCTCGGACGGCCCCGCGTGCTGGCCACACTCGCCAAGCACAGTGATGACGTCCGGTCCGTCGACTTCAGCCCCGATGGACGCATGCTGGCCACGGGCAGTGTGGATCGCACGGTCCGGTTGTGGGACATCAGTGACTACCAGCACCCACGGTTACACGCCACGCTCGCCGCAAGCACCGCAGCCGTCTTCTCGGTTGCGTTCAGCCCGAACGGCCACACCTTGGTTGCCGCGGGCGCTGACCATCGGGCTCGGGTGTGGGACGTCCGCCGCCCAGAGAACGCGAAGCGCCAGACCACTCTCACCGGTCACACCAACACGATCCGGGACATTGCGTTCAGCGCTGATGGACGTCTGCTGGCTACCGGCAGTGAAGATCGCACCGCTCGATTGTGGGACATCCGTGACCCCAAGCACCCACGGTTGCACGCCACGCTCACCGGAAACACCACAGCGGTATTCGCTGTCGCATTCAGCCCCAACAGCCGAGTCCTGGCCACGGCCAGCAGCGGTCGAACCGCAGTGCGCCTATGGGACGTCAGTTCCGCCACGAAGCGGCCCGAACAGCTGGCAACTCTGACCGGTCACACTGATGTCGTCGGCGCAGCCGCCTTCAGCCCCGACGGCCACACTCTCGCGACGGGGAGCGACGACCGTACCGTGCGCCTCTGGAACATCTCCAACACCCACCGCCCCTCGCTACAAACCGTCATAGCCGGAAGCGCCATGGCCGTCGGCTCGGTGAAGTTCCCCCGCAGCAGCCACGCCCTCGCCTTCACCGGCTACGACGGAACACTGCGGCTCCTGCCGCTCAACTTCCGCCAGGCGATCGCTCAGGCATGCAAACGGGCACAGCCTAGAATCACCCGGACGACATGGCAGCAGTACCTGCCGCACATCGCCTACAGCCCGCCCTGCCCCTGAGCGAGCGCTGGATCCGGGTGGCAAGTGTTCCGGCGAAAGCCGCTGCGGGCGCCGTCACCCGGCCAGTGCCACCAATCGATGATTCCCAGCCCCCAGACCAGGGTTCTGGTACATCGCCCAAGCGCGCTGATCAGCGACCACATGCCTGAGAGGATGTCGCCGCCCTGACGGGACGGGATCATCGCCGCGGACAAGTAGCGGGAGAATGCCAGCGTCATAACCAGCACCGGCAGGATCCTTTCCTGCCCAGCCGCGACTGGAATCTTCGGCTCGGGGGACCACCGGTCGCATTGCGTGATCTCGCAGGGTTCGTACTGGACCCGGTCCACCGGATCGATCCCCACATACTCCGACCGCAGCAGAGCCAGCCGCTTCTTCAAGAGTGACATCGAGTACGGCCAGCTGATCCGTTCGGCGATGACCGGTGCCGGCATCCGCGGCCATTCCTTCAGCAGGGCCCGGATCTGAGATTCATACGCGTCCACCACCAAACCCCTCGGTGCACGCTCGTACTTGGGCGGCCGGTCCGAGGACAACGCGGCCCGCACCGCGTTCCGGGCCACCCCCAAACGCCGCGCTATCTCTTTGATGGGCACATCCTCCGCTCGATGCAGACGACGTACCTCGGCCCAGTCCTCCACCTTTATCACCCTCCATGATCATCAAGGGGGCGTCAATTTTCGGAAGACTCCTGGGGGGCAGTCTTCAGGAACCTGCAACATGAGGGTGCCGTCGGCGTGGATCTGTCCCCCGTTGGGTGGAGTGGCGACGCTGGGGGCCGAGCTTGCCCGCGCTGTCGTGGGCAAGCTCGGAGCGCTCACCGGAGTGCATAGACCCTGTTCTTCGGCGTGAGTTGGATACCCCGCCGAGCAACAGTGTTGTTGCGGCTGTCTGAGAGTACAGGAGGGGCTGGAGTGTGTAGCGGGCGGACCTTTCGGCTGGGTCATCAGGTCACCGCCCCAACCTGGCAGCGGTCAACGGGGGGGGAAACGGTACAGGGGCAGTGCGGCTCCGACGATGTTTGGCTTTGCGAGAGCCCAACTGTGCGCAAGCGGACCATAGTTGAATGGGTCGAGGCCATTCCGAGGAGGGAGGATCCATGTCCGATGAGGGTGACCCGTCAGTAGAATGTCGTGCGGCGGCGCTTGCCTACGTCTGCGAGCACCTTGAGGCGATCCGCGAGGATGTCTCTTTCGCCTGTCCGGGAGAAGAGACGCCGCTGGATCAGCTGCTCGCCGCCGTTCGGCGGGGTACAGACGTCGACTACGCCCTCAACCAACTGCACGATGCTTTGCAGGCCGATGGTGATGTGCTGGGCGTGTACGGGCACTCGGAGGATCGGGCCGCTCAACGCAGCATCCGTCTGGCTGGGATATCTCGCAGTCCGCTGCGAGGAGGGGGCGATGTGGTCTATCTGTGTCCCGCCGGCCGCTGTGCGCGGTACTGGTGGCCCCAGCCCCTTGAACCCCTGCCTCGTTGTGAGATCGACTGCCAGTCATTGCGCCGAGCACGGCTCCAGTCATGACGGGCCTCTGGTCGGAGCTGGGAAAGCAGTTGGCAGAACGCTGGATGTCTCTGCTTGTTCTCCCTGGTGCTTTCTATGTGGCCATGGTGGGCGCTGCGGTGCTCCTTGGTCAATCGCGGCCATTTGACGTCGCGTATCTGGTGGATGAGATCACGGCCGGGGCCGAGGCGTCCGGTACCCGCACGCCGGGCGGACAGGTAGTACTGCTGATTGCCTTCTTGGCAGGCTCCGCGGCCGTGGGACTGGTTGCCCAAGGGTTGGCTTCGCTTGTCGAGCGGCTGTGTCTTGCCGCGGAATGGACTGCCTGGCCAACTGTTCTGCGCCGCATTGCTCGACGGCGGGTCGTTCGGCGTCAGAATCGCTGGCTCGCCGCAGCTCGCAGCTTTCACTCCATGCACGAGGGTGCCGGGCGCGAGCGGGCAGCGGGCCGCAGCGTGGACTTGGCAGCTCAGCAGGCTGCTCTTGGTGCCATGACCCGGATTTCAGAGGAGTATCCCGCTCGCCCGACGTGGAGCGGTGACCGTATTAATGCCGTCGTGGCCCGGTTGGACCGTGTGTATCAGCTCGACCTGGGCACTGTCTGGCCGTACTTGTGGCTCATGCTGCCGGAGTCCGCTCGAGCGGAGGTCACGGCTGCCCGCCAGGCCCTCACACGCGCCACCACTCTGATCGCCTGGGCTCTGCTCTATCTAGCACTGGCCGTGCAGTGGTGGCCTGCTGCCCCGGGCGCCGTGGCCGTGGCGGTCATCGGTTGGGTTCGCACGCGAGCGGCCGCAGATGCTTACGCCCTTATCGTGGAAGCCTCCACCCGTCTCTACATCATGGACCTCGCGCGCCGGCTCGGGCTCGAAGCAGCACCCGGGCCCTCGATCGTTGATGAGCTTCCCCCGTTCGGTCCGCTGACGGAAAGCGCCGGTGACGCTCTCACACGGTCTCTCTATATCCCCCCTGCGCGTCCGCCTTCTTCGCGTCACGAAGACTGATGCCATGGCCGGTCAGGGACGCGCGGGGGCGTCAGGCACCGGCACCACACCCAGGTCAGGCGCCGGCATGAAGGAATCCGGCCCAGAGTGATGGAGTGTGCGGGAAGGCGTCTCGTGCCTCTCGTACGGCACTGTGCAGTGCACGGGCAGCGCGGCTCGCATCGAGCACATGCCGGTCGGTGCGCAGGTTGTTGTAGAAGGAGTCGGCGATGGAAACGGAAAGACGGTCATCGATCACCCATAGCGTGCCGACGACATGGGGGAATCCCATGAGCTGAAAAGCCGATGTCAGGTGGATTACCTCATCGGCCAGGTCGGTCGCGCGGATGGTGGCGGTCTCGCACGCGGACAGGTAAGCCAGCTGGGCGGGGGCGAGCGTGGTGTGGGAGAGGCTGGCGACGGACAGCGGGTCACGCTCGTGATCGTGTAGGAGCAGCAGGCTCTTAGAAGGGTCCGTTGCGTTGCTGGCTCCGTGGCAGATGAAGTGTGCGATGGCGCAACCCGCCAGGTGTTCCAGGGCGTTGGCTCTGGTCGGTATGGCGGGTCCACTGTCCGGCGGTGGCATGTGGCCGGGGTCGGGCTCCATGAGCAGGACGCTGCCCGGCAGCCGGTCCCTGACCATGGTGGCTTCCGTGGCCGCGTGGGTGAGGCGGCCGTCGTTGGGAAGGCCCGGGGTGGTGGGCATGGCCACAATCAGAGCTCGGGGGGCGGCAGGGGATGCCGGCCTGGGCCGCCGGGCGAATCGGAGGGCACGCACGGTGGGTGTGTAGGAAGAGACGGTGCGATCCATGACGGTCCGCCGAGTGTGCATGTCCGCCGGGTCGGTGTGGTAGCCGGCGGCGTGCAGGGGCAGAAGGCTCAGCAGGCCGCCGGGAACCCACCAGATTCGGGGTGGGTCGGTGCCGGGCGAAGGCTGGTGCTGGAGCCCCAAGGAGGAGAGAACCGGTTCAGCGGCACAATCCCACAGCCACTCCAGCAGCGTGGACAGGGTCGCCTGTGCTTCGACCCTCTGCGTGCGCCCTGTGCCACAGACTGCGTTGTCCAGAGCACGTTGGAAGACGGAGATGTTGTCGGTGAGAGTCTGGTGATCCAGTGCGGGGAGCGGGTGCGCGCTAATCCCGGTCCCGGTGAGCAGGAGCGCGTCGCTGCGGTGGCGGCTGATGTTGAACAGCACCACAGGGCCGCCCGCTGCTGCTTCGGCCAGGAGTTCGTCAGTGGTGGGCGGGAGCCCGAAGGAGGCGAACCCATCCAGGGCACGGATCTCGTCGAGGGTTCGGGCCAGTTCTTCCACGAGGTGCTGCCGGGCTCGAAGACCGTCGGTCTGAGGCTGGGCCGACGCCCCGGGAACACCCAGGTCGGCGGGCGCCCGCACCGGAGTCTGCTGGTCCAGGCGGCTGCGGAGGTCGAGCAGCCGTGCGGCGAGAGCCGGGTGGTGGCGCTGAAGTTCGGCGAGCTCACTGTGCATGTCCAGTTCCTGGCCGAGCAGTACCGCACGGCCCGCCTCCAGGAGCTGAAGGGCACGGACGGCGCGCTGCTCCGCTGTACCTCTGCTGTCCGACAGGGCGAGCGCGGCTGCGTCGGCGGCAAGGTTTGCCAGCCCACCGAGAAGATGCTGCTGATCTCCTCGCTCCAGCTGACGGGGGACCACGTCCGGCAGCAGGCGTACAGCGGCCTCCATGAGGTCGGACGCGCGATCGGGCTCTGCTTGAGCCAGCAAGTCTGCGGCGTTGTGGGCCGCTTGGATTCGATACGACGGCGCTGCCGACTCCACCTCGCAGGCCTCGGCGAAGGCCGCCACCGCCGCATCGCGGTCGGCCACGGAGCCGGTGCGCTCGTAACGAACGCGCAGGGCGTGTCCGAGGTGGGCCAATCGGACCACCTGGTCCGAGCTCTGGGAGCAGCCTGCCTCAACGGCCTGACGGCCCAGGTCGACGGCCTCATCCAGATCATGCGCCGTGCCGGCACGCTCGGAACGAAGCCGCAGGGACCCGCTCAGCAGGGACGATACCGAAGCGCAATCCGGATGGCCCGCGGACATCAGACGCAGAGCCTCCCGGCCCGCGTGGACCGCCGCATCGAGATCGACGATTGCCTTGTTCCTCTCGAAGCGGACGCGTAACGCCTCGCCAAGAGTGGCCCACGCGGAGGCGGGTGTGCCGGGCGCGGCAGCCGCCGTCGCAGCCCGCATACTCTCGATGGCTTCGTCCAGGTGATCACCCCTCCCGGTGCGTTGATAGCGGGCGTACAGAACGTGCCCCAACATCGATTGGAACGTCGCCAGACGCGGGTGCCCAGGTGCCGTGACTTCGACTGCGGCCCGGGTGTACTCGGTTGCCGCTTCCAGATCAGCCAGGGCCCCAGTGAGTCCGAAGCGGACTCGCAATTCTGCACCCAGGTGGGACAGGAACACAGCGTGATCGGGGTGTCCGGTCGTGGAAGATGCCACGGCGGACTGCCGGGCTTCGACCGCAGCCGCCAGATCCTCCGGTGCTCCCGTAAGGGTGTGGCGCCTGCTCAGGAGGTTTCCCAGGTTGGAAAGGTGTCTCGGACGATCGACTTCTTCAGCTGGGGGGACCCTCACCAAGTCCTGGAACACGGCTATGGCCTCGTTCACGTGGGCCAGCGACGGATCGGCCTCCACGCGCAACCGCTGAGCGTCGGCCAGCAGGGACAGGTAGGTCTCCCGATCGGGATCGGCACGGGGGACCAGCGCGACGGACTCCGCAAGGGCTGCGATCGCCTCCTGCAGGTCTGTCCCTTCCCCCGTCAGCAGAAACCGTCTTCCCCACGCGGCTCCCAGACCGCACAAGTACCGGGCTCGTTCCGGATCCTGAGCGGGTGTTGCAACTGTTGCATCCACCAGTAGCTGTGCGAGGTCGATCGCACGCTCAAGGTCTGCCTGGCTTCCTGTCTGCTCGAAGTGACGCCACAGAACACTCATCCGAGCTTCCAGGTCCCCGTTCTGCCCGGGCTGGCCAGCAGCTCGTGAGACTCCCTTCTCCTCGGTCAGGCCGGTGGTCGGTCCGGTGGTCATGCCGGTTCCGTCGCCGGTGGCCCGAGCGGCCTCGGGAGCAGAGGACCGGCGGAGCCCAGGTCCGCCGTCCGGCGGCCGGGGCAGGCCAGTGCCACGCGATAGCCCTCCCTCACCCTTTCCCTCACCATCGTCACCACCGTCAACAACGGCGTCGGCGGATGCAGGATGAGAGGGCTGACGGAGTTCGTTCGCTTCGTCCAAGTCCGCGCTGAAGCCGTGGAGTTCGAAGCGCGCAACGAGTCCACGCACCAGGTGATCGCGTAGAGCTTCCAGGCTGTGGGACTCTTCAGCAATGCTGCTCACCGCATCGCGGGCAACTCCGATCAAGGCATCGAGGTCTGTTTCCACGCCGGTCCGCTCGTAGCGGTCCCACAGAACCACGCAAAGTCCCCCGAGCACCACCGAGCGGCTCTCGTGGCCTTCCGCGAGCGCGCCCGCAGCCGCCCGCATGACCTCGACCGCCTCATCCTGATCAGCGGTAGCGCCGGTCAGCTCGTGTCTCGACCGGAGTGCGAACCCCAGCACGGCGAAGGCTTCGCCCCTCCTGCGGGACGAGTCAGGTAGGGCGTCCACCAGGCGTCGGCACAGTCCCACGGCGGAGGACACGAGCTCCGGGTCGGCAGAGTCCACCGCTTCCTGCACGACGCCTGGTACGTAGGGAAAAGCCTCAACGGCGAGTTCGGGAAGCAGCTCCTCAGGGAGCCAGATGTCGGCGATGAAGCACGGCCCCAGCAGGCGGACCGCCGTATGCAGCTCTTCGGCGCCCTCTGCTTCAGGGAGGGCCTTGCCGCGTAGCCAGTGCAGCACTCCTAGCACGTACCGCACCTCGTGGTCGGTGCCTGTGCCCTCGGCGGGCAGCAGATCCTGGAGCCCCCGGACCTCATCAAGCGCCTGTGCCTCAAGCGCAAGCGCGAAGTTCTCAGTGGAGAGGATGCGATTGGCCGTCGCCCGAGCTGTGACGATTCGTCGTTGTCGCTTCAGTCGGTCGCGCCATTTACCCACGCCGAGATCCCCCCCGAAATCGTGCCGGATTCACCGAGTGCGAAGACGCAGTACATCCTCCAGGACTGACTTACGGAGGTCCAGGGCGGGATCGCCTGCGGGGGTGGCCGATACGGAAAGCCGGAGGGCGTTGATCGCCGCTCTCAGATCAGCGGGGGACTGCTTCCGCTTATAGCGGAGGTACGTGGCATAGCCGTAGTTGTACTGGCGGTCAGCCCAGTGGGAACCGCCCTGCCCGGTACAGTCCAACGCCTCACGCGTGCATTCGATCAAGGCATTGAGGTCTGCCATCGCCCCGCTCTGCTGGAATCTCTCCCAGTGCCGACCGGCCAGTTCAGAGAGACGTTCTGCACGGCGCGGGTGCTGGGCCGGGGTGGCCCGGACGCCTGCGTGGAGAGTTTGGATGAGGTCCTTCAAGTGTGCCGACGTCTGCGAGAGTTCGTATCTTGATTCGAGCGAACCCACCAGGTTGTAGATACGCTCGGCCCGGTCAGGATGGCCTTCCGGAGTCGCCTCGACTGCCTCTCGCCCTGCTTCTATCGACGCATTCAGGGCGCTAGAGGAACCCGTGGCCACGAAATGAATCCTGTGGGCGAGACCGAGGTTGGACAGCACCGCCGGCCGGTCTTCGTGGTCGTGCGGTACAGCGCGGGCGATGCGTTGCCACAATCGCGCGTGATGTGCGGCAGGTTCGGGGCGAGGATCCGACAACAACTGGTTGAGCAGGTCCAGAGCGTTGTGCACCGCGCTGTCGGCGAGCGCTGTCTCCAAGGGCTCCGGGACGCCCTCGTCTCCGGCCAGATAGCACATGAGGAAATACTGGAAAGCCTTCGCGCCGTCGGGTGTTTCCCCTCCGCCCCCAGCCTGATGTCGATACCAATAGAACCAACCGAGCAGCGACAGCGAAGAGTGGTTCCCAACGTCGTCCCTAATGGCCAGGTCAAGTGCCTGGGCGTCCGCGAGTGCTCGCTCCCCGCAAACACCGCTGTAATCACCCGTGGCTGTAGCCTCTCCTACCCGCGCCTGCACGACGCCGAGGAGGGCCGCCCTCCTCTGCGCTCTGCGTCGCCCCAGCATGGCCGAAAGGTTAGTGCAGCCGGATGCGGTGCGGGGAGGGGTAGGTCGATTCAACCGGTGGGCCGCTGTGAGGATGGCGGTCTGTTCGTTACGAGGCGGAGGCCCCAACTCGCTGCCATACTGGTCGTTTCAGAGCAACGGCCTGACCACCCTGTTCGCCGCGTTCGACGTCGCCACGGGGGAGGTCATCACGGCCCTGCACCGCCGGCGCGCCGACCCGGCCAGTGGCCTCGACGACGGTCTCGAATTCCACCGCTCTCGCGGAGCCACACACCGACGACCGACTCCGGCTGCCGGGCGCGATAAGGACCGCGACGGTCCAGGTGACCTCTGCACGACGGCTCAGCGCCGTCGACAAGGAAGCGTTTGCGGGCATCATGGCCGGACGCCGAAACCGCATCAACGACACCTTGCGCACGGCCCTGCTGGTCGCAACGAGTCTCACCGAACGGAGGACCAGCGACCCGGACCGGGACACGCGGCGCTTTCTCGCCGCGGCCGAACAGAGCTTCCGGACCACGGCCCCGATGGCCGGCCACGATGGTCTCAACCGGTACGTCGAACAGGTCGTCACCCACCTGGACGGCCCGCACCGCTCGGACGACGCCACGCTCCTCGCCCTACGCCACGAGATGTGAGACGAACCCTCCAGATTCGTGAACCTCGCTCACGGCGGTTGACTGAGCCGTGGCTCAACGACTCGCGACGCGTTCCGCCTACATGGACGCCAACGACGCGACACCACAGGGGCACGCCAAACGCGTCGGCGCGTACAGGCTGAGCTCGCCCCGTACCGGAGGGCTGGAGCGCGGTTCCTGCACGGCACCTTCCTGCACGGCACCTTCGACAAGTCAGGCGCTCGGCCCGCTGCGTACCGCGATGATCGGCTTGGCCTGCGCACTGATCGTGGTGGCACTGTTCGCGGTGATGTCCAGGTAAGCGAGCCCCGCCCGGGGGGCTTCAGCCAGCCGATCCTGCTGTTTCGGCGGCATCGCGGTACCGGACGTTGATGCGTTGGGCCTCTTCGAGTTGGTCTTCGAGGATGACGATGCGGCAGGCGGCCTCGATAGGGGTGCCCTGGTCGACGAGTTCCCGTGCGCGGGCGGCGATACGCAGCTGGTAGCGGGAGTAGCGACGGTGGCTGCCCGCGGAGCGCAGCGGGGTGATCAGGCGGGCTTCGCCGATAGCGCGGAGGAAGCCCTGGGTGGTGTTGAGCATCTCGGCGGCCCGCCCCATGGTGTACGCGGGGTAGTCGTCGTCATCGAGACGCCCGAACGAGTCGTCTGCTGTCATTGCACCTCTCTATGGAACGGTTGGAACGCGTGGAGGGGCCCGGGTGCACATATGGCACCCGGGCCCCGAAGGAACTGCTACACCATCTGCCGACCCTGATCCTGCGTCGGCCTTCTGTTTCCGCTGACCCG
>NZ_JBWLKL010000052.1:0-41533 GCF_059026065.1 Streptomyces sp. A18 | reverse complement strand
CTGCTTGGCGAGGCGGGAACATCCGTCGGCGACCAGGTCCCCGTCCT
This sequence comes from Streptomyces sp. A18, assembly GCF_059026065.1. Classification (NCBI taxonomy): domain Bacteria; kingdom Bacillati; phylum Actinomycetota; class Actinomycetes; order Kitasatosporales; family Streptomycetaceae; genus Streptomyces; species Streptomyces sp. A18. The sequence continues at coordinate 41,486 of NZ_JBWLKL010000052.1, read as the reverse complement.
CCGGGATGTGGTCGAAGATCTCCTGGCGGAGCACGAAGTAGCCGCCGTTCTCCCACAGCGGCAGTTCGCTCACCGCGGTGATGCCCCCCACCAGGCCGTCCTCGCCCAGCTCCACGCAGTGGAACGAGGACTGCGGCGGCACCACCATCATCGACGCCCCGGCGTCGCGCCGGGCGAACCGGTCGATCATCTGGGGCAGCGGGGCGTCGGTGAGCACGTCGGCGTAGTTGGCGAGGAACATCTCGTCGCCGTCCAGGTGGTGCCGCACCCGACGCAGCCGCTCCCCGATCGGTGACTCGATCCCGGTCTGCGCGAACGTGATCGTCCAGTCGGCGATGTCGGTGGAGAGCAACTCGGTCTGCCCGCCCCGCAGTACGAAGTCGTTGGACGTCGTCTCCTCGTAATTGAGGAAGAAGTCCTTGATGTGGTGCGCCCCGTACCCGAGGCACAGGATGAACTCCGTGTGCCCGAAGTACGCGTAGTAGCGCATGACGTGCCAGATCAGCGGCCGGGGGCCGACCATCGCCATCGGCTTGGGCATGTCGTCGGCGGCTCCGCTGCGCATGCGCAGTCCATAACCGCCGCAGAACAGGACGACCTTCATGGCTTGACCTCGACAATGCTCAGTTCCGGGACGGGAAAGACGAGACGGCCGCCCCAGGCGTGCACGAAGGACAGCTGCTCGACCAGCTCGTCCCGCAGGTTCCACGGAAGGACCAGGACGTAGTCCGGGCGGTCGGCGGCTATCTGCTCGGGCGGCAGGATCGGGATGCGGGTGCCCGGGGTGAACCTGCCGTGCTTGTAGGGGTTGCGGTCGACCGTGTACGCCAGCAGGTCGGGCCGGATTCCGCAGTGGTTGAGCAGGGTGTTGCCCTTGCCCGGTGCTCCGTAGCCGACGACCCGCTCGCCGCGCTCGGTCGCGTCGATGAGGAACCGCAGCAGGTCCCTGCGCACCTTGGCCACGCGGGCGGAGAACTCGGTGTACCCCGACAGCTCCTGGAGCCCTGCGGCCTTCTCCCGGGCCAGCACATCGGCGACCCGTGGGGACACCTCGCCGGCCACCCCGACCGGCCGGGCCCACAGCCGGATGGAGCCGCCGTGCGTGGGCAGCAACTCGACGTCCACGAGGGCGAGTCCACCGCTGGCGAGGGCTCGGATCGCGGACGCGACCGTGTAGTACTGGAAGTGCTCGTGGTAGATCGTGTCGTACTGGTTCTCCTCGATCAGGGTCAGCAGGTGCTGCACCTCGATGGAGACCCAGCCGTCGTCGGCGACCAGGGCGCGCAGCCCCTGGGTGAACCCGACCACGTCGGGGATGTGCGCGTACACGTTGTTCGCCACGACCAGGTCCGCCGGGCCGTGCTCGGCGCGGGCGGCGGCGCCGGTGTCCGGGCTCAGGAACTCCGTGAGCGTGGGCACACCCGCTTCCCGCGCCGCGGCACCGACGTTCACCGACGGCTCGATGCCGAGGCAGCGGATCCCCCGGTCCACCAGGTGCTTCAGGAGGTAGCCGTCGTTGCTGGCGACCTCGACCACGAAGGCGTCATCGCCCAGGTCAAGTCGCTGTACGGCATCGGCGACGAACGTACGCGCGTGCTCCACCCAGGAGGTCGAGAAGGAGGAGAAGTACGCGTACTCCTTGAACGTCTCCTCCGGTGTGATCAGCGGCGGGATCTGCGCGAGCCAGCAGTCGGTGCAGACCCGCAGATGCAGCGGGAACGCGGGCTCCGGCTCGTCCAGTTGGTCCGCGGAGAGAAAGCTCTCGCACGGCGGTGTCGCCCCCAGATCGACGACGCTCCCCATCGCCGCCGAGCCGCAGAGTCGGCATCGTGTCATCTACTGCCCCCATCCCTGCCCGCGCGGGTGCCCCGCCGCGAGCCCAGTGCTGACCGACCCGCGATCGCGGTGCGGTACCCCTCCACCAGACGGTCGAGACCGACGGCAGGGCTGAACCCCTGCTCGTATCGGCGTCGGGCCGCCCGGCCCATCTCCCGGTTGCGGACGGGATCGGCCGCGACCCGGCGTATGCGGGACGCGAGCGATGCCGCCTCTCCCGGCCGGTGCAGCAGTCCGGTCACCCCGTCGTCGACGAGTTCGACGAAGGCGCCGTGACCGGCGGCGACGGCCGGGACCCCGGCCGCCATCGCCTCGACGACCACCAGGCCGAAGGCCTCCAGCCACGTCGAGGGAGCCACCACGGCCACCGACCGGGCGATGGCCTTCCGGCACTCCGCCGTGTCGTACAGGCCGACGTACCGCACGTCGTCCCGGCCCGCGGCCCAGGCGGTCACCTCCGGTTCCAGCGGCCCCGTCCCGGCGATCACGAGCGGTACGCCCACACCGCCGTCCGCCGCGATCTCGTCCCACGCGGCCATGAGCAGCCGCACGCCCTTGGCCTCCGCGAGCCGGCCGAGGTAGAGCAGGTGCTCGCCGTCGTCCGACCGGCGGGCGTCCGGGTCTGGCACGAAGTTGTGCTTCACCGCAAGGCGTTCGGCCGGCATGCCTGCCGCCACGAGGACGTCGCGCTGCGCCGCGGAGATGCAGAAGAACCGCTCCACGCCGGACCACCACCGCCGCCGGTTGACCGACAGGCTGACCGCGAGCGGCACCGTCGCGAGGCGCGATCCGCGGTAGCAGCCGTGCCGGACGGCGGGCAGCGGCGCCCTCCCGACGCACTCGGTGCATGGCCTGCCGTCCCGCTGCAGCGTGCCGGGCGGGCAGATCTGGGTGTAGTTGTGCAGCGTGGCGACGGCGGGCACGTCGGCGTCGGCGCAGGCGGCGATGACCGCGGGCGACAGGAGCGGGAAGACGTTGTGGACGTGCACCACGTCAGGGCGTGAGGTGCGCAGCCGGGCGGCGAGCTCCGAGCGGACCGCCGGGTTCCACGGCACGAGGAGCGGCAGAGCGGCCTTGCTCGGCAGCGACAGCGCGGCGATGTCGTCGCTGCGCCGCTCGAACAGCTCGACCCGGTGGCCGGCCGCGCGCAGCAGCTCCACCTCCTGGTCGACGACCTTGTTCTCCCCGCTCGGCTGCGCCGAGGCGTAGCGGTTGTGCACCACGAGGACGTGCATGCTCAAGTCACCTCCGATCTCTTGGCCCAGCGCGGGATGCGCCGTGGTCGGGAGACCACGGGCTTCGGCAGGGGGGTGGCCTCGGCGGGAGCCGCCAACAGCGAGGCGGCCAGGGCCAGATGGAGCAGATACGGCGATGCGTCGCCAAGACCTGCCTCGGTGTACGACGCGATCGCGCAGTAGCTGATCAGGAAGAGCGCGCAGGCCCTCGACAGCGACGGCGGCCGCAGCAACGCGACACCGCCGAGCACGGCGATGATCATCGCCACGATGGCGCCGCCGATCAGACCCTGCTCGTGGTAGACGGCCAGCCAGCTGTTGTCGATCGGAAGGCCGCCGAACGACTTGTCTCCGAGGCCCGCGCCGAACAGCTGCTCCGAGGTCGACCGGGGCGCCGCGAGCAGGGCGTCCCAGACCTTGGCCCGGCCGTTGAGGCTGGAGAAGTACTCCTGGGTCTGACCGCGCAGGAACCACGCCTGCAGCGCGGAGCTGAACCCCACCACGGCCACCACGGCGCACACCACCGCCCAGGCGAAGAACCGGCGCGCTGCGGCGCTGGTCAGGACGAGCGAACCGATCGCGAGGACGAGGCCGATGAGCAGTCCGAGCGTGGCCGTCCGGGTATGGGTCAGCGCGAGCAGGGCGAAGGACGGCACGATGACCACCGCCGCGCTGACCTTGTCGGTCCTGCGGCCCATGAGCAGCAGCACGGTGAGCCCGATGATCACCGCGGCGTACTGGCCGATCTGGGGCGGGGTGAGCGGCCACAACGCGCCGACCAGCCGGCCGCCGTAGACGTCGGGCATGGCCGCGCCCGGTGAGATGAGCGCGCCCGCGGCCACCGAACCGAGCACCGCGAAGTAGATCCGGATGTGGTGCCGTACGAACGTCAGGCCGCCGTCCCACCAGCGGCTGAGCAGCCACAGGGTGGCGACGAAGAGAGCGAACCTGGCGCAGCGGAACAGCGCGCCGAACCCGGACTCCAGGTCCACGCTGGAGATCACGCTCGGCACGAGGAGCAGGGTGAGCAGGAACACGAAGGCGCTGGGCCGGATGGTCGGCCGGAGATTGACCGCGAGCGCCAGTGCGAACGCGGCGACCAGGGCCCCCATGGTGACCATCTGGATGAGGGAGCGGGGCAGCGGGATGATGGTCTCGGCACCCGCGGAGCCGAGCGTGTTGAGGATCAGCAGCCCCCAGACCGTGCCGACGATCTTCGGCGTGTGGTCCGTGCCCATCTCAACCACCGCTCCGTGGACGGAAGGTGCTGCCCGCGTCCTGCTCGTGCGGAGCGCCCTGCCACTGTCCGAAGTCGAGCTTTCCGCTCGGGTCGTGGGCGACGAAGCTCCACGGTCCGATGTAGACGTTGTCGTGCCAGCGGTTGTCCTGTTTCCGGGTGATGGCGTCGGCCACCCGCGTGCCCTTGTACGGCGACCAGTCCGGATAGGTGCCGTAGTTGGCGAGGACCGCCATCAGGCCGCACTGCGCCTTGCACTTGACGACGGACGCGTCGAGGTCGAAGCGGTTGTCGTGGATGTCGACCCGCTGGGTCTTCCACCGGCAGTCGGCGTAGAGCGGTGCCGTGGTGATGCCCGGCCGCTCACAGCGGTCGGTGTCCTTCACCAGCAACGTGCAGTCACCGGACGAGGTGTTGGCCGGGCTGTTGCAGAACCGGTCGGCGTTCTCCCACAGGGTGATCCCGGACCAGTTGTCCTCGAGGACGTTCTTGTAGACCTCGACCTTGTCCGTGCGGGCCTTGACCCGTGGTTCGCCGCCGGACTCGGACAGGTAGATGGTCGCGAACGGGAAGTCGTCGCCGCGGTCGGCGTACCTGCGGCCCTCGACCCAGTTGTTCCGCCGGATCGTGTTCTTCCGGATGACCGCGTTGTAGCTGGTCTCGTAGATCAGCGCGGCACCGTCGTTGGCTTCAAGGACGTTGCCCTCGATGCGGAAGTCGTTGTTGTTCGTGTCCGCCCACAACCCCGTTCCCCGGTTGTCGTGCACCCAATTGCCGCGGACGTCGGCGCCGTTGACGGCCCAGAACTTGATGCCGCCCGTGCAGCCGCAGCCCTTGCGCCGCCGCTCCCAGTCGTCGGTGTTGTTGCCCACGATCTCGTTGCCCTCGATCACCAGGTCGCGGATGGCGTCGCCGGGCTTGTACGCGTTGATTCCGTACTGACCGTTCTCGCGCAGGCAGTTGGCGCGGACCTTCTGGCGGGCCCCGGCCATGAGACCGGCGCCGGAGTTGTGCTCGATCGTCGCGTGCTCGATCACCCAGCCGTCGGCCGAGTCGTGGTTGACCACGCCTTGGTCCTGCGGCGCGACGAAGCGCCGCACGGTCAGGTGGCGGATGGTGACGTCGCGGGCGCTGCCGCCGAACGCGTACTGGTTGGTCTTGTGCCCGTCGAGCACCGCTCCTGGTGCGCCGAGGTAGCGGTTCCCCTTCTTGGGGATGACCTGGGCGTAGCGGTCCGGATCGAGCCTGTGGTTGCCGGGACGGAGCCAGAACGTGGTGTTCGCGGGGCTGCTCTTGGTCTTGGCGGCCAGGTCACCGACCACCGAGGGGTCGACCGTCACCGCGCCCGCCGGCGCCTTCGCGGGGCCGGCCGCGGGCTTGGCGCACACCCGGGCCACGGCGCCGGTCGGCGCACCGGACGTCGATGGCGCACCGGACTCGGACGGCGCACCGGTCGGCTCCGCCCGGTCGCCGGGCGCGCTCTCGCAGCCGGTCACCGCCAGCAGGACCAGCACCAGCGGTGCCACCGGCAACGCCCAGTGCCGCTTCTTGACCCCCACGTGTCCCATCCCCCTAGCCGCAGAACCTGAGTACGGTCGTGAACCCCTCCGGAGCGGCGAAGCCGGTGCCGACCAGCGTGGTGGCGGGTTCCTTGCGCCCGAAGCCCGCGGAGTACCAGCCGAGCGGCGGGTCGCTCTCGCCGCGGTGCGCCTGCCAGGACAGCTGTCCTGGCAGGTCGAGCACCGCGGAGCGGTCCTCGCCGTCCCGCGTCCAGGTGAGCACCGCCCAGTTCCCCACCAGGTCCGCCGCGATCGCCGGACCGAGGTGGAACGCCAGGCGCACGGCCGCCCGGCGCGGGCCGCGCACCTCGTCGACCACCCGCAACTCCTGGGTCGCTGCGGTCAGTTCCACCCGACGGCGGTGCACGGAGCGCTGATAGCCGTCGTGCTCGGCGCACCAGCTGGCCGTCCCCCCGTCGGACGCGCCGGACGCGCCGGACGTCCGCACGGCCAGGACGCGGCTGCGGGCATGCCGGGTCCACAGGAACGGGCCGCCGGAGACGGACTGGTCGGCGCCGTCCAGCTGCAGGGTGTTGTGGCCGATGGTGGACCGGAAGTACTGCCGCCACTCGGGCTGCCCGTGGTAGCAGAACGTCCCCGGGTCGGCGAGCACGTCGACCCCGTCGTGCCGGACCTCCACGGACAGCGCGTCCGCGTGGGCGTGCGCGGCGATGGCCAGGAACCCGTGCGGACCGCCGTCGCAGCGGCACCAGATCTCGTCCGGGCCGCGCAGGATGGTCATGCCCGCGTCTGCGAAGTGGTCCGGCCTGCCTGCCGGGCGGGCCGCGGCCGGTGCGGTCCCGTCCTTCGCGTACGGCCGGATGAGCGCGGTGAGGAGCGGGGTGCGCACATCGGTGCCAGTCGCCTCCGGCCACCAGTGGAGGCGGCCGAACACGGCGTCACCGGTGGCCAGGAGCGAGGCCCAGCGGTCGGTGCCCGCGCCGTCCACGATCAGACCGTGCCCGTCGTCCGCGTCCCCTTGGCGCGGCGGCCGCAGCCGGCCGTCCACGATGGCCGCGAGCGCGTCGGTCATCCGCAGCAGCACGAGCCGGACCGACGCGGGGACCGGCACGTCGGCGGCGTCCGCCTCGGCCACCGCGGCCAGGCCCAGCTCAAGGACGAGTCCGTGGTACTCGGTGGCCGACTCGCGGTTGAGGCCCGACTCGAAGGTGTTGCTCCGCAGATGCCGATCGAGGGACCGCAGCGCACCCGCTCGCCACTGCTCCGACGAGGGGAACCACCCGAAGGCGCAGGCCGCGGCCAACTGCCCGGCGGCCTCGGCGATGACGTGGTTGTTGGCCGAGGATCCCCGGCTGGGGAAGGCGGCGAGCCAGCGCTGGTGGTGCCAGATCTGGTTCAGCGCCACCGGGTTGTCCTCGAAGAGACCGGCCGCGCCCGGCCAGCCGTCGAGCAGCCTGCGGATCCACACCCAGGACAGCAGCCGGATCCCCAGCTCGATGCCGCTGATCCAGTGCACGCCGCGCAGCGGTGCGTTGGCCGCCCACCACAAGCGCAGATGCTCGGCCACGCGCTCGGCGTACCGCTCGTTCCCGGTGAGCGTGTAGGCGGCGGCGAGCACGGTGAGGTACTGGTGCCGGGAGGGCTCCCAGATCTGCTTGATGTCCCCGACCGCGTCCTCGTCGCGGTACGGCACGTCGAAGGCGTAGCCCCAGGGAGCCCGGCGCCCGGTCTTCGGGTCGTACCACCAGTCCGGGTCGATCAGGTCGTCGCGGACCACGCCGAAGAACTCGGCGTGCCCGGCCATCAGCCGGTCCGCCTCGTCGACGAGGCGTTTCGCGGCGTCCGGTGGCACCGCGGCGATCGTCCCGGCGGGCAGTACGGCGGTGAACCGCGCGCCGGTCACGCTCGGGCAGTCCGGCGGAGTCGACCGCCACCGCCGCCTGCGCACGGCGTCGCCCACCCGACCGCCGATCTCCCGCGGTCCCATCCGGGACAGGCGCCGCAGGTACCAGCCCGGACTCCCCGAACTCACCGTCATCGCGCCCTCGCCAACGTCACCGGCGCGCCGCCGGCAAGTCCGGCCCGCACGGCGAGGGTGGCCGCGGTGGTCGCGACGAGCGACTCCAGCGGCACCGGCATCGGTCCGCCGGACCGCACCGCCCTGATGAACGCGGCCAGCTCGGCGTTCTGGCCCTTGTCGCGGGCCTTGGGCAGCCGCGAGCTGACCCAGCGCTTGCGGCCCACTCCCCCGTCCGCGAAGACCGAGGCACGGACGAAGTCGTCGAGCCGGAGCACCTTGCCGTCGGCGATGAGGTCCAGCGTCTCCTTGGGGAATGCTGCCGCGCCGCTGGTGACGTAGCTGATGGTGGCGGTGGACCCGTCCGGGTAGCGCAGCACGACCTGGAGGTCGTCGCCGCCGGACGTGGCGACCGCGTACACCGAGACCGGGTCGGCCTCGAGGAGCCAGCCGGCCGTGTCGATGAAGTGCCCGCCCTCACCGGCGAACCGCGAGCCCTCGGTGCCCTGTTGGAGGTACCAGCTGCCGTGCTGCAACTGGCCCGCGTTGACCAGATAGCGGAGGCTCGCGGGGCCGGTCCGGGCGCCGAACCGCTTCCTGGCCTCCTGCAGCAGCGGCGCGAACCGGCGGTTGAAGCCCACCTGCAGCCGGTCGTTGCCGGACTCCTCCACCGCGGCCAGCACACCGGCGAGCTCGTCCTCGCTGAGGGCCAGGGGCTTCTCGACGAACACGGCCTTGCCGGCGAGGAGTGCCCTGCGGGTCAGTTCGGCGTGCGAGCTGTGCCGGGTGACCACGAACACGGCGTCGATGGACGGGTCGCCGAGCACGGCGTCCAGATCGGTGGTCGCCTCGGCGAAGCCGAACTTCCGCTTCGCGTTGGCCCCGGACAGTGCCGTGGTGGTGACGACCGTGGACAGCTCGACGCCGTCGCGCCGCGTGAGGTGCGGCAGCAGCATCGACGTCGCGTAGTTCCCGGCGCCGACGAAGGCCAGGCGCACGGGCGTCGTGGTGGACAAGGCCGGACTCCGTCTCACGTTCACCGCGGGCACGGTCACGACCGGGGCCGCGGCCTCCTCTCGGCCCGTCCGGTCGGGGTAGCGGAACAGCACCGCCACGGCCTTCAAGTCACCTTCCTTCAGGCGCTGGTACGTCTCGACCGCGTCATCGAAGTCGGCGACGTGGGAGACCAAGGGCTCCACGTCGACGCGTCCTCGGGCCACGAGGTCGAGGAAGCACGCCAGGTTGCGGCGCTCGGTCCAGCGCACGTAGCCGATGGGGTAGTCGCGACCCTCGAGCTCGTACTCCGGGTCGTAGCGTCCGGGGCCGTACGAGCGGGAGAACCGGACGTCGAGTTCCTTCTCGTAGTACGCGTTCCACGGCAGGTCGAGGCGGCACTTGCCGATGTCGACGACCCGGCCGCGGTCCCGGCAGAGCCGGGCGGCCAGCTCGACGGGTTGGTTGCTGGCTCCGCCGGCGGCCAGATACACCTGGTCCGCGCCGTGACCGCCGGTGAGTTCGGCGACGGCGGCCTCGACGGCCGCGGACCCGGGATCGCCGCAGGCCGCCGCGCCCAGGCGCTCGGCGAGCTCGCAGCGCACCGGGTCGGGGTCGACGCCGACGACGCGGGCCCCGGAGGCGGCGAGGAGCTGCACCACCAGCTGCCCGATCAGGCCGAGGCCGATGACGAGGGCCACGTCGCCGAGCTGTGGCTCGCCGCGCCGGACGCCCTGCAACGCGATCGACCCGACGGTGCCGAAGGCCGCGTGCCGCGACGCGAGGCCGCCCGGCACCGGGGCGTAGAGGTTCTTGGGCACCCAGTTCAGCTCGGCGTGCAGCGCGTGCTCGTTGCCCGCGCAGGCCACGAGGTCGCCGACCTTCACGTCGTCGATCCCCGCGCCGACCTGCTCGACCACCCCGCACAGCGAATAGCCGAGGGGGGTGTAGGAGTCCAGCTTTCCCATCACCTTGCGGTAGGTGGCGGGCACCCCGTTGGTGGCCACGCTCTGCACGACCTTGGCCACCTGGTCCGGCCGGGAGCGGGCCTTGCCGAGCATCGACATCCCGGCCTCGGACACCTTCATGAGCTCGGTCCCGGTGGATATCAGCGAGTAGGCGGTGCGGACGAGGACACCGCCCGGCTTGCATCCCGGCACCGGCACGTCGAGCACCGCCAGCTCGCCGCTCTTGTAGTTCTGAACAACCTGCTTCACCCGAACTCCTCTGATTCCTAAGCCGTTAACCGAGTGCTCTGGCCGGACCCAGCGGTCGCGTCGCGGTACCAGTACTCGAGGGTCAGCACATGCCACAGATGCTTGGAGAAGTCCCGCTGCCCCGCGGCGTCCTCGGCGACCATCCGCGCCAGCGCGTCGCGGCGCAGGAACCCGGAGTTGACGAGCACGCCGTCGTTGACCACCTCGCGCACCAGCGGCGCGAGATCCCGGCTCATCCAGGCCCGCAACGGGGCGCTGAACAGGCCCTTGGGCCGGTAGACGATCTCCCGGGGCAGGATCGAGGTGGCCGCCTCCTTGAGGACGGCCTTGCCCTGCCGTCCGGCGATCTTGCGGTCGCCGGGCACGGCGAACGCCGCCCTGACCACCTCGACGTCCACGTACGGCACCCGTACCTCGGTCGACGCGGCCATGCTGGAGCGGTCCGTGTACGCGAGGTTCAGGCCCGGCAGGAACATCCGCGCGTCGGCCAGGCACATGCGGTTGACGAAGTCGTCGAGGTCGTTGTCCTCGTAGATCTCCGCGTGCTCGGTCAGTACGTCGTCGACCGTCCCGGCCAAGTCCGGGTTGATCAGGGCGAGCAGCTCCGCCTGGTCGTACATGGTGTAGCTGCGCCGGAACGCGGTCTCCTCCGGCAGGTCGGCGAAGGAGAGGAACCGCTTGGCGAAGCGCACCGACCGGTAGCCACGGCGGGCGGTGGCGACCGGCAGCCGGTCCACGGCCCTTGAAACCCCGCGCCGCAGGGGCCGTGGGACGCGCTGGTAGCGCAGCGCGATCAGGTTGGCCAGGTGCTTGCGGTAACCGGCGAACAGTTCGTCGGCGCCCATCCCCGAGAGCATCACCTTGACCCCGGCCTCCCGGGCTGCCTGGCAGATCAGGAACGTGTTGATCGCGGCGGGGTCGCCGATCGGCTCGTCCAGGTGGTATGTCATCCGCGGCAGCAGGTCGAGCACGTTCGGAGCGATCTCGATCTCGTGCAGGTCGACGCCGAACCGCTCGGCCACCTGCCGGGCATGGCGCAGGTCGTCGGGCATCGCCTCGAACTTGGCGTCCTCGGCGCGGAATCCGATCGTGTAGGCGGAGATCCCGGGCCGGTCGCGGGCCGCGAGCGCGGTCAGGTAACTGGAGTCGAGGCCGCCGGAGAGGAAGGTCGCCACGGGGACGTCGGAGAGCAGGTGACGTCGGGTCGACTCCTCGACGACGGCGGCCAGGTCCGGCTGCTCGCCGTTCCGGGCCCGCTCCCTGCCCTCGGCGGCGACGTCCCGCAGGTTCCAGTAACTGCCGCGCTCCATACGGCCGTCGGGCCTGCACCGCAGCCAGCTCCCCGGCGGCAGCTTCTCCGCCTCGCGGAACGCGCAGCGCGAATCCGGCACCCAGTAATAGAGGAGCGAGGCCACCAGCGCCGCCTCGTCCACCTGCAGCGACCCGCCGGTGGCGGCGGCGAGCGCCTTGAGCTCGGAGGCGAACGCCAGTCCCGTACCGCGCCGGAGCAGGAACAGCGGCTTGATGCCCAACTGGTCGCGGGCGAGCACCAGTTCACCGGTCCGCTCGTCGAAGATCCCGAACGCGAACATGCCGCGCAGCCGGGGCAGGCAGTCCGTGCCCCAGCGCCGCCAGGCCTCCAGGAGCACCTCGGTGTCGGAGGTGCCGCGGAAGCGCACCCCGGCGGCGGCCAGTTCGGCCCGCAGCTCGGGCGCGTTGTACAGCTCGCCGTTGTACGTCAGGGCGAGGCCGTCCGAGACCATCGGCTGGGCGCCGGTCTCGGACAGGTCGATGATGGCGAGTCGGCGGTGCCCGAGGTGCACCTCGCCGTCACCGGTGGTGTGGTCGTACCGTCCGGCCCCGTCCGGGCCGCGGTGAGCGAGGGTATCGGTGAGCCGGTCGGTCACGACCTTCCCGTCCGGCCATCGGTAGGTACCTGCTATGCCACACACGTCTTACCGCGCCTCCTGGTCGGTGTCCGGGACTCGTACGGCCCGTGAGGGCTGCTCCGTCGACGGCCGGCCCGCCCCGTTCTGCCGGGCGAGGCGTTCGCTCTGGCCGCGCAGCGCGGTGTGCAGCCCGTCCCACAGGGTGCCGTCGGTCCGGTCCCGTGGATCGGGGTCGATCAGCACGACACCGGTCACCGGGATGAGCAGGTCCGCGAGCTGGCGCGCCACGGTGTGCAGCCACGCGGTGTTCCCGTGCCCGGCTCGTACGACGAGCACGGTCTGGGATCCGAGGTCCGGGAGGCCGGTCCACGCCGTGCCCGGCGCGATCGAACCGACCCCGATCCGGCGCTCCTCACGCGGCACGGCCGCGGCACGCTCGCCGCTGACGACGGCCGGATCTCCCGGCTTCTGGCGGTAGTTGGCGAGCTGCGGGCCCGGCAGGCCGTCGACGACGACCACCGGCCCCTCCGCCGCCAGTGCCCTGGCGAGGTCCATGGCGATCACGCTCGTGGTGCGCGCACAGCCCAGTTCGAGGAGCGACACCGGTTCCGCCGAACTACGCACGGTGCGGGACAGGGTCGCGGTGAGCCGTTCATGCGCCGCCCGGGTCCGTCTGCTCTGCCAGAGCCCGAATCGCAGGCGGGGCACGCCGCGCAGCTCCGCGATGACCGAGGCGCCCAGGTTCGCCGCGATCTCCCGGCGCAGCACGGGGCGGTTCGCCACCACCGTGCCGACCGCGGCCACCGCGAGCCCGATGACGAGCCCGATGACGAGCCCGATCGCGGCGTTGGTGACGAGGGCCTTGGGCAGGGAGTGCTCCACGGCGCGCGGGGCGTCCACGATCTGCGTGCCGGCCACGACCTTGGGCGTGCCCATGCGCGCCTCCTCGGCGCGCAGGTCGAAGTCGGCGATGCGCGAGGTGAGTTCGGCCCGGCGGGCGTAGAGCGACTCGATGCCCGCCGCCGCCTCCGGGTCGGCCTCCGGGTCGGTCTCCGGCGACCTGTCCCCGATCGTCTCGTTGACCTTGGCGAGTTCGGTCCGCATGCGGTCACGCTGGTCGCCCAGGGCCTTGGCCTCGGCCTTCGCGGCTTCCTGCATCCGCCGTACGTGGTCGGCGACGAACGCGTCCGCCAATGCCTTGGCACGGGCGACCGCTTCCGCGTCGCTGTCGGCCGTCACATCGATCTGCAGCAGGTTGTTGGTCAGGCCGGTGCCGCGGTAGTCCTGCATGAAGTCCGCCGGGCGTTCAGAGGACTTGAGGGACCGCAGGGCCTTGTCGGCGATCCGCGTGGTCTGCAGCACTTCCACGTCGGTGCGGATCAACGTGCCGGTGTCGTTCGGCTGGTCCTCCTGATGCGCGACCAGCAGCTTGGCCACCGCGGCCGGCGGCGGCGGCCGCAGGACCGCCAACGCCGCACCGATCAGCAGCCCGATCAGCGCGAGGGAGCTCCAGAGGCGCCGGCGCCTGCGCACCGACACGACCAGCGCCTGCAGGTCGAGCAGCGGTGTGGCTGCCGACGCATCCGAAGTCGTACTCGTCGTCACACTGAACCTCCCGTCGCGCCGCCGCGAGCGGCGAGCGCCGGAGTGGGGTTGTCCGGGGTATGGCCGTCGGGCCGTGTCGGGCGGTCCCGGACCGTGCAGGCGACGACGATGCCAACGACCTCGTGTCGGCCGTCCGCACACGCCCCGGCGATGCCGGAGAGCTCCCCGGCGGTCCAGTTGCCCGCGCTGAGCACGACCAGGGCGCCGGACTCGGCGTCGCGGTCCGGCACCATCGGCTGGGACACCGAGACCTCCACCACCCGCGGCATCAGATCGTTCGTGGCCTCGGCCGCGAGCTGCGCGGCGGCCCGGCGGGCGATCTCGTCGCCGTCCGGCACGACGACCAGCAGCCGCCGTGCGCCCGGTAGTTGGACCCTCAGGCGGGCCCACACCCGCCGGTAGCGGATCCGCGTGCCCGCTTCGTCGACGGACGTCTGCGGGGCCGGTATGTCCCACCGGGTGTCGATGTCCAGGAACCGGCGCAAGCGGGCCCGCGCGCCGTGGGCTTCGGGCCGGAGCGCGGACCGTTCACCGGGCACGTCGACGGTGCCGATGAGCGCCGAGCCGAGCGCCGCTGCGATCTCAGGTTCGGTACGCAGTCGGCGGCTCCCCCGCACGGCGGCGAGATGACCGATGACCGCGACCAGGAAGAACAACAGCGCCCCTGCGACGATGAATTGCGTCCTCGTCGGCGGTGCCTCACCGGTCGGCCGGACGGCGGGGCCCATGACGACCATGCCCGCCTTGTCGGTCGCCGGGTCGGCCTCGTCCAGCTTCGTCATGGCCTCCTGCAGCTCGGTGCGCAGCTGCTCGAGTTCGGTACGGACCTGTACGCCCTCCACGGTCCGCCCCGGATCGGCCGACTTGGCCAGTTCGGTGATGAGGCGGTTGGTCTCCACGACCTTCTTCCGCAGCGCCTCGGGCCCCGTGGCCGCGTCGGGGTCGCCGCCCGCGATCCTGGCGGTGAACGCGACGAACTCCTTGGCCACCCGGTCGGAGAGCTGCTGCGCGCGCTCCGGTGTCTCTGCCGTACCCGAGATCTTGATGATGTTCCCGTCCGCGGCCTTGGCGCTCACTCGTTCCCGCAGCTCACTGCCGCTGACGCCGCTCCAGCCGAGCGTGGTGGCCGCGCGGTCGGTCACCGCCGAACTGGCGGCGATCTCCGCCTGGGTCAGCAGCTCGCGCTCCTCCCACTTCCCCGCGAGCAGGACCGACGTCGACGTCGTGTACCGCGGCGGGAACAGCACCGAGGTGCCGTAGCCGACGAGCGCGCCCACCACGGCGAGGACGACGAGAAGCCGCCAACGCCGGCGGAGGATCCGACCGATCGTGACCAGCCGTATCGTGTCATCGCCCACGGCGCGGCCTCCTCCCCGCCAGGCCCCGGCCGTCCGCCGACACCGGGGTGCGGCCGTGGCAGGCGACGGCGTAGGCGGCGAGCAGCGATGCCTGCGAGTTCCGCCAGGAAAGGTCGCCGCTGATCCGCTCTTGGCCGATCTTGCCCATCCGGGCCCGCTTCTCCGGGTCGTCGAGGAGCAGCTCGATGAGCGCGGCGAAGGCGGCCTCGTCGTTGGCGGGCGCGTACACGGCTGCTTCTCCGGCGGAGACGCGCGCCTCCCGGAGGTCGAACGAGACGATCGGCCGCCCCATCGCCATGTACTCGAGGACCTTGTTCATGGTCGACACGTCGTTGAGCGGATTGCGCGGGTCGGGAGACAGGCACACGTCCGCGGTGGACAGGTAGCGCACCAGGTCGGCGTCCGGGATGCGCCCGGTGAACTGCACCTGTTCGGAGAGCCCGAGCCGCCCGGACAACTCCACCATCGCGTCGAAGGCGTCGCCGGAGCCGACGAACACCGCATGCCAGTCGGTCCGCCCGAGCTCGTCCCGCAGCTTCGCGAGGGCACGCAAGGCGTAGTCGACGCCGTCCTGCGGGCCCATGACACCGAGGTAGCACAGCAGATGGGGCTTGCCGCGCTTCAACTCCGGCTCGGGCGGCACCGGTTGGAACCGCTCGATCGCGGGCGCGCTACGCACCACGAAGACGTCCGCGGCGCGTCGGCCGCCACGGCGCATCGCGACGTCGCGGTAGCTCTCGTTGGTGGCGAGCACGACGTCCGCGGCCCGGTAGGTCATGCGTTCCAGCGCGCACACGGCGCGGTAGAGCAGGTCTTCGCCGCGGTCGAACCGGGAGAGGTACAGCTCGGGCACCAGGTCGTGCTGGTCGAAGACGAACCGCGCGCCCTGCCGCTTCAGCCACAGTGCGGGCAGGAACAGCAGGTCGGGCGGGTTGCAGGCGTGGACCACGTCGACCGGCCCGACCTTCCGGGCGAGCCGCATCGTGTGCCACAAGGCCGATCCGTACTCCCGCAGGTAGCCGCCGGGACCTCCGGTGGCCGCGCGCAACGGGTAGCGGTGGATCCGCACCCCGTCGATCTCGGCCTCCGGCTCCGTGTCGCGCTTGCTCCCCTGGGGGCAGATGACGTGCACGGTCCATCCGGCGTCGCGCAGCGTCGTGCACTCTTGCCACACCCGCCGGTCGAAGGGCACCGACAGGTTTTCCACCAGGATCAGCGCGCGTCGGCCAGGCCGGTCGCCGCTGATCATGTCGTCGAACGATGTGTCACCAAGCAAGGCCCACGTACCCGGGTTCGGCCCGGCGCGCTTCGGCGTCGGGAAGGTGGATGAGGTCGATGAGCACCGGTCCCTCGCCATGGGGCAGCGCGGACAGGACGGCAGGATCCCTGGTACCGACCAGGCATACCTCGGAGTGTTCGAGTACTTCGCCGACGGAGTCCGCGAGCAGCTGCGCGAGGTGCGGAAGGCGGGTCTCGATGTACTCGCGGTTCGCGCCGATCAGCCGGGACAGGCTCACGTTGGCGTCGTAGATCTTCAGGTCGTAGCCCTTGCCGAAGAGTCTCTCCGCCAGCTCGACGAGCGGGCTCTCGCGCAGGTCGTCGGTGCCGGGCTTGAAGGAGAGGCCGAAGAGGCCCACCCGGCGCTTGCCGGTGCGCTCGACCAGCTCCACCGCGCGCTGCAGATGGTCGGAGTTGGAGGGCAGTACGTGGGCGAGGATGGGCACCGAGACGTCCGCCCGTCGCGCCGCGTGGACCAGGCTGCGCAGGTCCTTGGGCAGGCAGGAGCCGCCGAAGGCGAAGCCGGGACGCAGATAGGCGGGGCTGATGTTCAGCTTGCGGTCGGACAGGAACACGTCCATCACCTGGTGCGAGTCCACCCCGAGCGCCTGACACACCGCGCCCAGTTCGTTCGCGAAGCCGATCTTGAGGCCGTGGAACGCGTTGTCCGCGTACTTGATGGCCTCGGCCGTCGGGATCGGCACCCGGAACACCTCGCCGGGCAGGCCTTCGTACAGCGCCGCCACCGCGTCGCCGCTCGCCGGGTCGAACTCGCCGACGACGGTCTTGGGCGGGTCGAAGAAGTCCCGCACGCTCGTGCCCTCGCGCAGGAACTCCGGGTTGACCGCGACCCCGAAGTCCACCCCGGCCGTGCCGCCGACGTGCTTCTCCAGGATCGGTACAAGGAGGTTGAGGCAGGTGCCCGGAAGCATGGTGCTGCGGAACACGACGGTCTGCCGCCCGCCGCGCTCGGCGAGCGCGGTGCCGATCTGTTCGGTGACCCGCTCCAAGTACGTGGTGCACAGGCTGCCGTTGGGCTCCGACGGCGTGCCCACGCACACCAGCGTCACCTCGCTGTCCATGATCGCTTCGCGGACGTCGGCGGTGGCGCGCAGCGCTCCGCTCCGCACGACCTCGGCGATGAGCTCGCCGATCCGCTCCTCGACCACCGGTGCCTTGCCGTCGTTGACCAGGTCGACCTTCACCTGGTTCACGTCCACACCGATGACCTCGTGGCCCATGCTGGCCAGGCACGCGGCCGACACGCAGCCGACGTAGCCAAGACCTAAGACGCTGACTCTCATGACGCGTTCCTCCCCCTGGGCAGGCCCTGTTGGCCTGCCGTCCGCTCGCCGACCGGACGACGCCCTGCGCGCATCAGTAGGCCCCCTGCCCCTGAAGCACCGCACGCAGCGTCTTCCACAAGATCACTGAATCCAGGGCGAGCGACCAGTCCTCCACGTACCGAAGGTCGAGCCGGACCGCTTCCTCCCACGGCAGGTCGCTGCGTCCGCTGATCTGCCACAGCCCGGTGAGCCCGGGTTTGACGAGGAGCCGCCGCCGGATGTCCGGGCCGTACGCGGCGGACTCCTCCGGTAAAGGAGGCCGCGGGCCGACGAGCGACATCGATCCGGCGAGCACGTTGAACAGCTGCGGGAGCTCGTCGATCGAGTACCGGCGCAGCATCGTGCCGAGCCGGGTCACCCGCGGATCCCTCCGCAGCTTGAACAGCAGGCCTGCGCCTTCGTTGCTATCGGCCAGCTCGGCGCGTGCCACGTCGGCCCCTGCGACCATGGTGCGGAACTTGAAGATGGTGAACTCGCGGCCGCCCTTGCCGACCCTGCGCTGGCGGTAGACCGCCCCACCGCGACTGTCCACGAGGACGAGCAGCCCGACGAGCACCATCAGCGGCGCGAAGAGCATCAGCAGGATGGCCGCGCCCAGCCGGTCCACGACCTCTTTGACCACGCGGCGGCCACCGGTGAAGGCCGGCATGCTGACCCGCAGCAGCGGGATCCCGAGCACCGCGTCGACGTGCAGCCGGGGCCCCGCCACCTCCATGAGGACGGGGGCGACGACCATCTCGGCGTCGCTGCCCTCGAGGTTCCAGGCAAGGCGCTGCAGCCGGTCCGGCGACCAGTGCGGGTCCGGTGTGACCGCCACGACACGATAGCCGTCGCGGTGTACGTGACTGGCGACGTCCGCCAGCGGCCCGACGACCGGCACTCCGTCCACATGGTCACCGTCGAGGCCGAGACCGTCCGTCGTGCACACCGCCTCCACCCGCCAGCCGAGGTGCGGTGACTTACGGGCTCGGGTGATCAGGTCGAGCACGGTGGTCAGGCTCCCGGCAGCGAGCACCGGTCGCAGGCATCGTCCTTCTTTACGCTGTTTGTGCAGCCATAGGCGCAGCAGATACCGCGCGGTCATCGTGACGAGCGCGATCGCGGGGATCGCGACGAAGATCCAGAGTTTGATGTTGCGGGAGGTGAGGGCGATCCCGCCGAGCGCCAGGACAACGGCCGCCGTGAACAGCGAGCGTCCGAGCCTGCGGAACTCCTCGGCACCCTGGCCGAGCACCGCCGGGGCCCACGCCCGGCTCACCGCGAGCGCGCCCAGCACGAGGAGTTCCGTGCCGAACGCGAGAATGACCCACTTCTCATGCCAGTTGGCCGCGTCGCGGGCCCCGAAGAAGTTGCCGATGGCCCCCACCACGAAGGCGGTGGCCAGAGTGTCGCCGGTGATCACGGTACGTCGGTACCGCTGCTCCCAATCGGTCGCGGGCCGGTCCATCGCCCCGTTCGCCAGACGCCCGCGCGCCGACGGAAACGGGCTGACTAATTCCCCCCTCTGCACAGAACCCCCCAGGTCCCCAGTGGTTCGACGTGTTCGCCCAACACTGCCCCTCCCCCCGGGAGGACCCCTCCCCCCGCGCTGTCACTCCCCGCAGGAGACCCCCGCCCCCCGCGCCGCGCTGTCCCTCCCCACGGGAGACCCCCGCCTCCCGAGCACGACATTCCAGCTGTTCGGCACTGCTCGAAACCCCTCAAACCCCACCCTGGCGGGCAGCGGATCCGCATGCCTTGCCAGACTTTCGAGATGCTCGGAACCCACCGAAACCCCGGGGTGCCCCCGCACCCCAAGTCCCCCTCGGGCTCCCAGAATTGATCACCCCCAAGCCTGACGCCGGGGGACGCGGAACTGGTTGTCCATGGCGCCGGACCTATTGATCATTAATGGTCGCCTCGGGCTCAAACAGCTGAAGCACGGTCAATCTAGACCATCGAGGCCGGTATGGAGAGGGGATGTGTGCAAGTTGTGCTCAACCTTTGTGTCCGGATACACGGATCGGTCACTACTGACGGACACTTCAACGAGGGATACGCCCCTCCTGGCCTGCAATGACTACACTCTCCGACCCCCGGAACCGGAGATCCTCGAGACGTCCAGAACCGGGCAACTGGACGCCGTCCGGGCCGAGTTGAACACCCCCTGACGGCCACATCGTGGCCGTCGCCAACTCCCCTGGATCTAGGCACCGTTGGAGGGGGCGCAGAAATACGGCAGGGGGCGCGGACCGGATCCGCCGGTACCAGAAGCGGAGCGCCCACCGAGCACCCGCGGGAACCGGCCACAACGTCCTGTTCCCCTCCCGCTCCGGCTACTCCAGCCGCTTCGGCCACTCCGGATCACCGGGCGGTTCGGGAGCCTCGGGCACGAGAAGCTCCCCCGCCGGGCTTGAGACGACCGGCGGCGGGTGAAGCCCGGTCGCTCTCACCCGAGCCCCGGTGACCTCTGTTACCCCACTCGCGGTTCCCCCAGCTCCCCCGCTCACCCCGTATTCCCCCAGCTCACCCCGCCGCCGTCTCATTCATCTGTTCTCTATGTGAGACGGCGTTTCGGGATCTCCGCGGGGTCCCTATGGTGGAGCGCATGTTCGGACCCGCCCGTCAGCTCGCTCTCGCGCTCTTCGCGGCCACGCCGTGGAGCGTCGACGACGCGCTCTGTCGCCGCTGACGCCTCGCTCAGCGAGGCCTCACCGAGCGCTGAAGCCCAGGCGCTCACGCGGCCATCGGCCGGCGCTCACGCGAGCCTCGCCCGTCCGACCACCTCCTCCTCCCGCTCCCGGAGACCCCCTTGACCACCGCTCCCGATGCCGGGGCGCCGCCCCGGATCGCCGTGCCCACCCCGTCCCCCACCTCCGCCTCAGCCCCTCCGGCCGAGGCATCGCCGCCGGTCAGGCGAGTGCCGCTCGCGGTCGCCGGCGCCATCGGTGTCGCGCTCTCCGGCTACGTCTTCGCGGAGCACGGGGCCAAGCCCGGAGTCCTGCTGCTGCTCGGCATCGGACTCGGGTTCGCTCTGTTCCACTCCCGGTTCGGCTTCACCTCCGCCTGGCGGCAACTGGTGGCCGTCGGCAACGGCACCGGTCTGCGGGCCCACACCCTGCTACTCGGCACCACCGCGACGCTCTTCGCCCTGATCATCGGCACCGGCAGCGGCCTGTTCGGCTCGGTGCCCGCGCCCAGCGCCGGGCCGATCGGAGTGGCGTTGCTCATCGGCGCCTTCCTCTTCGCCATCGGCATGCAGCTCGGCGGTGCCTGCGCCTCCGGGACCCTGTTTGCCGTTGGTTCCGGCCAGGGCACCATCGTGCTCACGCTGCTCGGCTTCATCACCGGCTCCACCCTCGCCGCCTGGCAGTTCGGCCTCTGGAACGATCTGCCGGCCCTCGACCCGTACGTGCTGTCCGATCACGTCGGCTGGTTCGGCTCCTGGTCCCTGACCATCGCCGCGCTCGCCGCGATCTGGTTCGTCGCCCGCACCGTGCAGGCCCGCCGCAACCCCCCGCCGGTCGGCAACCCGCCGTCCGCGCGCGGCGCCCTCCGCCGTACGGTGCGGGGTTCCTGGCCGCTGGCCGCGGGCGCCGTGGTCCTTTCGGTGCTCGGCGCCGGCGTACTGCTCGTGTCGGGCGGCGCCTGGGGCGTCACCAGCGCGTTCGCGCTGTGGGGCTCGAAGGTCGTGGACGCACTCGGCGGCGCGCCGGAGACCTGGGCCTTCTGGCAGCAGCCCGACAGCGCGGCCCAGCTCTCGGGGCCGGTCCTTGCCGACAAGAACAGCCTCACCGACATCGGCATCATGGTCGGCGCGGCCGTCGCGGCGGCGGCAGGCGGCGTATGGCAGCTGCACCGCAACATCCCCGCCCGCACAGCGCTCGCCGCCGTCATCGGCGGCATCCTGATGGGAGTCGGCGCCCGCCTCGCGGGCGGCTGCAACATCGGCGCCTACCTGGCCGGTATCGCCTCCGGCTCCCTCCACGGCTGGATCTGGGCAGCCGTGGCCATCCTCGGCACCTGGGCGGGTCTGCGCCTGCGCCCGCTGTTCGGCCTGGGCAACCCGAAGCCGACGGACAGCGTCTGCTGACCTGCCACCGCCGCCACTTGCGCGAACGGCGCCAAACGACGCCACTTGCGTGAAGGCCGCGTCCTCCGTGGCACCTCGCGACGAGGCTGCCACGGAGGACGACCGTCAATCCTGGAACCGGCCCGCTACCGGGCGGTGAACGCCCGCACGGAAGACTTCTTGGCACCCCCTCCGTTGATCACGAACTGCGACCCGGGTTCCTTGAAGATATCGCCGTCGCGCGAGTCGCTGATCGTCACGTCCGTGAGCGTCGCGCTGCCGCGTGCGCCGCTCATGGCGAGGATGCCCGAGCCGTTGTTGGACTTGGAGATCGTCACGTCGGAGATCTTCACGTCCGGCATGGCACCGCCACCCGTCTTGAACTGGATGCCGTCGTACGTCGAGTCATGGATGTCGGTGTCGCGGATCGTGACACCGGGGATGTCCGGACCCTGCGCGAACAGCGTGATGGCGCCGAACTCCTGGTCCTCGTTCCAGAACGCGCCGCCGGTGCGGTAGAGCCCGTTGTTCGCGATCAGGGTCTGCCCGGTGAAGGGGATCGGGTCATGGTCGGTCGCGAGCATGATGCCGGGGTAGTTCATCGTGTCGTACACGAGGTTGTTCTCGATCTTGTTGCCGTAACCGCCGTACACAGCGATGCCGTTGGCGCGCCAGGGCAGCTGCACGGTGTTGTTGCGGAAGGCATTGTCGTGGCCGACGTCCACCGATGTGTCCTTGACGTACTTGCTGGCCCACACGGCGAGGGCATCGTCACCGGTGTTGCGGAAGGACGAGTTGAAGACGGTGGAATTCCGGGTGCCGTTGGTGAAGTTGACCCCGTCCGCGTACGTGTTGCGGATGCGCATCCCGGTGAACTCCAGGCCGTCGCCGGGTCCCCACAGCTCCGGGATGTTGCTGTAGTCGCGGCCGACCCACGCGCCCACGTTGGCGTGCTCGATCCACACGTCGTCGATCTTGGTGTTCTTGCCGAAGCGGCCGTTGAGACCGACACCGCCCTCCGCGTTGCCGTCGCCGCCGCGGATGGCGCCCGAGCCGAAGATGGCGATGTCGGAGATCTTGGTGTTGTCGTCGATGTCGAAGCCGAAGTTGCCCTCGTGCGGATGGTTGATGCCGCCCGCCTCGTGCGGCGGGGTCAGCGTGTAGAGCTGGGAGTGCCACATGCCCGCGCCGCGGATCGTCACGTCACGGATGCCCACCTGGTTGAACTGCCCCCGGTTCAAGGGGTCGTCGGTGAGGATCTTCTGCTCCTGGCGCCACTGTCCGGCCGGGATCCACACGCACGCGATGTCGCCGTTCTGGTCGGCGGTCACGGCCCGCTGGATCGCGGTCGTGTCGTCGATGCCGTCGTTCGGGATCGCTCCGTACGTGGTGATCGATGTGCACTCGGCGGGCTTGCTCGCCGCGGGCGCCACCTGCTCCAAATCGATGAGGTCGACGATGTAGAACGCGGCGTCGTCACCGGCGTCGCGCTGCAGCTTGAACTTGGTGCCCGGCGGATACGTCTGCGTGAGCAGTGCGTGCGACTCGTCGAAGAGCCGCCGCGCGTCGCCGCCCGGGGTGTTGGTCAGGCCCTCGGGCTGGTCGGTGTTGCCGTACAGCCAGCTGTGCTTGGAGGACAGGTTCAGCTTCTGCACGAACTTGCCGTCCGCGTAGAGGCTGAGGGTCTTCGACTGGCCGCCGCCGCTCGGCGCGTCGGGAATCGAGTTGCGTACGACGATGGAGTTGGCCGCGCTGGTCGAGCTGAACTCCACGAACTGGCCGGTCGAGTTGAGGCGTACCGACTCGCGCCCAGAGGACTCGGTGGCGAAATTGGTGTGCCCGAAGGTGCGCTCGGCGTCCGCTTCGAGCAGCGTGCCCTCGTACCGACCGTCCTCCGCCTCGTACTCGACGTACGGAGCAGCCGCTCCGCGCCCGACCACGATGGAGCGCGCGAAGACGTTGTTGTTCTCGTTGGTCTCGGTGACCGTGTCCGTGGCGTCGGCGGTCGCGGTGAGCGTGGCGCCGCCGCTGGCCGCGGTCCAGCTGCCGCTGATGTTCACCGTGGCCGTCTCGCCCGCGGCGACGGCCGGAGTCGTGCCGTCGAGGGTGGAACCACCCACCGTCAGCCGGGTCACCGACCCCGAACTCACTGCACTGGTCCCGCGGTTGTGTACCTTCGCGGCGAACGTGACCTTGGCGCCCACGGCAGGGTTCGCCGGGTTGGACGTGATCCCGGTGACCTCGAGGTCGGGACCGGGACTCTGACCGACCGTCAGCTTCTCATCGGCGGTGCGGCTGTTGTTGTCGTCGTTCTGCTCATCGATCGTGTCGCTCGGGTCGACCACCGCGGACACGGTGTAACTCCCCTGCGCGCGCTTGCCGATGCCCACCTTGACGACAGCCGACTCACCGGCACCGAGCGCGGGCACGGAAGCACTGCCCGCGACGGTGCCGCCGAGGCTGACGTTCACCGTGGTCGCGCCCGCTGCCGCACTGCCGGTGTTGCGCACCGTGGCGTTCACGGTGGTCTCGTCGCTCTCGGAGGGCTTCGCGGGATCCCAGGTGAGGTTCGAGACGGTCAGGTCGGGGTTGGGTGCCGGGGTTCCCATCACCTGGAACTCGGCCGCCTGAGCGCCGTATCCGGAGCTGTTGCTGAAGATCTTCAGCTGGACGTCGGCGTACCGGCCACTGACCGGGATGGTCACGGAGTTCCGGTTCCCGGAGGGGTTGAAGCTGTAGTCGGCGCGCTCCTTCAGGGACTTGAAGCCCTGCGCCGACTGCTCACGCCCGAGCACCTCGATGCTCTGCGTACGCGTGGACCAGGCGGTGTCGGGGTTGAGCTTGACGACGACCGATTCGAGATCGGCGTTGGCGCCGAGCTTCACCGTCAGGGTCGACGGATGGCCGCTCGACTCCCAGTAAGTGCTGGTGCTGTTGTCGTTGGCGTTCGTGGCGAAGTAGTTCTGCGTCGACGAGGACGCCTCGATCGGCTTGTTCAGGGCGAGGTTCGCGGGCTCGGCGGCGGGCCGGGCGGCGGCACCGCCGGCACTGACGGGCACCAGACCGAGGGCTATCAGGCCGGCGCTGAGCGCGGCGGTGATCAGCCGCCGGCTGCGTTGCTTCCATCTCATGGCGTCCTCTGTTCCACGGGGAGGGCTGCGGTACCGCGGTGCGCCTAGCCGACGCAGCACGGGGAGGAGCGGGGGGGTCCATGGGCGGGTATTTGAAATTTGCCGAATCCAGTCGACTTCTTGCGCCCACGGGCACAGATTTGCCGCACACCCCAGGAATGTCAACGCTTCGCACAGGCCACTCAACTCCGGGACGCCCCAGGGAAGTTCAGGCCTCACCAGCCACCAGGGACGCCACGGCGCAGGCCAACGGGGTGCCGCGCCGGTTCTCCAGGCGCCGCTACACCCACCCGACTACGCGAAGTTCTTGCTCGTTTTCATCAGGATCTTGCGAGGTGCGTGGCGTGGCTTTCAGCCCTCCGGCGTGGCCCGCGGCAGCGCAACTGCGGCTTCACGCGCGGGTATTGATCAGCAGTCGGCCGCGCACCGCGTGGAGCTGTCAGAGTCTCTCAACTCGCTGATGGGCAGGGAGACCTTGCCCGCCGCCGCCAAAAAATACCCGCCGGTAACTTAACGTACAGTGGGACGGGCTGCCGCCCCACGCAGCCCCGGGCAACAGAAAGGACCCGCCTTCATGGCCGCCCCACGTCCGTTTCGCGCGGCATTGCTTCCACGGGCCCTGGTCGTCTCCGCGGCCACCCTGGGTACCGGAGCCGCGACGGCCCTACCGGCGGACGAGACCTCCAAGCCCGCACCAAGCACCTCCGGGCAGGTCCCCACCTGGGCCATCGCCCACCGGGTGCTGACGACCGGCGGGGTGACCAAGGCGCTCTCGAACGGGGCCAACGCGCTGGAGATCGACGCCACAGCCTGGCGCAAGGGCTGGTGGGCGGACCACGACGGCACCCTCACCAGCTCCGGCGACACCATGTCGGACATGTTCGACCAGGTGGCAAAGGAGCACGAGGGCGGACGCAGCGTCTCCTTCGTCTGGCTGGACATGAAGAACCCCGACTGGTGCGACGCCGACGACCCAGAGTGGCGCCACTGCTCCGTGGCCGCACTGCGGGACATGGCGCGCCAGAAGCTGGAGAGCAGAGGCATCCGGGTGCTCTACGGCTTCTACGGCAAGGAGGGCGGCAGCGGTTGGAAGAACGCCCTCGGGGACCTGAACCCCAA
Organism: Streptomyces sp. A18; assembly: GCF_059026065.1. Lineage (NCBI taxonomy): Bacteria > Bacillati > Actinomycetota > Actinomycetes > Kitasatosporales > Streptomycetaceae > Streptomyces > Streptomyces sp. A18. The sequence goes on along the minus strand of NZ_JBWLKL010000052.1, from coordinate 15,654 downwards.
GGAAGCGGTCAGTTTCAGCGGCGACTACGCGCAGGTCCGGGACGGCTTCGCCGAGCACGGGCCGAATGTCCCCGGCAACCAGCGCGTGATGGACAACGGCCTGTTCAGCATGGCGCTGAAGTTCGGCGGCATCCAGAAGGAGCTCACGGCCGCCAGGAAGGCCCGGGACACCGGAGCCCTCGCGCAGACCGTCGGCTGGACGGTGGGGAAGGGTGACAGGGCGCGCGCCGCCACCCTGCTCGACGCGACCGACGGGAGCGCGGCCGTGAACAGCCTGATCTACGGCAACCGGATGACGTGCTACCCGGACGGCGTCAGCGGCCCGAAGGGCTGCGGGACCGACGACACCGCGGTGCGGGAATCAATCTCGTACATCACGGACTACGTGAAGGCCCACCCGGACACGCGCCGCATGGCCACACCCGAAGACATCCCCTTCGGCGGCTGACGCAAACCGAGGCGCGCCGGGCCTGGGCCGCCGCACCGGCAACGGACACCGCAGCTGCTCGCCGCCTGATACTCGTCAGTGCCATGACATGTCCGCGATTTGTCGGCTGTTCACGACGTCTGTCGCGTGCTGATCAGCTTTGCCGAGGGCTCAGGGGCGGACAACGAGCTTCGGTCCTGCCCGAAACATCCCGCCGCCGCGGTGCTGTGGCGTCCGGTTCGGAGACTCGCCGTCGCCAGATCACCGGGGCCAGATCACCGGGGCCCAGATCACCGGGAGCGGAGTAACAGATCCTGCGCCCCGACGGGGAAGAGGCGAGGCTTCCGTTATGCCGAGACCGTACGCCGCCGCACCGCGCACCACCGCCCTCGTCCGCGCCATCGCCCTGCGCACCGTTCCCCTGGTCGCCGCCGCGCTCCTGGCGCCCCTGCTCACCGCGGCCGCACACCCCACCGAGCCGAAGCCTTTCGCACACCCCGGAGTGCACGTCGACCGCACCCAGCTCGACGCGGTCCGCGAGCGCGTGCGCTCCGGGCAACAGCCGTGGCGAGCGGCGTACGACGCCATGCGCCGCAGCCGGTACGCGGCCCTGGACCGCCGCCCGCGACCGCACAAGATCGTTGCCTGCAAGCCCTACGCCAAGCCCCGGGCCTGCACGGCGGAGCGAGAGGACGCCATCGCCGCGTACACGCACGCCCTGCTCTGGTACGTCACCGAGGAGCGGGCGCACGCGGACAAGGCGAGGCAGATCATGGACTCCTGGTCGGCCGTCATCAAAGACCACACAGAGGGCAACGCGGGCCTGCAGACCGCCTGGGCGGGGTCGACCTGGGCCAGGGCCGCGGAGATCGTGCGGCACACGGATGCCGGGTGGCCGCAGCAGGACGTGGACCGCTTCTCACGGATGCTGCGCCAGGTCTACCTGCCCGAGCTCTCCGGCAAAGTCGCCGATTACAACGGCAATTGGGATCTCGCGATGACCGACGCGACCGCCGGGATTGCCGTCTTCCTCGACGACCGCAAGACCTTCGACCGGGCACTGAGCCGCTTCCGGGCCCGGGTGCCCGCCTACTTCTACCTCCGCTCGGACGGAAAGCTGCCGGTCCCGCCGCCGGGCGGCACGGTGAAGACGCCGCAGCAGATCAGGACGTACTGGTTCGGACAGAAACGGTTCGTGAACGGTCTGGGGCAGGAGACCTGCCGCAACTTCGAGCACGTCGGGTACGCCCTCGCCGCGACGTCCCACATCGCGGAGACGGCCTGGCACCAAGGGGTGGACCTCTACGCGCCGGTCCGTGAACGCCTGGCCGCGGCAATGGAGTTGCACTCCCGCTACCAGCTCGGCGAGAAGATGCCGAAGTGGCTGTGCGGCGGAAAGCCGGAGCTGACGATGGGCCCCGACCTGGAGGTGGCTGTCAACCACTTGGGAAACCGCCTGGGCGGGCCGCTGCCGCAGACACGCAAACTGGCGGCACGGATGCGACCGGCAGGGACGGACGACTTGTTCGTGGCCTGGGAGACCCTGACACACGCGGAGAATCCCTAGTGGTCGACTCCCGAAGCACTCCGGCTCGGGAGGGGTGGCCTCCGGAGTACCTCCGGAGTACGCGTGGGGCCGCCCCGCTCCCACTCGCTGTTGCCCGGACCCCGGACTGGTCGACCGAGTCGACGCGGCACGCGTGATCAGATCGGGAGCCATTGTTTGACGAGGGGTTGGTTGTCGCCGATCCAGGTCTCCACCGCGGCGGATTTGCGCTCCGCGCCTCCGGCCTCCTGGATCGCGGCCTCCAGGCCCTGCAGCTGATCCGGCGTCACCCGGAAGTTCCGCAGCCACTCCAGGGCTTCGTTGTCGCGTCGGCCGTGGAACTTTCGGGAGACGATCGTGTGAAGCTTGTCGGGGTCGCCAAAGGCATCGGCGGGGTCATCGAGGTAGCGGATGTCGTACTTGGAGAACGCCCAGTGGGGGCGCCACATGCCCACCAGGACAGGGCGCTTCGCGGCGTAGGCGGTGTCCAGGGCCTGCAGCATGGTGCCGGTGTCCTTGGCCTTCTGGCGGTACCTGCCGGTCAGGCCGTACTCCGGGATCACTGATTTGTCGACGGTTCTGGTCAGACCCGCGGTCGGCTCGATGCCGATGATCGTCCCGTCGAAGAGGTCGGCGTACTCCGGCAGATCGACCAGGGACTCGACCTCATCCACGTAGTCGGGCACGGCCAGGCCCAGATCGCCGGGCTCATACCAGGGGCCGATGTCCACCATCGAGCCGCCGTACTGCGCCCATTGCTCGGTGTGGACGCTCGGCAGCCAGGCGTCCATGAAGACGTCGAACCGGCCCTCGGCCACCCCGCGGAACAGGTCGGGAACGGCGTCCTTCCGCACGGCTTTGACCTGGTAGCCCTTGGACTCGAGCAGCTGCTTCCACAGCTCGGTGACCGCGATGTCCTCGTCCCAGGCCACATAGCCGATGGTGATGGTCCCCCGGTCCTTCTTCGCCGCGGCCTTCGCCCGGCCCGGTTCCCCGTCGGTGCCGCAGGCGGACAGGGCGGCGGGCGCCAGCGCCCCCGCGGCCAGGACTCCCAGGAGCCTGCGTCGATCCAACGCGTGTGCACTGTCTCCCCAGGTGGACATTCCGTCAGCCTAGTTCCCTGCGGGATGCAAGCACTAGTGTTCCCAACAGCGTTACGGGGCGGGGCATTTGACGGGGACTGCCGAACGGCAAGGGGGAGGGCCGGTGTGGTGACGCCGACGGAAACGCCGACGGGAACGGGGAGTGCGTCCGGACCGGGTGCATCCTTGCAAGTGTCCGCACCGATGGGGGCGGCGGCGCAGGCTGTTCCGGAACGGCGGCGCGGGAGGGTGCGGGTGGCGGCCTCCGTGGTCGTTGGGATCGTCGGGACGGGTTCCCCACCGGCCCGGTTGCGGCTGGCGGGGCTGATCCTGACACTGCTGACTGTGCTGTTCGGAGCACTCTTGGCCACGTCGGTGTACGAGCGCCAGACGGCGGCCAGGAATGTGGCGGAGCAGTCCGCGCCGCTGAGCGCGGACGCGGCGGAGATCTACCGTTCGCTGGCGGACGCGGACGCCACGGCGGGGGCGGGCTTCCTGCGGGGCATCAAGGAGTCCCATGCGGACCGCGTCACCTACGAGGCGAATATCCGTACCGCCTCCCGGCTGCTCTCCAAAGCGGCGGCCCGCACCGGGGACTCCTACGCCGCGCAGCGGCAGATCGCCATCCTGAACAAGGAACTGCCCGGCTACACCGGCCTGGTGGAGGCGGCACGCTCCGCCAACCGTGAGAACAAGCCGGTCGGCAACTCCTATCTGCGGTACGCCTCGGAGCAGATGCGCTCCACCATGCTCCCGGCGGCCGAGGACATGTACCACGCGGAGACCCGGCGGATGGCCGCGATCCGCGCCGACGCGACCGAGCCGCCCTGGGCGGCCTACGGCGCCGGGCTGCTCGTTCTGGCCGTGATCGGCTTCTACTCCTACCGGCTCTACCTGGCCACCAACCGGCTGCTCAACCTGGGTCTGGTGGCGGCAGCCGGGGCGGTCCTCGTCTCGTTGGTCTGGCTGACGGCAGGTCATGCCATGGCCCGCTCCTCGCTGGAGGACTCCGACACCCACGGCTCGGCCTCGGTGCAGCTGCTGACCCAGTCCCGGATCGCCGGCCTGAAGGCCCGCGGGAACGAGAACATGGCCCTGGTGGCGCGCGGGGAGGGTGCCGCCTATTCCCAGGAGTTCGATTACTGGGCGGGTGCGATGGACGACAAGGACAAGGGGCAGCGGCTGATGCAGCGCTCCGAGCGGCAGGCCGAGGACGAGGTCGGGCAGGAGCTGGTGGCGGATGCCTGGGCGGAGCTGAAGGACTGGAAGAAGCTGCACGACCAGGCCCGGAAGCAGGACGACCGCGGCGACTACGAGGCCGCCCTGGCCCGCACCATCGGCGGGAAGGCCGACGGCAAGACCATCGAGGACACCACCGAGCGCAGCTTCGCCGCCATGGACCGCAAGTTGGCCGCGGCGGTGGACCACGAGCAGAAGCAGTTCCAGGAGCAGGCCGAGAGCGGGCGCGGCGCGCTCACCGGACTGCCCGTCGGCGGCTCGGTGCTGTGCCTGCTCGGCGTGGCCGGCGTAGTCCTGGGAGTCGGCAAGCGGCTGTCGGAGTACCGGTGACCGCCGGGGGCCACGGCGGTATGAGGGAGGAGACGGCAGTGGGGAACGTAGGTGCGGGGTCCGGCGGTCCGGCACGGGGCGCCACGCCGCCGCGTGACCGGCGCCGCGTGGCCGGGGTGTGGGCCGCGGTGTGGCTGGCCGCCGCCGCGCTGGTGACGGTGCCCACGGTCAGCGGCGCCGCACCGCAGCAGGCGCCGACGGCGGGAGCGCGGTCCGCGGCTCAGGCGGGGGCGCCGGATCAGGCCCCGCGGCAGCCGACGTCCGCCGGGGAGGACTGCAACACCAAGGTGAGTCCCGACCCGAAGAGCGGCAGCCAGAACGGAGCGGCCGTCAAGAAGATCAAGGACCGGGGCAAACTGATCGCCGGGGTGGCGCAGAACAGCAACCTGTGGAGCCACCGCGACGCCAAGGGCGAGCTGGCGGGCTTCGACATCGACCTGGTCAAGCAGCTGGCCGACTCCCTGCTCGGGGACCGCGAGGCGGTGGAGTTCCGCACCGTCCCGGTCGACCGCCGCCAACAGGCCCTGGAGTACGGCGAGGTGGATGTGCTGGTGCAGGCCATGCCGATCACCTGTCGGGCGCTCGAGGGCACCCCGGAGGAACCGGCCGTGGACTTCTCCAGCCCCTACTTCGAGACCGGGCAGCGAGTGCTGGTCCCCGAGCACTCCGACATCACTGGCTTCAACCGCACCCTGAAGGGCAAAACGGTGTGCACCGCCTACGGCTCCAGCGGCTACGAGCTGTTGAGCGGCGAGGGCCAGGAGAAGTACGGCGCATGGATGCGGGGGCGGCCGGGTGCCCTGGACTGCCTGATGCTGCTTCAGCTCTCCCGCGTGGACGCGGTCCTGACCGACAGCGGGCTCGCCGCGGGCCTGGCTGCCCAGGAGGACGGCACCCGGCTGGTCGGGCCGCAGATCGGCGAGGACTCCTACGGCGTCGCCGTCAAGCACGGGACGGACGATCTGCTGCGGGTGGTCAACAGCACCCTGGAGAAGGCCGGCGAGAGCGCCTGGCAGAAGAGCTATGACCGGTGGCTGAAGGACTGGCTGGGCCCGGCCAAGCCCCCAGCTCCGCAGTACGGCTGAGCCATGGCGGCACTGGCGGAAACCGCTGCGCCTCGACGCACACAAGGACCCTTGGCGCATATGCGGACAAGGGAGCGAGGGTGAGGCCCCTTGGGAGCACAGGGAGCGGATCCTCATGTCTCTAACGGAACCGACGCATCCCTGCTCCCGATAACGCTCCCGAACACGAAGGAGGGGCCACCCGAAGGTGACCCCTACCTGCGACGTTTCCGTCGGGACGACAGGCTACAAAGGCAACCCGACGCCAAACGTCCCCGCCTGCACAACGGGACCGCGCGTTCCTCGCCGCGCTGCTCACTCCGCTCCCCCGCGCGGCCCTGCGCCGGCACCGCGACCTGTTGAAGCACCGCCGCCAGACACAGAGGTCGGCGCTCTCGAAGGCGGGCCTGCCGTGTCGACAATGTGCCTCAGATCGGTCGAACTCGATGGTGATGGTCTCTCGTGTGCGGGGCGACCGCGTGAGCCCGTGGGCCCCGCGGCCGGCCCGCTCACGGGAGACGGTGCGAAAAGGAAGTCAGTCCTCGCACCCGTCGACATCGTCGTCGCATCCGTCCACATCGCCAGGGGCGACCGTGGTCAGGCGCCACGCGATGAGTCCCGTTCCGGCCCGCTCGGCTTCGACGTGCGCCGTGAACGGCTTGCCCGCCGGGAGGTTGAAGTGGTCCGCATCGCGGTCACCGCATCCCACCCCGTAGGCCTGCTCGTCCGAACCTCGGGCCAAGGTCAGAGTGAGCTCCTCCGTCCCGTCCGTGTCACAGGTGATCTCGAATCGGTACGGTTTGTCGCCGCTCGCGCGGAAGGACTTCTTCAGACCCGACCCCAGGTAGGCGGTGCTGGAATCGACGAGCTCCGCTTCCGTACCGTCGTCAGCGGCGGCCTTGAGTGCCTGCTCGGCACGCCTCAACGCGTCGTCCGGCTCCCATGGCCTCCCAGTGCCTTCGGAAGACGCCGACGGTTTCGACGACTGCGTCGAGGCGGCGGCACTCTCCTTGGAGCCGCTCCCGCCCTGATCATCCGCGCAGCCAGACATCAGAACGGCCAAAACCGCGACGGACAGAGGGAGGGTATGACGTATGCGCATGAAATAACCCTATCCAGGAGGAACAAGCTGGTACTCGCGGCCCAGCGCGTCAGCCTGGGTGTTGCCGTACACGGATACCTCGCCGTCGGACCAGCGCACGAAGACGTCGTCCTCCCAGAGGTTGCCGCCGAACTCGCCCGGAGCGATCACCCGGGCGTGCTTCCACGTGCCATTCGGGCCCTTCAGTTGGTTCTCCTTGCCGAGGCCGTGCGCGCCGACGTCTTCGTAGATGGTGAGTTCACCGTCCGACCAGCGCACGAAGAGGTCGAAGTCGGAGTTGGTGGACCCGTCGAAGTCTCCGCCGGCGATGACCGAGGCATGCTGTTTCCACAGGGCGTTGGGGGCCAGGAGTTGCCGCTCGGCGTGGAAGCCGCCGCCGTCGACGTTGGTGTATTTGGTGACTTCCCCGTCGACCCAGCGGACGACCAGGTCGTCGGCCCACTTGTTACCGCCGTACTTGCCTGTCGCGATGCCCTTCGCGTACTTCCACGTCGAGCCGGCCTTGGCGACAGTGATCTCGTTTGCCGGGTGTTCGGAGGTGGAGGTGGGCAGCTGAGTGTGCTCGTCGATGTCCTTGTAGATCGTGACCTCGCCGTCGATCCACTTGACCATCAGGTCGTACGCGTTGGAGCCGGTGTAGTCGCCGGCTGTGATCACCTCGGCGTAGTCGGCCCACATCTTGTTCGGCTTGGCGAGGCGCGTCTCACATGGCTGGCCCTGGGCGCAGCCGGTGTAGAAACCCTGCGACTGGTCGCCGGGGTAGAGCGTCATTTCCCCGTCGGACCATTTCACGACCAGGTCGCCGTCCTGCGTCTTCTGCGAAGACGTGTGGAACTGGCCGGTGGCCGTGGCCGTGGCGTGGCGCCAGAGTCCCGCGTCGCCCATACCCTGGTTCTGGGAGGGCTTGTCCGGCGTGTAGTCGTTCACGGCCTGGTTGTAGAGGCGTACGACGTCGGCGTCGAACTGTGAGGAGTAAGAGACGTTGTCGAACTTGCCACCGGTCTTGTAGCCGCCGATGACGCCGATGACATCTCCGCGCTTGCCGTCGAAGTTGCGGAGGAACGGCCCGCCGGAGACGCCCGGGGCGAACCCGTCACAGGCGATCTCCAAGAAGCGTCCGGCGTAGGCCTTGGTGGATGTCTTGGGGCACACGCGCGGCGACTTGGAGCTGCCGGGGAAACCGATCAGGGTGACGTTTCTCTGGTTCAGGTTGCCGGAGGCGGGGAGCGTGGTCAGCTCATTGCCCGTCCCCGTCGCGTTCTCCAGGAACTTTCCCTTGGAGTTCGGTCCGGTCCGCAGGAAGGCGAAGTCGAGGTCGTCGGCCTTCTGCGAGCCCAGGGACAGGTAGCGGCCATCGATCCAGACCTTCCCCTTCTTGATCGGGAAGACGCCGTAGGGGGCGATGCCACGGCCCTTGTGCTGCGGATCGGCCTTCCAGCCCGGCGCGAACGCGAGGTTGCGGAACCGGTCGTTGTCGTTGAGGCAGTGCGCGGCCGTGATCACCAGCGACTTGTTGGGCGAAGCCACGGAGGAGGCGGAGCAGAACTGATCGCGCTTGCCCGGATCCGACTGCGGTTCGTCATCCTGGTTGATGAGGAAGACACCGGCGGTGGCGACACCATTGTTGTTGACATTTGAGGGTGAGCGCAGCATGTCACCCGCCGTCTTCGGCACCCCGTCGACAACTCCCTTGTCGGGGTTGGCAGGTACGGCTTTGGCGATGCGATCCGGAGTCCAGTAGGCCTCGGCCGCCTTGGCTTCGGCGATCTCCTCCGGCGTGGCCTTGAGCGCCGTGCTCTCCTCGGCCTCCTTCTCCCGCTGATCGGGGTGCTTGTCGGGGTGTTTGAGGGAGGCGTCCGGCGTGCCCGTGGGTTCAAGGTCCTTGGTCGGGTCCTGCGTGGCGGAGGATCGCGGAGGCGGGCTGACCTCGGGAGTGGCGGTGGCGCTCGGGGAGGCCGACAGCGTCGGGGCGGGGCTCGCCGGGCTCACGGGAGCCGCTGACGCGAGGCCAGGCGAGGTGAGCATCAGGGCACTTGCCGCGACGCCGAGCGCTGTGGTGCGCACGACGATACGTATTCGTTGGTTCACGTGGATCTTTCATCTGGAGCACAAAAAAGGACATACAGTGACGACGCACCGCACGACGCCCAGGACCTTATGCCATTGGTACATACCAATGCACATCGCAACGGAATTTCGCCTGAGCCAGGACGTCTGGACGGGCGGCAGCGCGACCGGCTCCGTCCCGAACGGAGAGTGGGTCGACGCACAACAGCCAAGTTCGCCCCTGTCCGCGAGCCTTGTGTGTGCCGATAATTACGTCCGAGCAGGACCTCAGTCATGGGGTCCATCGCACGGCGCGGCAGGAGGTCACTCGTGCTGCTCCGTCTCACCTGCCTGACCGCTGCTCACCTCTTCGCCTCCCTGCGCCTGCTGCGCACGAGTGACCAAGCCAAGGCCTCCGAGATCCTCACCCTGCGCCACCAGCTCACCGTCCTTGAGCGACAACTCGGCGCGGACCGGGTGAAGCTTGCTCCGGAAGACCGGGTGTTCCTTGCCGCTCTGCTGGTGCCATTACCCCGCAAGGTCCTGCGCCGATTGCGCCTACTGATCCGGCCTGACACCGTGCTGCGCTGACATCAGCTGCTTGGCCTGGGTGTCGTCGAGGCCGAGGGCGTCACGCAGATGAGCCAGGTTCGTCGGATGCACCCGACTCCTGAAGAGCTCGGCAAGGCCCTCGTGGCGGAACGGAATCTGAAGTTCCAGGACGTCCGGCGACGGCAGGCGCGGGGTGCTCAGGATGAAGGGGCGCTCGATGCCGGTCTCCATGGACAGCTGCACCGACTGGCGGGACTCCTGGTAGACGTTGCTCATGTAGACCACCGGCTCCATGAAGCGCATCTGCGCCTGGTTGTCGGTGTCGTACGCGAGCTCCACTAAGCCGCCGAGCTCGGTCGGCAGCTTGGGGTAGAGCGGGGTCAGGTCGAAGCCGGTGGCGTTGGCACGCAGAATCTCCTGACCCGCGGCGACCGCCTCGGCGAACTTGAGCATGTCGGCACGGTCGCGCTTGATCACGGCGAGCAGGTCGCGTACCTCGTCAGCACGCTCCTCGGGGATGTTGATGAAGTAACCGCCGCGCAGTTCGGGGTTGTTGCTGGCGGTGACGTGCACCTGCGGGGACTGCAGGTACGACTCGAGGAGCGGGACCTGGAGGAAGGTCAGGTTCGACGCTGTTGAGCGCGCTGCGCAACCATTCGGCACCGTACGCGGACGTTCACCGCCGTCGGCAGCCTCGTTCCAGCACATCGCGCATGCGGCGAGCCCACCCCGGACGTGCTCGCTTGATGCCACGCCCGCCAGGGGCGCTCTACGGCGTCCGGCAGCGCCGCCAGTCGCTCTGCCCCATGCTTCCCGCCATGAACACATTTCGGAGCCGTGTGATCAGGAGGACCTGTTCCCCGAGGTGTGTGCGCTCCTGGAGATGGGATCCCACGACAGCGTTCGCGTCCTGGACATGACCATGCGGCACTTCGGTGACCGAGCCGCCGGGCTCCTGTCCACCATCGCCGAGCGCGCCACCACTGGCGTGGACGCCGCTGAACGGCTACTGACCCACGTCGATGACGAGCGCTGGGAGGACGAACCGGAGTGGGAACTGACCCCTCGAACCGCCGCTGTGCTGCGCCTCGCTCTGAACGAACTGGCTGAACTCACCGAGGCCGACGCGGCCCATCTCGCCAACCGCCATGTCGACGCCGCCGACGAGCCCCTTCACGTACTGGACTCGCTCCCCCGCCTCACCTTCGCCAAGTCCACCGCTTGGCGCACCCGCTTCGCCCAAGCGTCCCGCGACCTGGCCATCGCCATCGACCACAACGACGAACCACGCCCACGCTGCACCGGCGAGGAAATGGCCCTACACCTCGCTCTAGCCCACGCCCCACGCATACGTACCGAACAGCCGCACACCGTCGCCCGCGCGATTGCCGACCTGCCGGCCCGCCCATACGACTGGGACTGGGACACCGCTACCGATCTCCTCTTCGAGGACCACGACGTTCTCATGCTCTTCGACAAACATCTCGATGGCGTCGAGGCCACAACGACATCCACCAGCAGCTCGGCATGGTCAACCTCCGCCCGGACACCTGGTTCCTGCCCTTCAATGCATCTGATGCGGGCCCCGAAGCCGCGGACTGAAGAACGGAGGGGCATGAAGTACTCCGTCACGACCACGTGTCTGTCGGTATCGGGTGCCGTAACCCAGGCCAACTTGCAGACCGGATTGCGGGCTTGATCCGGAGATCGATGTCGGTGGCGCAGGCCGATGGCCGCGGGCAGTGCGTTCGTGGGGCGGGCCACGGCGCGAACCTGACCGGAAGCGCCCACGCGCCGCCTCCATGATCCGTCAGTCAGCCCACAACTGCACAGTCGTTGTTCCGAGTTCAGGCGCCAAGCCTGCCCCACCGGCCCTAAACTGCCGCTGTGTCCGCGTTGCATCCACCCAGCCGTGATCCCGACTCGCTCCCGACATCGGTAGAGCCGACGCTCGATTGGTCGGAGTTGGGCGGGCTGGTTCGTGCGTTGCAACACTTCGCGCGTTACGTAGAGGCCCTCCGCTCGCAGATGGAGCGGGCAGGGCAGGCTCTTCAGGCCGTCGCTGAACGACTCTTTCGCCGGAATCGCCGAGCACGCAGAGGTGGGGCCAGACGACCTCATCATCTCTTCTTTGAGGCGCTTGCCCGGTTGCTCCTGCAGCAACTTCTCGCCGTTCGACTACAACTGCCCAGGCCGCCCCCGTCTCACATGCCTACCGCGCCACGCGCTGTCGCTCGGTTGCGCGGCATGCGCGTCCCCCGAGCGCCCCAGGTCTGAGTCTCCCGTCACCCACAAGCTGCCTGATGTTGCGCACCGCATGTCCTCGGGAGGGGCTATGAGCAGTACCTCCGCGCGTTGGGCACGGGGATACCTGGAGATTCATAATGTCCGTGGTCGGCCTGCTGCCGCCCGAAACGCCATGGTGGGCCGTGTTCGGCCTGTTGGCACTGGTGTTGTTCATCCTGCTGGTCCGCGCCGTGATGCCAAGTAGCTCGGCAGACCGCGTGAAGTGGTGGGAGAACTACTGGAAGCGTAGAAAGTAACGCCGAAGGGGTGCTCCGCCCACGGGTGGAGCACCCCTTCGCGCGTCACCAGCCGACAGGAGGCGAGCGGTGGCGTGGTGGGAGCAGGGGTGATGATCAGCAAGGCTCGGGCAGGGTGAACTCTTGCATCGGTGTTTGGGGCGTGCGCCTGGAACCGGAGCGCCTCAACGGCGCACCTGTGTAAACGGGTGGTGGCCAGCGAGCGAGCAGCGCAGAGGCCGCCGCAAGCCGAACGTGTGAAGGGGGACGTATGACCCGAGGTGATATGGCGACCCTCGCCATCACTGCCTGGACGATGTCGCTTTGGGCGCTGATGATGACTGCGACGTCTCAGCGGCGGGGCAAAAAGACGCTACTCGAACGTGTGGTGTGGCACTGGGCGTTGAAGCGCGCAGTCGAGCGGCGGACCGACCTCGAGTCGAAGATCAGCTCAAGTAATCGGGCACGTTGTCGGCGTCGGCCCTAAACTACATACAGCGTGAAGACGTGCTGTTCCAGGCATCATCGAGGGCTTCCACAGTCAAGATCATCAGCACTTCCGTGCTGTCCTTCAACGCTGGCGGAGCGCTATCGCTCATCGTTATGGCCAGTGCTTGGTCCTCGTGGCATGTGCCTCTAGCGGGCGTGGCCCTGCTGGTGCCAGTCTTGCTCACCATCGGACTGAACCTCCTGGCCATGGGCCCTGGGATGCAGCGTTGGACAACCGAGGTCGTCACCGCCGCCGGGCGTCGGTCCTACGAGGCACTACTGGTGCCGTTCGAGGCGTCTGGACGGGAGCCGTCGGGCAAGGAACCCTTTCATTCCCCCCACATTCCAGCAGTACATGCGCTCGAGGACCTCGCTCGCGCCCTGGAGAAATACGCCGTCAAACGGGCCCTTCCTGACGGGAGGAACCCCATGGCTCAGGTCGTGCGGCATTATGCGGCCGCCGCAACGCACGTACGCACGCTGCGTGACGGAGTTGCGCTCGACCGGACGGACGATGGCCGCTAGCGGGCACTCAGTGAAGTAGCACGGCTGCTGACAGTCCTGGCGGGGCCGAACCTCCGAGATCTCGTATCGCTCGATGGTGCCGATGAGAACCTTCTCAGCGAGCATCGTGCGCGTACGGCGTGGCGGCGTCAGACCCTAGCGCTCACGATCTTCACGCTAGTGCTTGGCGGTATTGTCGCCGCCCTCGCCCTGTCTTCGTCCGGGCTCGGCGTCGCAGTCGCCACGGTTGCCGCCGCCTTCGTGGTGGCAACGTGGGCCAAGAACTTCGGGCTCTCCTCCACTCAAAGTGATGGCGGCGGCGTCAGTAGTTGAACTGTTCCCAGTGCTGCCCACTCTGGTTCGCGCCCCACGGGCGAACGCGTTGAGGGTGCCGAATAACCATCCGTCGCTGTCACGGGCCTTCCCCCGTGAAGGTGGGTACGCGGTTATTGATCACGCGGCGAGCGTGATTTTACCGGTGTGGTGTCGGTGTTCGTATGCGTTGGGGCTGAAGTGGCCGATGGCGGAGTGCCGGCGGCGGGTGTTGTAGCGGGTCAGCCAGGCAAAGACCGTCCTTCCCTGGCCGCGTCGCTGACCGCCGTGCACACCCAGCGCCGGGCGATGGAAGCCCAGATCAACACCCTGCTGGAGGCCCACCCTCTTTCCCCGGTCCTGACCTCGATGCCCGGCGTCGGCGTCAGGACCGCCGCCGTCCTGCTGGTCACCGTCGGCGACGGCACCAGCTTCCCCACCGCCGCCCACCTGGCCTCCTACGCCGGACTCGCCCCGACCACGAAATCGTCCGGGACCTCGATCCACGGCGAACACGCACCCAGAGGCGGAAACCGGCAGCTCAAACGCGCGATGTTCCTCTCCGCCTTCGCTGCATGAACGCCGACCCAGCCTCCCGCACCTACTACGACCGCCAGCGAGCCCGCGGCAAGACCCACACCCAGGCCCTCCTCCGCCTCGCCCGCCAACGCATCAGCGTCCTGTTCGCCATGCTCCGCGACGGCACCTTCTACGAAACCCGGACACCGAAGGACGTCGAACTCGCCGCATAACCCCAGCAACCTCGAACCACCCCAAACCCGACAGCGGTGCCTTGACGAAAGACATAGAGGCACCCCCCACGCACAAATCACCCAACTGAAAGTGCGCCGGAGAGACCGCCTCGGCGGAATCCTGCACGAGTACCAACATGCCGCTTGAACTGCACGGATGGAGTTTTCGGCAGGCGCAGAGACGGGGCGGGCGGCCGCGCCGGGTATCGCCGTCGGCGGCCAAGCTCCAGGTGAGGTCGTCCAATTGTTGCCGGGACATGCCGGTCAGTGTCGGATCGGACAGCAGTGTCTGGTCCCACTCCGGCGTCGGCGCATGCGGGGTTCGGGCCGCCGGGATTGCGGGGCGGGGCTCGGGGCGCAGGGCATAGTTCCAGTCGCCGTGGAAGGCATGTCGGGTCAGCGGCAGGGCCGCCATTTCCGCGTCGCCGATGCGGACGCCGGTCGGATAAGTGTTGGTGTCGAGCACGGAACCCACGCGCAGTCCGGTGCGGGTGGTGGTCGCCGCGATGGTCTGCAGGATGACTTCGTGGCTGGTCAGCGGGCGGCCCCGCCAGTTCATGGTGAGGTGGGAGAAGAGCCGGTGCTCGATCTTGTTCCACTTCGATGTGCCGGGCGGCAGGTGGCACACGGTGATGATCAGCCCGGTTTCTGCGGCGAGCCGGGCGAGTTCGAGTTTCCAGGCCCGGGGGCGGTACCCGTTGGAGCCACCCGCGTCGGCGGTGATCAGCAGTCGTGTTGCCTGCGGGTAGGTGTCCTGGCCCTGGCCGTGCCACCAGCGGCGGATGGATTCCACAGCGAACGCGGCGGTGTCGTGATCGGTGCCGACGTTGACCCAGCCGGTGTTCGCTGCCAGATCGTAGATTCCGTACGGGATGGCCTTGCCCAACTGCCGGTCGACGAAGTCATGGACGCTCACCGGCACCGGGGCACCGGTCGGCCGCCACTGGCGGCCGTGGTTCTTGAACTCGCCGACGAGTTCCTTCTTCTTGGTGTCCACGCTGATCACCGGCTGGCCGGTATCCCGGTGTGTTCGGGCCTCCTCGTTGAGGTAGCGGAACTGAGCGTCGCGGTCCACATGCTGGCTGCCCTCGATGGTCTTGGCGTTGGCCTGCAGACTGAAGCCTTCCTCCCGCAGCAGGTCGGCGACGGTGTCCGCGCTGACGCGGTGCCCGGCCCGGGTCAGCTCCCGCGCGAGGGTGCGAGTGGACTTCACCGTCCACCGCAGCGGCGACATCGGATCACCCCGCTCGTCAGGCTCGACCAAAGCCAGCAGCGCAGGCCGCAGCCCAGGATCGATATCGGCGACTCGTTTACGCCCTCCGCCCCGTCACCGAACGCGCCTCAACGGATCTTCTCCGGCCTCGAGTTCGAACACCCCCTTACGGATCGTCGTCTCGCTCGCCGCAGCCGCCCGCGCGACAGCCCGGACGCCTCCGTGCCCCAGCCCCCGGGCCTCCGCGGCCATCAGCAGCCGCCGCTGCCGCTCGTCCAGATGCGGGAACAACACCGCTAACTTCACTGCGAGTTGGGCACGAGTCTCGTCCGGGATGCGCATACCAAGCCAACGAATCCCAGGACGGAAAGCAACACCTTGATGATCTGCAAGCCCTTAGTAGGACTCCGTTACGTCTTCCGGATGTTCCTGATCAGGAGCATGTTGGATGGGTGGACGCGCATGAAGTGAACC
>NZ_JBWLKL010000051.1:0-41740 GCF_059026065.1 Streptomyces sp. A18 | reverse complement strand
TGAAGGCCTTTCCCAACCAGTCGGAGCCAGAGATCCTTCCGGCCGTCGCTTGACGCCTTAAAGCCGTGGGATGTCTACCACCACCCCGCCCACCCGCCCCAGGTCGTCACTAGCGACGGTGACGGGCGCGCAGCCGTCACGGTGGGGCAGGCGATGAGGGGCGGCGATCGGCCGCACGCACGCACCCGCGCGCATCGCCCTACTGCGCACAGAGAGGATGGCGGCCGTCGCTGGCGGTGCACAGCCTCCGTCTGGGCCCTCGATGGGGGCCGATTGCCGATAGCGGAGCGGGTGCGCATCGGCGGGTGCGCAGTGCGCAGCCGCCGCTGACCGCCGAAGTAGAGGGTGTGCACAGACCCGCCAGCCATTGCGGGGACGTTGGCTGTGCAGTGCTGTGACCTGGGGTGGTAGGCACTGGCGGGGGAGTGGTCGGGGGTGGTGATGGTGCCCGTGGTCGACATCTACCACCGCCGACTCATCGGGCGATGGCCCTGCGATCAGCCACTGCGCATCGGCGCTGTGACGCCCCTGTTCAGCGGGGCGATCAAGGCGGCGATGGGTGTGCACTGCGCTGCTCATCGCGGTGCACAGCGGTGCACTCGTCAGTGTCCCCCCGCGGATGCGCACCTCGGCTGCGCAGTCAGGCGGTGCCTTCGCAGGCGATGGCTGCACGATGGGCCGCATACGCGATCGGCACCGGTGGCTGTGTTCACGAGAAGCGGCTCTGGTCCACTTCGTGTGGCGCGGTTACTGATCGTGCCCAAGCAGTCCCAACGCCTCCGTGGTCCGTTGAACTTCGTAGCGCCACTGAGCGGCGTCGGCGCTGTCCACCCAACCGGTCAGCATTTCTGATCCGTCTTGCACTACACGCTGCAGAGCCAGCACGGCTGCTGTACGGAGAGCCGACGGGAGCTGCGGCAGAGGTTCTTTGGGGCCGTCATCAGGGTCGATCACAATCCCGCTGCCCGGGATTGTGCTGGCTACGAGAGCTGCGGCAGCCACCGCTTCGGTGCCGTCACCGCCATCCACGCGGGCTCCGGAATCTATGACGCGCTGGAGTGCTCGCTGGAGCACTTCGATGACCTCCTGAGGAGTCAGTCCCTCGAGTTCATCGACAATGTCGGCAGCGAGATCACTGTCGAACGGACCTGTTCCCCACGTTCCCATGCACGGCTCCTGGTATCGCTCTCGCGGACGAAGCCAGCATTCCAGCAGCCGCTGACAACGCTCACGTGGCCAGGAGGAGCCTGCGCTTGTATCGGTCGTGGACTCGCTCCGAGAAACAGCCGCAGTCCGGACAGGCAGAGCTGGCTGCGCGGCCTCTCGCCACCACCTCGACCGTGCCGAACGCGGCCGTCACCGCCTCGAGTTCCACCTCGTCGATCCCGTCAAACACCAGCGAGGCCCAGAACGGTGCATCGGTCTGCATGACCAGCACCATCACCGTCCACAACCGACGGCAGCAGCGGCCGTCAGACACCTGAGTGGACGTTAAGTCCGTTTCTGGTAGAAGATCGCGTTCACGACCTCCCGGAGGTCGCAGGACCCAGGGTCCCCGATCGCCGAACGTGCCACCCGGCCCTGCTTCCAGGCCGTGATCATTGGCTCGATCAACGCCCACTGCTCGTCCGATAAGTCGCTCGGATACGGTCTTCGTTCCATGCTCCGCATCTCAACATGGACATGCCCAACAGGTGGCCCATGCGGCGATCAGTACCACGATCGAGCGATCACGAACCGGGGAAGGTCGGACTTAACATCCACTGATAGCAGCGGTGCGGCGAGTCCGGAAAGCTCGGCAGGTAGATGCAAGAAGTCGGCGTTCTCGCGGTGGCGTTGGAGAACGTCGATCGGGGAGGATGGCACGTGAACGCGCCCCTGTTCGTGATCAAAGGCTTCGTGAACCTTGATCATCAGGGGTCGCGTTCGTCGCACCCAAGCATGGACAAGCAGGTCATCAGCCCACGTCCGCGTACGAGTTACTCGTCTCGCTGCGCGAGAACTCACGCGCCCTGGTGGGATGCCGATGGCCCTTCTGGCGGGGCGGGGTTGCAGGCCCATGCCGCCACCTCACCGGCCTCTGCCTACCCTGAAACATCTGAGGTACCTTCTGGCGCCCCCCATGGCACACTCCTGGGAAGCCGTCGCCATGGAACGAATGACGGTGAAGCACCCCCCACTCCAAACAGACAAGGGCTTCACGTGGCAAGAACTCGCACTGGGACCACCGCGCTGGCCGGCGCTCTCGCCCTCACGGCCCTGGGCGTCGGTTTCGCACCGACCGCAGCCGCCGACGGCCCCGCTGTCCAGATCAAGTATTCGGTGAAGGTCACCGCCACCACCAAGAACGTGGGAGGGAAGCTGCTCGCGACATGCTCCGCCGGGAAGGGCGGCACCTGCACGCTCTCGAAGACGTACTCCGTCACACGTACCATCGGAACCGATCTGGGCATCTCACGCGGCGCGGTCGCCAGTTCGATCAGCTTCAGTAAGTCCACCTCCGCGAGCGTGACGGCGGCGTGCACTTCCCCGAAGTTCTCCTCGAACAGCCAGGTCTACAAGGCCTATGCGCAGGGGACCAGGAAGTACTACAAGGTCACCAAAAAGACCTACGTCCAAGGCATGCTGGCGAGCACCAAGACCTCGGGCACGCTTTCGGCATTCAATCCCACAGGGGTCAAGTGCGTGATGAGATAGCGCTGACAGGGGCCGTCTCTCTGCTCACCATGTAAGAAGGGCCGTCGGCGGGGAACGCCGACGGCCCTTGTGGTGGGGCGGGCTGCAGGTTGGCTCAGGAATCGCCGCATGGAGCGGCACGCCGAAGCCCTGCGCATCGCGCTCACCGTGCACATGCCGGGGATACTGCAGACCGAGGACCACGCCCGCGCCGTCTTCGAGGCAGTGGTCCTCCGCCTGCGCCCCTCGGACATCGACCTGCGCGTGGCACACCGCATGGACCAGCAACAGGTACTGGAGCGGGCGGATCCGCCGAACGTCGTGCTGATCATCCACGAGGCCGCCCTACGCATGGAGTTCGGCGGACCCACCATCGCACGCGGACAGTTGGAGCGCCTCCTGCGGGTGTCCGAGCGGGACAATGTGACCGTTCGCGTCATCCCGTTCAAGGCCGGTCGCTTCCCCGGCGCCAGGCAGTCGGTGATCTACGCCGAGGCCGCCGTGCGCCCACTCGACACCGTGGAACCACGGGTCCCCGTACAGGAGCCGGAAGTTCCGCCGCTCCTGCTCGCTGAGACCCATGCGCCGGTCCATCACGTGATGGAGGACCACGAGCATGCACAGCGCGAAGCAATGCCTTCCGTCCGCACTCACCGTGTGCAGTCGCGTTCGTGTTGCGACTGGCCACATGTCTCTGCTGGAGCTGGGTTTGCGCTCGACGTAGTGCCGTGTGTTGTGTTTTCCGCGCGGGCTGAGTGACTGAGGTCACATATGAGGAACCCGCCCGTATGACCTGGTCGGCAACTTGAGCGTCGTGATGTCGTTCTTCAGCGGTTCCTTCTTGGTGCCCTCTGCGCCCGGGACGGGTCCAGGGGCGAGGCAGTAGCCTCGTCCTTGAACATGCGCGACGGGCACAGGAGGATGGATGAGGTGGTGGAAGAAGGGCCGTCCCCGTGCCAGTGCCGCAAATCAGTGCGAGCTGTGCCGGGCGGAGCTGCCGCCGTCTAGCGAACCCAAGCAGTTCATGGGGGTATACGTTTCGGATGAGACGCAGCGGTCGGTCGAGTGGATTTGCGCGACCTGCTGGCAGCGCCACCTGGAGCTCGAATCGGAAGCGGAGGCACGATTCCGCCGCGCGAACCCGGTGGAAGAGGTGTGCGCGGCGCTGCGGGACGGAGAGGTTTCCGTCCGCCGCGAGGCGGCAGACAAGCTGGCGCGGCTGCGCGATCCTCGTGCAGTGGAGCCGTTGTTCGACGCTCTGGGCAGGGAAGAGCTGGGCCTCTCGCTCGGGGCGTCTGCGGCCGGATCCATGATCAGGGCGCTGGGCGCGATCGGCGGCGACGAGGCCGAGGAGCGGCTTCGGGGCCTGCTGCGCGATGAGGCGTATTGGCTCCAATTGGAAGACAACTCTTTCCATGATCAACCATCTGTGGCTCCGGTTGTTGTCTGGGTGAATCCTGCGCTGTTCACCGCGGGCGGCTCGGGACTGATGCTGCGCGGTCTACTCGACGTGCTGGGGGATCAGCGGAAGGTGCTGAGGAAGTACGCGGCGCGCGAGCTGGAGAACATCGCCTGGCGCAGTACGGTCGGCTACGGCCTGATGGGTTTTACCGGTTACGACCACGAATTTTCCGAGGCGGACCGGCGATTGATCGTCGGTCCGCTGCGCTTGGCGCTGCGTGACGATGACCCGGTGGTCCGCGAGAGCGCGGCCACCGCCTTGAAGTACCTCCGCATCTGGCTTCGCGACCGGAGTGTTCAACCTGGTCAACAGCCTCGCCGATGACGATGACCGGGGCCAGTAATCCGTCGTGCGGGCCTTGCGTGACCCGGAGCGCTGTCGTATAAGACAACCTGAGCAGCGGTCGTGGTGGCCTGCCAGCGCAAGTGCCTGGTGGCTGCGCGTCAGCGATCGAAGCGGTGAGCGTGTCAACTGCATGGTCCTACTCCGGTCGTTCTTGTCGGCAGACTCCGGATCCTGGCGCTCCCATCGGCGCGCCAACGGAGATGAGTGATCTCTTCGTGCTGGGCGGCCAGCCGGGCCAGGGCCTGGGTGCGGAAGTCGGTGAGCTCGTCGATGGTCTGCTCCGACCGGGCCAGCCGCTCCCTGAGCTTGGCAATCTCCGCTTTGAGACGGGTGATCTGGGCTTCGCGGGGGTCGGGAATGTCGCCGGCCTGCTGCAGGGTCTGAAGACGCCGTTCGAACTCGGCGCGGAGGTGCGCGTAGGGGCGAGTGCCGTAGAACGCGGTGCGGTCGACGCCCGCTTCGCGGGCGAGGGTCTTGATGTCGCACTTGCCGCCGGGCGGGAGTTCACCGCGTAGGAGCCGGTCCATGGCGGCTCGGATGCGGTTCTCGTTCTCGGCCCGCTGGGCTGCGGAGAATCTCATGCGGATGCCTCGTTCATCGTGCTGGCGGCGTCGATTTCGGCGACGACGCGGAGGGCCCGGTCGTGGTCGGCTTGGAGCCGGGTGCGTTCGGTCTTGCGCGTCGCGCCGAGCTGCCCGATGAACGTCTCGGTGCGTTCCGCGTGCTCGGCCCAGACGGGGCGGTGGCGAGGGTGGTGGGTGGCCTGCGGGCAGCGGGCCGAGTCACACATCCCGATCAGCGGCCGGTCCGCGGTGGGGGTGCCCGCGAGTTTGAGACAGCGCGCCCTGGAGGGGTCGGTGAACCAGCAGTAGTTCGCCGGTCCGAGGTGCAGCGTCTTGGCGCGCTTGGTCAGCAGGTTGAGGACGTCACGGTCGTTGCGCTGGACTTTCGGGGCTGCGGTCGAGGACGTATCGAGTCGGGCGTCGATGCTGGCGAAGAACTCCGTGAGGCTGCGGGCGCCAGGACCGGCGGGCAGGACACCCTGCTGGTAGTTTCGGAACTCTTCCAGGACCAGTTGGAGGTTGCGTTCGCTTTCGTGCTTGTTGACCTCGGCCAGAAGTTCGGCCTGAGCCCCGCCAGGACGCGAGGCATAGCCCTCTGTTGTGGCCACGGCGATATGTTTCATGTGGATCTTGGTGGCCAGGACGCCGCCGGGCCGGTAGGCCATCTCCAGGGACAAAGTCCGCCGCAGCATCCGCAGGTTGACAGGGCCTTCGGGGATCGGCGCCAGGCCATGCCGAGACCGAAGCGCGACTCGCAGATCTGGTCACTACTCGAAAGGTCATCGCGGAGGTCGCACCGGCAGGAGCCGAACCCGATCCGCCCGAGACGAACACCGCCTACCAGGCCATCGTGAACGCCTTCACCCAGCACCCCGACCAGGTGTTCCGAGTCCGTGAGCTGCACGAACTCCTCGGCATGCCCACCGACGAACCGTCCGTCAACGTCACCCGCAGCCGCCTGGGCCGCCTCACCCGCCAAGGCTTCCTCACCCAGCCCGGACGAGGCCGCTACCAGAAACGGACTTAACGTCCACTGAGGGGGCGTCAACTCTGATCGTCGGACAACAAGGCGTAAGCGGGCGCGCGCGAACCCGGCACCTCAGAATCGAACACGGGGGTGACGCTCAGCGACTACTCCCCAAGATCTGTGCCAGAACCCGAAACTCGTGAACAGAGCCAGCACCGGTGCGCGCGGATCCATAACGTCCCTCGCGGCGGGCCTATAGGCCTTGGACCGCAACTGGTCCCCGGGGCGGCGCGCGTGAGGTGACGTCCACCGTTAACCAGACCCGCTCAAGGTGTGTGGTCGGGCCCGACCACCCTCTCCAGCAGAGGTTGTGACCTCTTTGTGATCGTGGTCGGGGCTTCGTGGTCGACGAACTGGTCGAGGCGGCCGGGTTCTCTGCCTCTATGAAACACACACACCCTCTTCCTGAGCCGCCTTGGCCGGGCCACGCGGCAGGAGACTGCAGCCGACGGCACTGCGCAGCCACGCGCGGCGCCGTGACACGGGCGCTCCGGTGAGCGGGTATGGCGCCAGGATCCGGCGCGGTGAGATGGCAGGCGACCGCTTCACACAGATTGCCCACGCCCTGTTTCGTGATCCGCGGATCTCCTACAAGTCCAAGGGGATCTTCGGGCTGATCTCGACGCACCGCGACGGGTGGCGCGTGACGGTGGTCGAGCTTGCACGGTGTGGCCCAGATGGCCGCAGTGCGGTGCGTTCAGGGCTCAAGGAGCTGGAGACGTTCGGCTACCTAGTGCGCGAGCAGAAGCGCCGCGAGGACGGCACGCTGGGCGAGGTCGTCTATGCCATCACCGACGCTCCGGCCCACCTGTACGAACTGTTGGGTGACGATGCCCCCACAGCGGCCGTCATCGCACAAAGCCGCAGGTCGCAACCGGAGTCAGGTTTTCCGACAGCGGATAAGCCGACGTCGGGTGATCGCCCACCAAAGAACACCAGTCTTAAGAAGACCATCAAGCAGAACACCAACTCCGTCCGTCCCTCCGTCCGTAACGCGTGCACGCGCGAAATCGACGCACCGAGCCAGGGGCGGCCGGGCAAGAGCCTGGAACGCAAGAAGACCACCGTGCCGCGCAGGGCCGCGAGGCCCACCCCCGGCGAGCACTTGCTTCTGGCGATCGGCGCGGACCACCCCGAGTTGCTGCTGACCGGGCAGGTGTTCACCCACCAGGGCGCGGCCGTCCAGGACCTGCTGAGCGAGGGCTGGACGCCCGAGCAGGTGCGGCACGTCATCACCGCGCGCCCCCTGCCGCAGCCGCTGCACCACACCGTCGGCGCGGTCATCGCTGCCCGGCTGCGCGCAGCCCAGGCCACTCCTGCACCCGATCGCGCAGCCGCTGACCCGCCGGCCGGTCCGCGCCACTCATCCGCTGAACCTGCGGACCGCACGGTGACCGCCGCCCTGGCGCACCGCGTGCTCGTCGAATGCGGCGGCTGCGGCAGCCCCAGCCGCGCCCGCGGCCAGGACCTCTGCCCGGCCTGCCTCAACTGGCCCCCGTGCACCACGTGTACCGGCCCCACGCCGCGCCGCGCCGACCCGCTGGGCGACGGACGGTGCACCCTCTGCGCCACCGCCTGACCCAGCTGTGCCACGCAGAACCTCCGCTCACGTGCAAGCCCCACAATCCGGAATCGAGGAAGCGATGACTGTCCACCAGCGCCGCCCTTTCGGCCCGCCCTTGACTCCCTTCGCCGCACAACCCGGGCGCTGGGAACGCGAGCAGCGCCTCGCACACGGCCAGACGTTCACCGGGCCCGGCGCGGTGGTGCGCAGCTTTGAGCGAACGGACTGGGGCTGGCTGTGCTGGAACGCAGCCGAGCCCGCGCCCGCCCGGCCGTTAGAGATCGGCGTGCTGCCGCATGAGAGGAGCCTGCGCTCCCGCTGGGCGAGGCGCTGGATCACCCGGCGGCCACCCACCCGCATCACCCTCGACCACGGCGGCACCGTCACGGTGGCCGCGGTCAATACGGGCGTGCTCAGCCTCCTGGGTCTGGTCCTGGCCCTGGGCCGCGGACTGCCCCTGAGCATCGCCGCGCCCTTGGCGATCGTGCTGCCCCTCCTGGTCGACCACCTGCCCGCCCGCCTCGATGGCGGCGCACGCCGTCTGGCACACATCGTCGACGACCCGCAAACCGTGGCCTACCTGCAGCGCCTGGCCGGCTGGCAGGCACAGATCACCGAAGCCGCCCGCACCGGACAACCGCCCGAACTCACCTCCGCCGTACAGCTGGGCCACCGCTTCCTGCACGCCATCGCCGCGCTGGCCTCGGCCCCCGGCCTCCGCCTGGAAGCCCACCCCCAACTGCGCGCGTATGAGGACCTGCTGGCCGAACTCGCCTGGCAGGCCCAGGACGCCCGCCTGGCCCGGCAGCACCTGGATCACGCCATCGCCCTCCCGCCGCCACACCCCGCCGATCCCGCACCCCGCTGCGACCTCACCTTCGACAACGTGCCGGTGCAGGCGCTCGAGGAGGCCACCACACATCTGCGGTACGCCGCCCAAGCCAGCCATTACGCCACCGGCCAACTGCACGCCATCGACCAGGCCGTGGCCGCGCGCTCCGGCCGCACCCCTGACGCGCTCGACGCACCGCGCTGAAGCCGGCCCCGCCAGCTGCTCACGCCACGACACGGACAGAAGGGACCAATCCATGACCACACGCCCCACGCACGACCAAGCCCCAACCGGCCGCGTCTACCTGCTCTTCGCCCACGAGCCGTACTTCCCGCCGCACGGCCTGCACGAGGTGAACACGACCATCGTCGCGACCGACACCCTGCTGCACCCCCACGTACGCCAGCCCGACGGCGCCCGCATCCACCAGATCCTGGTCAACGGCCAGCGCGCCGACAGTGAGATCGTCCCGCTGGCCACCCTCACCCATGAGCTCGACGGCGGCGCCGGATGGCACCAGGTCGGCGACTGGGAGAGAGTCGTGCACGATCTGCTCACCCTCACACGCTTCGGCTCCTGCGACTCACTGGGCCTGGGACTGCCCGCCCTGGAACGGGCGTTGCTCTGCAACGGCCCCAACAGCCAGGTGATCAACTTCAACCCGGACACCGGGCAGCGAGAGACCCACGGCCCCCAGGAACGAGCAGCCGTTCTCGCCACGCTCGCCAAGAACCTGAAGACGACACAAGCCGGTCGCGCGCTCTGGCCCGGCGCGGGCCTCCTGCCGGCCATCGACAACGCGTGACGCAGGCGCCTCGTGGCGACATCCAACGCGGTGGAAGGGCTGGCCCCTACGGCGTCACCGGCCCGGCTGGGGGCTTGCTATATAGGAGTCTGTCTGTCGGCGGGGAACTCCGTAGGCTGGTGCCCATGTCTTTGTCCTTCGCGTTGCGCCCCGGGTGGGAGGAGCTTCCCGGCGCTATGCGCTTCGCCGTTGAGGCTCGGGCCGGTGCGCCGGTCGTCTCTTCGTCCTCGGGCTGTTCACGAGTACCGCTGACCAGGGCACTCCAGAGACGGATGAAGATCGCTTCCCCTCTGACTGGAGATCATTCCCCAGCACCGCGCCGATGCCGCTCGTAATGGGTTGGTGTTCGAGCGGC
This sequence comes from Streptomyces sp. A18, assembly GCF_059026065.1. Taxonomy (NCBI): domain Bacteria; kingdom Bacillati; phylum Actinomycetota; class Actinomycetes; order Kitasatosporales; family Streptomycetaceae; genus Streptomyces; species Streptomyces sp. A18. The sequence continues at coordinate 32,111 of NZ_JBWLKL010000051.1, read as the reverse complement.
TGCGCACGGCAGAGTGGCGTGGTCAGTGAGTGTGGGGATGCGTCCTGACGTGGGCGGATATGGATCCGCGCCGACACCGCGGCCGAGTACCGCCTGATCTCCTGGGGGCAGTCGTGAACGAACGGGACGTCCTACTCAACGAGCTCGCACCTGGGCTGCGCCCCATGTCCGCAGGCATCGAGTGGTTCGACGGCCTCGGCTTGGAAGAACAGTCCGAGGTCCTCCTGTTCCTACGTCATCACTGTGTCCAGGCCCGCGCTGTCGCCGAAGATGCGGCAGAGAGCATCCACCGTTCCGGGTTGCGCCCAACGCATACGCCCGCAGTGCTGATCTCCCGAGGCCGGATCGACATGCAACTGGGAAAGATCGCTGGTCTCAAACCGCTTGACGAGCGCCGCAAGGCGTTCAGGCTGCTGGTCGCGGTGCTCGCGGTCGCCGACGGGCGGCGCCGCGAGCGGTTCTGCTCCGGCGGCTGTGGTCACTGGTGGCACGGCCTGTCCGCCGTCGGCTGATCGCTTCGGCTTGGCACAGCGGTGCTCAGGGAGATCGCTTCCCGTCCTGCTCCAGATTTCTGGCAGAACCAGGGGCTCAGTGGGTACGTCGCGATGGTCGGCCGGTCAAGGGGCGAGCGTGGTCGCCACTCGGGACAGGCGTTCGACTGCCAGCGCGAAGCCGTTGGCTGGGTTGCGGAAGGAGTACTCGCCGTCGTTGACGGAGAAGCCGTGGCCGGCTGTCGTCCAGCGTGCGGGGCCGGGAGCTCCTTGGTCTTCCAGGAGGGCGGAGGCCAGGGACTCCGGGTCTTCCACGCCGGTTCGGGCGCGTAGTGCGCCCGCCAGGCGGTCAGCCGCATCGTCGGGGAGGTCATCGTCGCCGAACGCGGGCAGCAGGAGGAGCAGGCGGGCGTCCGGATCGGTGGTGCTACCACCGGGCAGAGCGTTGTCCGCAGCCGCCACCAGCTCGGGCCAGGACAGACCCGGTCCCATGAAGTGCCCGTCATCCCGGACAAGGAGCTCTGCCTGGTCCCAGTCGGGGTGGTGGAGGAGGTAGTCGATGCCGGTGTCGTCCGCGAGGGTCCGGTAGACGACGTGGAGACGGTGACCGTTGGCGAGTGGAACGGTGAATGTCGGCCACGCGGCCTGGTCCCACAGCTGCCGCTGGAAGTCGCCGGCCGCTTCATAGTCCGCGCCGAACAGCAGTTCCTCGGCCTCCTCGCTCTGGACACAGGAGTAGAGATGTCCCATCCAGAACATGGGCTCGTTCAGAAGCCCGGCCTGGTGCGTGAGCGGGCCGCCGTCGTAGCCCGGTATCCGTACGGGATACAGGTCTGCGCTGTTCGTCACGGAGGACATCATGCCTTCTTGGCTCCGCGCCCTTGAGGCCGGGAACACCCGCCGCCTCCCCGGCGACGAGGATGTTCAGGCATTCATCGGGGGCGTCGAGCGGCATGCCACAGGCGATCTTCAGGTCGCAGGTCTCCCAGGTGAGGACGATGCAATCGGTGTCGGCGGCAGCGGCCACCAGGGACAGATCGGCAACGCCCTTCTGCGCGTCCTCGCCTGTGTAGAGCGGCCGAGTGTGGGCCATGGCGACTATTCGCCCTCCTCTCAGAGCAGTGAGCGTCGGCTGCAGGTCCATGCCCTCGGCGATGGAGCGAGAGTGTGCCTGCGCCGACATGTCGGCGATCTGGTGAATGATGGACTGTTCACGGGTGCCGCTGACCTGAGCCAATGCGACGCCTTGAAGATCGCTTCCGAATTCTCGGGTGATCGTTTCCCGACGGGTCGGGGTCAGTCCCACCAGAATTCCCAGCAGTGGGTGTCGATGAGTCGCTCGGCGTACGCCGCCAGGGTCTGGGGGCGAGGGCCTTGCCAGATGTTGTCGGGGCAGAAGGCGAAGTGTTCGGCCGCGACGAGCAGGGCGTCTTCCCTGCTCGTCGGGGGTGCGGCGACGCTCAGGTGGAGCGTGTCGGAACCAACGGCGACCACGCATGCACCGAAGCGTTGTTCCCAGTCGCTCACCACGGCGGAGAACGTGGCGGTGTCGTTGTCCCAGTTGGCGGGTCCGTCCCAGCCGACGACGGCGAGGGCGTCGGCACCGGAAGGAGTGGCAACCAGGCCCAGACGTGACCGCGGCCGACTCAGAACGAAGTGTTCTGCGTACTCATCGGGCAGCTGGCCGGGATCCGCCGTGTCTTCACGGCCGGGTGCGAGGCCCGGCCAGGTCTGGCCGAAGGGGGCCGTGATCGCCAGCCGCTTGTCGGGCGGCAGCATGTCGTCGTCCTCGTCGATCGCGGTGTACGTCGCCCACCACTTCGCGAGCAGATCGGCCGGGTCGTGGTCGTCGGGTGATGACATCCGCTCGGGGAAGAGCTCACCAGAGCCCCAGGGCCGGAAGTCGCTGTCTTCCGGGTCGCGCGAGTCGAGAAGCAGGGGCCACACCCCTGAGCGGGGATGCTCAGCGCGTATCCGCGTCCACAGCTCCGCGGATACGGCGGCGTCAGTCAGCCACAGGGCTTGGACGCCTCCGTCACCTTCATCGGACGTGATCAACCGGCCAGACGGGAGGGGGACAGCAACGTTCGACAGCAGCTCAGGGTTCACGGGCGGATGCTAGCCGTGGGCTCTGACATGCTCGCGATCGCCCGCTCAGCCTCGGCGGTTGGCGTCCAGCCATTCGTCGCTGTTCCACATGACGGGCGTGGCACCGACCGGGTCGAATTGAATATCGGGGTCGTTGCTGTGGACCAGGCAGATCAGCCGGCGTCGAAGTACGGCTGCACGACGGGCTTGGTCGGCGATGATGTCGAGTACGACTTGCGCTGCCCGGGGGCAGGCGGCTGCGAATCGGTCGTAGTCGGTGAAGGTGAGGACCAGTCCCACACCTTCCGCTGAGTCGTCGTAACCGCCGTAGCAGGCCACATCGCCGAGGCAGTCGTTGAGTGCGTCAAGGTTGTGGCCGTAGTAGTCGGGGAACTGCAGAGCGGCAGCGATGGCACGGTGCATGTCCTGCTCCGTGCTCCATTGGCCCGCTGCCAGCCGGACGACGCGAAAGTCACGGTCTTCGAGACGCTGCACAGCCTGGTTGAGGAGCCGCTGGCGCCAGAACAGGGTGACGAACGTGTTGCCCATGTACTCGATGCCGGGAAAGCGGGCCTCTGAGGTGTTCGGCGTCGGCTTCAAGGCTGTGTGACGGCGGTAGTCGTCCAGCAGTCGGAAGAACTCCTCGATCGGAGTGGAGCCGTCCGGGGTGTTGCGTTCGATCTCCACGGCCCAACCAAGGGAGCTGGACATGCCGTGGTGCTCACGCAGCCACTGGGTGAAGTGGTCGTCGGGCCAGAAGGCGAAGGGCTCATCGATGGAGTGCACGCCCAGTGCGCCTCGGTAGCCGACGAGGATCGACTGCAGTTGGAGCAACGAACCACCGGGCAGCCACATGCCGGGGCGGAGGCGGATCTGCTCCAGGAAGGCGTACATGTCTGTGCAGTCCTTCCAGTGTTTGGCGGTGCTCTGCGGGCTGTCTTCGGTCGGCATGGGCTGAGCCTATGGCGTGAGCGGGAGTTGTCGTCTGGCGAAGGGGTACGTGCGCAAGGCGGGCGGGCGTGGTCGTTTGGGGGCATTGGCGGTCACCCTCTGCGATCTTGTTGCCGCTGCCTCTACGTTTGACTGGGGCTTCGAGTGCCGCGAGGTCCGCTGTCGGCTGCGGGGTGTATTCGACTTCGTCGCCCTCCCGCGGCTTGATCTTCAGCTGCGCCCAGAGCCGTTTGCCTCGTCTGCCGTCCAGTCCCAGGCGGGTGCTGCCCCCGTGCTGGCTGAGCGCGTCCACCAGAGGCAGCCCGCGGCCACTCAGGTCATCGGCGCGCGGTGCGCCCATGCAGGGCAGGTCGCGCGAGGTGTCGACGACGGCGACCAGCAGGCGGCCGGGGGCCGGGTGTTCGACGATGACGCGGAAGTAGCGGCCCCGGGTGTGGCGCACGGCGTTGCTGACCAGTTCGCTAGCTACTTGCAAAAGTACGTTCTTGAGCACACCACTGACCTGTGCGAACAGCTACGGCGTCTCCTAGGCGATGAGCAGGTGCCCGTGATCGTGCAACAGGTCGCGGACTTCCGGAACTTGCTGGAAGCCCTGAAGGCGTCGGAGAACGACGCGGGAGCGCTCGGCGGTGCGCTCACTGGTCACCTTGGAGGACACCAATACGACACGTCGGGCTTCCTCTGCGGCCTGCTCGGGTTCGTTGGCGTCGGCCAGAGCGATAGCGAGCCAGGACCGGTACAGGGCGACTTCGCGGGCGTGGGTCGCGTCGTACCGGCCGAGAACGTCAGTCAAGAGCGGGACGGCTCGCAGTGGGCGGTGCAACTCGGTGAAGACTCGGGCGTCCATCACCTCCAGCTCTTCACGACTCACCCAGTACGCCCACTGTGGTGCTGCGTCGTCGGTCGACTCGGACAGAGCATCATGGGCCTCGCCGAGGGCTCGCACGGCAGGTTGGGCCTCACCTGCGCGCGTGTGTGCCCATGCAAGGCGATCGAAGAACAGGGCGCGGGTTTTGGGCGGTGCGTCTGGTCCTGCTTCGTCCAGTGCTGCGCGGGCGAGGTCGATGCCCGCGCGCTCCTGCCCGGTGTTGCTGAACTGGTAGGCGAGGCTACCCGCGAGATTGCCGACCAAGGTCGTGTCACCGGCCTGCCGCGCCGCTGCGATCCCTATGCGATAGGCCCGTTCGGCTTGGCCGTGCTGTCCGGCGTCGCTCGCGATCCAGCCTGCGATCTGGGCCAGTTCGCCGACTTGCACGAGTAGTGCCCGGCCGATGCCCTCAGTGTGTGCGCTTTCCCGGTACAGCTGCAACGCCGAGTTGAGTTCCCGGAAGGCGGCGCCCAACAGGTCGCCCCCGGCCAGCACATCATCGGCGAGCCGCAGGCCGTGGACACGTGCAGCGAGAGCAGATACCTCGTCGGCGCCGATGTGACGGCCCGTGCACGCCGAGAGTGGATCCAAGGGGGCGCCGGGCGGCAGCAGCTCGGCGAGGGTGGCGGCAGGACCCAAGGGAGGTCCCTCGGCATCTCCGCGTGCGTAGGCGGCGGCCCGTTCCAGGTCGCCCGGTGGGATCTTCAGGGCTTCGGCGATGAAAGAGAGCCACAATTCCGGGAGGCGTTCTCCACGCTCCCAGCGTGAGACCTCGTTCCGTGTCACGGACTGGACTCCGGACAGCGCGCAGAGCCTCGCAGCGAGCTGCCGCTGACTCTTGTGAGCGTCCCGCCGCAGCCGTGCCAAGTACGCGCCGAACTGCTGTCGCCTGTCATCACTCATCCGCTGGCCCCTCCCTCCCCTCAGTGTGGCCCCTCCCTGGCCCCCTGTCCGGCTCCTCTGCCAGGCCTGCCCCAAACGGTTCGATGAGGTTTCTGTCTTCGACAGACCCCCGCGACCGCGCTAACGGCCCGGGGGCATGGACAACCTGAAAGAGCAGGTCGACATGAATCACGGTATCGCCCGCTTCATCGAGCCGCTGTTGCGGCTGTTGCTTCCCGCTCCGGGGCGCCATCGATCCCCCGAACCGCCCTCATTGATGCCATCCGTCGACGCGCCAACCAGGCCCCAGCCGCGCGTGCCCGTGCTGCGGGGCGAGGACATCGGCCTCGTACGCCCGTACCTGGTCGCCTTCGAGCGGCGACAGGAGGAGCGTCGGCAGAGGAGACGGCGGCGTGCGCTGTGGCTGGCCGTGCATGGCGTGGACACCGGCCCTCGCCTGATTCACGGGGTGGAGGTGACGGCATGACCTCTCACATGCAGGTGGCGCGGCGGTTGCCGTGGTCGACGGTGGAAGGCAATCCCTGCTACTTGATCGGCAGTGCTACCGGGTTCCTGTCCAAGGTGGCTGACAACATCGAGAGCGTCCAACTCGGGATGGCGGATGACCTTCTGCGGCACGCGGGCGATCTGCTCGCCGACCCCAGGGCCACGCCCGAGGAGGTCCGTTTTGTGGCCTCGCGGTTGACCGAGTCGCTCCGTGAAGTTCACCAGATCGCAGAGAGCCGGGGAGACCGCTTGTCCGAACTCGACTGGGACGACGCGGACGAGGGTGACGACGATGGGCCGCAGCTTCCGGCGGGGGCGTTCGGATGAGTGAGGGCAGCTTGCCGCGGGGCCGCTACGTGCCGCTCGAATGGACGCTGGCGGCCATGCCTGGGATGACCGTGCGGCATGTCGGCAAGTGTCTCGTCTGTAGTCATCACTCGGTGGATTCGGCTGATCCGGATGAGGCCCAATTATGGTGTCTCCGGCACGCGGGCATGACGCGCCATACCGGGTTTGAGCTGTCGGCGTTTCAGTTCTTCAGCGCCACGATCACTGATCCTGCGGTGGGTGAGGGCTCGCTGACGTAGAGCAGGGCGGGGCTGGCGCGGCCTCACTCCGCCAGTCCCGCTCGTTCGAATCCCCTGGCCTGGAAGGGGGGAGTGGTAGGCGCTAGTTCCCCCGGTCTGCCGCTGCGACCCCGGTTCTTCTTGCCCGTGGGAGAGCCGGGGCCGCGTCGTGCCCGCTGCGTCGGTGGGCGTTCCTCCCTCATCAGGGTGTGGGCCTGAGCTGGGGTAATGGTGTGCGGTGATCGCGCCGCCGGCCGTAGAGGCTTTGGGCGGGAGCTGCCATGGGGTGAGTGAACAGGGGGCCTTGCGCTCGCCAGCGGATCGGGCAGCCTCTTGGAGCCTGCCCGCAATAGCCCGATCGGTCCCCTGTTCTTCGAGGCTCGCCCCCATGGTGGCTGCCTAATCCTTTACTAGAGACATTCCCCGGTGGGCGGTTGTCCCCTGGGATGTTCGAGTGCTGGATCGTGACGTCTAGTGGCTGCCGGGCGGCCGGTGCGGCCGAAGCCGCCCGGCGCGCCGCAGGCGCGCCCTTGAGCAAGTAAAGCGAGTTACTCCGATCCGGCTCGGCGGCAGACTCGATCTTCCTCTGCTCGCTGCAAGGGCGCGCATGGATGCTGACCGGGTGCCGAGTTGTGGCCTGGTGCCGCTCTGGTCCGCATGAGGCTCTGGGGCAGACCTCCCGTGGGCCTGGTGCCGCGCTCGGGAACTCTGTGGACGTAGAGGGGCGTTGGTCGGGATAGCACCAGTCCGGCGCCGGCGCCGGAGTACACCGAGCGTCCGGCCGTGGCGCTGAAGGAGATCGGGGTGAGCTCCGCATGGCGGGGCACTGGCACCGCGCGGCGCATCCACGACGCCCTGCTCGCCAGCCGCGACGAACCGTACGTGACGCTCATGGTCAACAAGGTGGCCGGAGACGGAAAGGTTCACGCGCTGTACCGGTCGTTGGGTTACCGGGACATCGGGCAGAGGCAGCCCTCAGCGGCCTCGCCGGTCCTCACCGTGATGATCCGGATCGCGCACTGACCGTGCGGGCTCAAAGCGCTGCACAGGTCAGGCGCCTCGCGGCCCGTCTTCCCAACAGCAGGGTCAGGGTCTCCGCAGCTCCTTGCAGGCCCGCTCCAGAGCAGGTCGGCGCACTCTCACGGCAACACGCGTTCGAGGGTTTCGTGCGACCAACGTGCCACAGCTATAGGTGAAACCAGGGGCGCGGGTCCGGTTCACCGATCAGCGGTGTCCACACAGCGGCTGCGGCGCCGTGCTGCTCCAGGTCTTCCAGGGCGGCTGCGCCGAGCGGGACGTGGCGGGCGAGTTCGGCGACGGCGGGGTGGACCTCGGCCATGGAGCGCAGGTCGGCGGTCCGGTTGGCCAGAGTGCGGCGGCTGGCGTTGGTGAGGACGAAAAGTACGCGGGGAAAGACCGGATACCAGCGAAGCCAGGCAGGGCCCGTTGAGGCTGGCCTGCGACGGCCGACGGGCTGGGCTTCGTACTGGAACAGCCGGGCGTACTCGATCAGCTTCACAGCCAGGCGCTCGCTGCTCATGGTGCTGCGGTCGACCTCCATGAACGCACGCAGCTTTCGCCGTTGTTCGCCGTCGATGTCGGTGTAGTGCATGACAGCGTCGGTCACGACCCGTTCCCCCTCACCAATGGGGTGAGATACCTCAGGGGTCCAGTCCCACGGTCCGTGCTCGTGCCCGAGCCGGCGCGCATCTGCCGCGAATGACAGATGGGTTCGCACGACCGTGAGCGTGTGCGATGTCTTCAGCGAGGCGGCCCCCGCGGAGTTGATCGGATACGGAGGGCGGCCCCGCAGCGCCGGGAAGTCCCGGGTCAGGCGGGCACCCTCGCCCGTGAGGTACCAGGCGCGGGAACGGTTGGACTGGGGCAGCACTGTGTAGTCGACGAGCCCCTTCTGCCGCAGCTTGTTCAGTGGGGTGGAGACGGTCTGGCGGGCGGCGTTGGGGCGAAGCAGATCGTGGAGCTGGCTGGTGGTAGCCATCCGGTGCTGGGCGAGCGCGGACAGAAGCTGATGGGGAAGCGGCTCGGCGGGCCTGGGGGTGTACGACGCAGCGGTCTTGGCAGCGGGGGTGGTCACTGGTATCCCTCTTGGTGGGAGACATGGTCCAACTTCCGGCTCGGAAGGGGGTGTTGCTGACCTTGAGCAAACCCTCCTACTCCGACCCGACCGCCGACCACGAAGCCCCAATGTGGTCACGATGGGGACACAATGGCTGTGGTCGGGCCTGTGGTCGGGCCGACCACAGGCGGACGCTGCTGTGCGATGTGTCCCCGACGGCACTGGCCAGGTGCCCCGTCCGGGCGGGAGGGGCCGGCCGGACGGGTTGCGAGAGGCTGCTGTACTGCGCCAGTTCCGATGGGCTGGGGTGGGAAAAGAGGGCGAACCCCATCAGAATGAGGCGCAGCTCTCGCCGGGCTGCGCCGCTAAGAATGCCCGCCACGCGGGCGAGGGGCAGGGCCATCCGCAGCATGCTGCTGAACCAGTTGATCATGTGGCCTTCCCCGGTGGGCAGTTCACGGGTGGCATCAGGATGAAATCCTTCGCGCTCATTCTCTCGGGTTCTCTCAAAACTCGGCACTGCCGTGGAGTCGGCCATGCGGAGGCGTGCAAGCTCTGATCTGCGGGCCTGCACGGCGCGCTGTCACGGAATGCGTTGGGGCCGTATCACGCTGCAGGCGGTCTCTACGGTTTCTGTAGGTCGCGGCTCTTGCGGACCCGGGAGCACCGGACCCTGCGGACTCGGGAGACCGGTAGCTGCTCACCGCATGCCGAACAGAGGCTGCGGAGCCGCCCGTTGTTGGTGTCGCAGGAGCGGACTGCTTGATCTGATCCGGCATCGATACTCTCCAGTTCGGCGGCCGTGAGGCAGCGGGTATGGACATCGCCGAGCGCCAGTGGATCGGACGGGGCCCACCAGGGGGCCGACCATGAGGCCCGGCCAATGGTCACGAAGAGATGACAAGTGCCTGGTGGGGGTGCAGAAGGGCGGTGGCCGGTCCGCCTGGGCATCAATACCCTGACCAGATACCGCGTCTGTACGTCACCGCAGGGGTGACGGGATTGTTCAGTTGGTTCGGTTCCGGTTCGCGTCCTGCAGGAGGATCTGCCAGCGGGTCCACCGGCGCTGCTGGCGGCTGTTGGACCCGGTGACGAGGATGTCGGTCCCCTCGACCAGGGGGAGGTTGCCCTGGTCGAGGGAGCTGCTGAAGGAGCTGCCGCTCTTTCAGCCGAGCAGCGCAGCGGCTTCGGGAACGGACAGCAGTTCGTCCCTCTCAGACACTCCGAGTGCGGTAGTCGGTGGTCGGCGGTACGCGTTCTCGCGCGCGACGGTCACGCGGCGGGCAGTAGGTCGGGCACGTCGTCCACGCCGAGAAGCAGGACGTGGTGACCGACGGCCTCGGTGACGCCGTCGGTGACCCGCTCGACGTCCAGGCGCAGCCGGATGCGGCCGGCGCCTTCGCCGTTGGCCACAAGGCCGCGTTCAAGTTCGTCGTCGAGGCGGTCCAGGGCAGTCTCGGCCGCGGCATAGTCGGCCAGGTCGCGGGCGAGGAGCTGGCGGGTGGTGGTGTCGCGGAGCTGGTAGCTGGTCATCGGGACTCGTCCTTCGGTGTGGGGTGATCAGTGGTCGAGTCGGCGATCCCGCGTGCCGCGTTCACCGCGCGCGACCAGACGTCGGGGCTGCCTCCGTGCTCGCGGGCGAGGGAGGCGGCGAGCCCCCGGATGTCGCCGCGCTCGTACAGGGCGGCCAGGGCGAGGGTCGCCCGCCGGTCGGCTTCCGAGCGGGCCGGCGTGACCGCGGGGCGGTGCTCGAGCGCGGTGCGTACGACGTACTCCCAGGACCGCTGCGGCCCGCCGTACTGCACGCTGAGATCCGCGGCCAGCCCCGGGTGGTAGCCGTCGCGGTCGATCGCCTCGGCGGCGTACTGCTCGGCCAGCTGCGTGGCGGTGAGCGGCTCACCGCCGGCGTGGGCGCTCAACTCGGCCGCGAGAGCCTCCTCGAGGGCGGAGGGCCGGCCGACGGCCGCGTCGGCCTGGGGCCCGGGACGGCGGCCGGCCTTGCCGAGCTTGTCCCCGGTGCGCTTGCGGTCGAAGTCCTGCAGGTCGCCGGCCCGGAAGGCGGGGATCATGCGGCCGGTCGGGCCCTCGACCGGCTCGGCGAGGGGCTTCGGGAAGTAGTCGGGGTTGTCCTTGAGGTACTTGCGGATTGCCGAGGCTCCGTTGAAGCCCAGCCACTTGGCGGCCGTGTTGATGGAGACGACGTCCTCCGGGTCGGCCTGGTACAGCTCGGGGTCGGCCTTGAGGACCTTGTTCGCCTTCTCCTGCTGGAACCAGGTGTAGAAGGCGCGGAACTGCTGCTCGTCGTAGAAGTCGCTCCCGTCGATGCGCTCCTTCTCCGGGTGGCGGTGCTCCTCCGGCTGCTCGAGCCGGATCTTGTACCAGCGGGCCGCGGTACCGACGCTGGCGCCGGTGAACTCGCGGATCCAGTCGCGATTGACCACGGCACGGTCGCCGACGACGCGACGCTGCGGGTTCAGGGCCTTGGACATTGCACTCTCCGGTTCGGATCGCGGCCCTATACTGAGGGCCTGCTCCTCTTGGTCCTTCGGCGCACACGCGCCGGCGGGCGAGTCGAGTTGGTGAAGGTGGTCGGCGGGACGTTCGGTCGGGGTTGCCGCCCTGGATCGACACCCTCGTGAGAGGGTGCCTTCCGCCGCCCACCGCTTTCGCCGCTTGGTTCGCGTAATCAATATGACGCTCTTAGTGGATGGCTGTCAATCTCGCCGGCACCCAGAGCACATCACGACCGGCTGCCGCGATGTGCGGCCCACTTCCGTTCGAAGTGCGGCACCTTCTTGTCCCGGACGTGGAACGGGGCGGTGACCATCAGTTCCTCCACGGTCGGAAGCTCCGGCCCGCGCTGTTGGACCCACGCCCGCACCCGCCCGTAGCGCTCGTCGACCTCGACGGGGACGCCGTGCCGCTCCGAGACGCTCTGCAGCCTCCGGCCGAGAGCGGATGCCCGGCCCACGTCGACTCGCTCCACCGAGCGCATCGCCCGCCCCCGCCGGGTCGGGTCCGCCTTCGCGACGGGCAGGATCCGGCGCACGTGGTACAGCGCCCACGGGCAGGCGAGCTCCTCCTTGAAAGCGGCGAGCACAGGCCGGTCGGCGGCCCGGCCAGGGTCGAACTGCTCCAGCAGACTGCGCCGGCCGAACAGCCTCGCCTGCGGGTTGAGGCTGACCGAGGTGTACTCCAGGCGCAGCACCCGTCCGGCGATGTCCGGATGGGCGCGCATCCGGTCCAAATGCGTGTCCATGGCCCCCATCGACACCGGGAAACAGCAGAAGCTTTCCCTGTCAAGTCTGGTTGTGTTGTAGCGATCCTGGTGTTGGTTGTTGAGGTGACTCTGCGTAATAGCGGAGAGGGTGGCTCTATTCACGAATCCCGAAAGCAGATCGGCACTTCGGGATGCGACCCGCCGCTGCCGAAGTCGATGCTCACGAGAACGGGAGGCATCTCGTCCCCGGCAGGCGTGGTTGTAGGGCCCGCACCATTGGCGAGGATGGGGCCCGGGCCGGTGGCTTGATCGGTCTGCGATTCTTGATCGCTGCCGAGCGTGCTAATTGGCTGGCCGGCATGTCTGAGCTCGGACCCATCGCCTGGCCCCTGCCCCGATCAGGACCGAGAGGCTCGTACTCCGTGAGCCCGAGGCCCGGGACCGGGCGGCGTTCATCGAACTGCTCGCCTCGCCAGAGGTGCACACCTACCTCGGCGGCCCCCGCCCGCGTGACGAGCTTGAGCGCGAGACGCCCAAGGTGCCCGAGCAGTGGCCCGGAAGTTTCGTCGTTGATCTCGACGGGGCGATGATCGGCCAGATCCTGCTCAGGAGAGCACCGGAGCACCATCGCCCGGCTGCCGCGGGGAAGGTCGATCTCGGGTATCTGTTCCTGCCGAGAGCGTGGGGATTCGGGTATGCCGCCGAGGCGTGCGCGGCGGCACTCGACTGGTTCGATGGCGTCCTTCCCGGCGAGCCGGCAGTGCTCACCACCCAGACCGCCAACATCGGCTCAATGCGCCTCGCGGCAAAGCTGGGGTTCACCGAGGTAGAGCGGTTCCAGGCCTGGGACGCTGAGCAATGGCTCGGCATGAGGTCCCCCGTCATGCCCTCTAGTTGAGTTCGTGTCCGCGTACGCCACGACGGCCCCAGGCGCCTACGGATGAATGCGGTCGGCTTCTGATGCCGGGCGCCGGGTAGTTGCCGTTGGCGGATCGGGCCGGCCGTACGCGTAGTCGACCGTTGTCTGCCGGGAGTGGAAAAGCCTTCGACCGGTTACACGCCGATCCGGCACCCTCCTCAGCATGACCACACCGTCCTTCATCCCCGGACTGGAACTCTCGCGTCGCTTCTACCTCGAAGCCGTACGGCCCCTGTTGGACGAGGCCGTCCCCGGGATGACGCACTCCGCTGCCCGTCTCGGCAGCGGCTCGGAAGTCCTCGGATTCGACACCGCCCGCTCCGCCGACCACGAGTGGGGGCCGCGCCTGCAGGTCTTCCTGCACCCGCAGGACGTCACTCGTCACGGAACGAAAATCACGGCACTGCTCTCCGAACGCTTGCCGAAGACCTTCAGCGGCTGCCCGACTCACTTCGCGGCCACCGGCGAATCGGGCATCGGGGTCATGCGGACGACCGACGGGCCGGTGCATCACCGAGTCGAAGTCAGCGACCTGAGCACCTGGTTTACCGCGCAACTGGGCTTCGACCCGGGCAAGGGCATCACCTTGACGGACTGGCTGGCCACCCCCACCCAGCGCCTCGCCGAGGTCACTGCCGGTGCCGTCTTCCACGACGGACTCAGCCACCTCGTACCGGGCCGAACCGCCCTCGACTGGTACCCCCATGATCTATGGCTCTACCTGCTCGCCTGCCAGTGGCAACGCATCTCCCGGGAAGAAGCCTTTGTCGGGCGCTGCGGCGAAGTGGGCGACGAACTCGGCTCCGCCGTCGTCGCCGCCCGTCTGGTGCGCGATCTGATGCGGCTCTGTCTGCTCATGGACCGCCGCTACCCGCCCTACAGCAAATGGACCGGCAGCGCCTTCGCCCGTACCCCCCAGGGACCCGCCCTCACCCCGGTCCTCACCGCGGTCCTCGCCGCCACCGACTGGCACGCCCGCGAACATCACCTCGCCCGCGCCTACGAGACCGTCGCGGCCGCACACAACCAACTCGGCCTCTCCGACCCTGTCGACCCCGCCACTCGGCCCTACCACGACAGGCCGTTTCAGGTCCTGCACGCCGAACGCTTCGCCGGGGCGCTGACCACCCGCATCACCGACCCGGCCATCCGCGCCCTGCCGACGATCGGCACTGTCGATCAGTTCATCGACAGCACCGACGTCCTAAGCCGTCCGGAACTGACACGCGCCGCTACCCGCGCAACGGTCAGCTCTCCCCCTGGGAACTCCGCCTCCAGGCAGTAGGCGAAGAGCGCGAAGCGGCCTGGCCGTTGGGGATGTTCATCTGTACACGGCAGGGGAGCAAAGGCGGTGTACGCCGACAGTTCGTGCTCGACAAGCCCTGTGGTCTCGTCCTGACCGCGCAGCGGTCAGGACAAGACGAGGTGGCTACGAGCCGGGCTCGGGGGCCGGGCGCAAGGCCACCACCGGGGCTCGCTTGTGCCCCGGCTGACTGCGGAGCTGGTGGTTCTCAACGGTGAGGACGTTCACCACGCGAGCGAATGTCTCGATCTCGGCCTGCTGTCGCTTGTTCTCCTCGATCAGCTCGGCCAGTCGCTCCTTGGTCTTGTTCAGTTCGGCCCGCAGCTTACGTTCGCTTTCGGGGACCCGTCCCTGAGCTCGGACCTTCGCGTAGAACTCGTCCTTGAGGTCGGTATGCCGGTGGGTGAGGACGTGCCGTTTCACGTCCGCCTCGGCGGCCAGCGCGAGGACGGTCAGCTCTCCGTCGGACCGCAGCGGGGTGCCGGCCAGCAGCCGGTCCATCGCGGCCCTGATGTTCTTCCTCTCGTTGTCGTCGCTCACAACTCGGCCCCCGCTGCCGCCATGACGCGGTCGTGGTCGTGCTGGTCGGCGAGCTCGGTCAGGACCTGGGCCCGTTGGCTGACGTGACTGATGGAAAGATCATCATGATGATAACGGGCCACGAGCCGCTGTAGTGGTGGGCGCGCACGAAGGCCTTCGCCGTGTGCACCAGCTCGTTCGGCATCTCGCGGATGCGGTAGCGAGCGGGATCGAACCCGCCCTCGCTGGTCGGCCTCCAGCTGTGCCGGCGATGCTTCCACCGCTGGCAGACGGCGCCGAGATCGAGCGGGGGTTGCTCGTATGCAGACATCAGGTTGTTCCTCTCGGGTCGGTGAGTTGGTGAAGGAGGCCGGTCCCGGGGTTGCCGCCCCGGGACCGGCACGGCCGGCGGTGGTCAGGTCGTGGTGGGGAGCATCAGCTGACGGGGCGCGTGCAGCACGTCCAGGACGCGTTCGCGCCAGCGCATCGCCCAGTGCACGCAGTTGGAGCAGCTCTTGTGCCTGCTCTCGCACTGAGGCAGCGGGTCGTTCCAGCGGGCGTCACGCGACCAGGCCAGAGAGTCGGCGGAGGCCAGGTACTCGGCACACGTCTCCAGCGCCTGGGTCTTCAGCCCGAAGCCGTGCAGGCGCAGCCCGGCGGCGGCCACCGTGGCGAGGACGGCAGAGACGTCCTTGACCGACTTGCGGCGGCACACGGAGCCGACCCCGACCAGCGGATAGTCCGCCAGCCGTACACCGCGCTTGTCGTACAGGTCCAGGCAGGCTTCATAGTCGGCCGGACGCCAGCCCTGGACGGTCGGGATGATGCCGACGCCGGGGTCCTCGGCCATCAGGTCGACGAAGTTGCCCACAGTGCGGTCGATGTGCTCGCGCACGGACAAACCGGTTTTGGCGATCATGTCGGGCTCGCACATCCAGTCCTGCGGACCGGCCCAGACCAGGCGGCCGATCCCGTCGCGGAACTGGCGCAGCTCACGGACGTAGGCGTGCGGGCCGATCGTCCAGCTGCCGTGGTTGTCGAGTTCGGAGAAGGCGCCCGAGTCGTACACCCAGGCCTCGGCGGCGCGCGGCAGCGTGGCGCGGCCGGTCAGGGCGGAGCGCGAGACGCACATGGGAACGCCCCAGGTGGACAGCCAGTTGGCGTGGTGTCCGCCGATCCAGAACATCGGCCCCTCGGGCGGCGAGTCACCTGGGTGGAAGCCGAGGCCGTACTCGCAGCGGCAGACGCAACTGCCCATCGTGCAGAACCCGCAGTCCAGGCACTGTTCGTGGTAGCAGTGGCCGCAGGCGTAGCGGACGGCGGGCGTGCAGGTGCACGTCTCGGGATACGGGGTGTACACCGGCGGGGCCGGCATCGGGCGGGCTGGGGCGGCGAGCACGGCGTTCACGGGCGTGTCCTTCGAGTTGGTGAGCGGGGGGCCGGTCCGGGGTTGCCGCCCCGGACCGGCGGTGTGGCAAAACGGCGAGCGGGCGTGGCTCACGCGGTCGGCGACCGCGTCAGGCGTCCGCGGCTGGGCGGGTCGCGGTCCCAGGGACCGAGGACAGCCCGCGGCTCCCTCGCCCCCTGTGCGCGTTCGCGTCGCGCAGCCAGCAGCAGATCGAGGATCCGCCGGCCCTTGACCTCCGCCTGGTGACGCAGATCTGCGGGCAACTGGACTGGGAGCACCACCCGCCGCGACCGCAGATCGACCTCCAGCGTCACGGTGCGCACCAGGGTGTGGGCCTGCTCCTGGCCGACGTACAGGTGCAGCCGCGCCTCGACCCGGTGGTCGACGGGGGTGAGCTGTACGTACTCGTTGCCCCAGGAGAAGTCCGCGACGTCGGGGGAGAGCCGCACCCGGGCGGGAACGGTGCGCCCGGTGGGCACGTCGCGGTCGTTGAGCGGGGCGGTGGGGTCCTTCTCCCGGCGCGTCACGTGCTCGTGGAAGGGGTACCAGCCGGGCCCGTAGAAGACGGCTCGGCGGTCCAAGGCGTAGGCCCAGTCGCCGAGTTCCAGCTTCACGCCGTACGCGTAGGCCTCGTTCTTGGGGGCGACCTGGAGGTCCAGGGACGGGACCTCGTGGGGATGCCGGGCCGGGGCGAAGTCGGGAGGTGGGGGCAGGTTGGCGGGGAGGAACGTCGTGCGGGTGTTGCCCAACTCGTCCGGGTCGAAGACGCCGTCGCCCACCACCTTGCCGACCAGGTGGGGGACGTCGCGATCGCGCAGGGTGACGCGCAGGGCCACGGCCGAGCCGTCGGCGGAGATCAGTCCCTGGAAGTCCCAGTCCGGCTGTGCCGCGCTCAGGTCGTGCTTGACCTCACGCAGCGCCCGGGAGACACGGCGGCCGCGCGGGTCTTCCGGGTCCACGCGGCGGGATTCGGGCAGGACGAGGGCGGCGTCCGGGTGCCACTGGTCGGACAGGACCTGCCACGGTCCGGGCAGCAGCGAGGCGACCTGGCCGGCGAACTGGTCGGCCTCGGTCAGCTCGCGCAGGACGGCGGCGGTGAGGCGGGCGGTGGACGGAGCGTCCCACGGGCCGCCCAGGACCAGGCTGAGGCCGCTGCCGGGGCTGCCCGGGGTGACGCTGAGCCGCCTGCCTTCCAGCCAGGCTTCCGCATGCCCGAACCGGACGAACAGTCCCGGCTCACCGGGCCGTTGGAAGGGGGCGCCGGTGGTGAGCAGGCGGGCAACGGCCTGCAGGGGCGGGCGGGCGTCGCGGGCGTCGGGCAGGGCCGGGGCGTAGCGGGTGACCGTGTCGAGAATGCGGGAGGTGACGGGCGTCGGGGGTGTGCGCTGATGCGCACGGTGCAGATTCGGGCGGGGCCGGTGGGCGACGGCGCAGCCAGGGCGGCCTCAAGCTGGCCGTGCCGCTCGCGGGAGCGCAAGGTCAGCCGGTAGCCGCCGGGCAGGTCCGCGCGGGTGCGGTCCCGGCCGCGCAGGCAGTGTTCGACGATGGTGCCGGAGATCGCGTAGGTCGGAGAGGCGGGCTCGAACTCGTACATGGCGCAGGCCTCCAACGGCGGCAGTAGGCGCGGGTGTGCGGGGGCGGTCAGCGGGTGATGCGGGACCGGGCGCGGTCGGCCTGGACGTGGACGGCATCGGCGTGCGCGGCGGCGCGGACCTTGTCGGCCCACTCGGCGGCACGCTGGGCCAGTCCGGCGAGGCGAACGAAGGCGGCGTCCTGGTGCTGGCGGGCGCGGTCCATCAGCGCCGCGTGCTCGGCGGTCAGCTCCTGGGCGGCGTACGCAGCGATCGCCTCGACCCCGTGGCGGCGGATGACACGCCCGAAGGGGCAGGCGCCTTCCTCCTGCTCGATGACGGCGAGATCGGCGGCGGGCCAGCCGGTGTCCTCGTCGCGCGGGCCGAGCTGGATGTCGAGCACGCACACCGCGTCCGCATCGTGCAGGCCGTCACCGTGGTAGCGGATGTGCGGCCGGGGCACGGGACCGGTCTGGCGTTCGGTGTGCGCGCGCCACAGCTCGGGGGAGGGGCCCTCCTCGTCCTGGTGGAGGCGGTGAAGGTAGGAGACCACGGAGGGCAGCTGCCAGGCGGGGGAGCCGAACGGCGCGGCCGGCATGGCGAGACCGGCCCGGGCGATCAGGCCCGTGTGGTTGCTGACGGCAGCCTGGGCAACGAACAGAGAGGCGTTGAGGCGGAGTTCGGAGCGGAGCATGGCGAGGCCTTCCGGGCGGGCAGCGCGCAGAGAGGGAAGGAGGAGGGGGCCCGGGCCGGACCTGTCAGGTCTGGCCCGGGCAGCAGGTCAGGACGCGTCCTCGCAGTCCTCGGCGCTCACGCCGTCCGGGTCGGCCTGGCCGTCGGTGTCGGCCGCGTCCGGCTCGCCCTCCTGGTAGGGCTCGTCGTCGACGATGGCCTGTTCGACGCTGGAGAGCGGGTAGCCGATCTCGGCGAGGAAGGACAGCCACGTGCGGGCGTCCTCGCGGATCTCCCGCAGCTCGTAGACGGCGGAACGGGCGGTGCTGTCGGTGCGCCACGTGCGGACCTCGCCCATGCGCTTCTCGAACGTCGCGGCCAGCACCGCGAAGTTCAGCAGGGTGAGCTTGGCCGGGGTCGCCGACTTGGCGCGCTCGGCGGGCTGGTCGTAGCTGGTCAGCTCCTTGACCAGGTCCCGGCGGCCCGCGTCGCCCACCCACTGAGCCACCGGCTTGGGGCAGGAAAGGAGCTGCTCGGTGATGAACGCGGCGAGCGGCTTCGGCGCGGTCTTCCGGCCGATGAGGTCCTTCAGCCACGCCTGCCGGGCCTTCTCGGCGGCGCGGTAGGCCTTGTTTCCCGCCTTGACGTACTCGCGCGACGGCTCCGACGGCTTGGCCTCACCCGCCGCCTGCGGCTGCTCCTCGTCCTGGTCGCCGTCCGCCTCGGGGGCGTCCTCCTGGGGCGGGTAGTGGCCGAAGCGCTCCGGGTCGGTGCAGAAGTAGTCCACCTCGCCGGGCTCGCGGGGGTTCTCGGCCCAGGTCGCCACGTGGCCGGGGCATTCGGCGTGCGCCTGGGCGCTCATGGGCTCGCCGTCCGGGCCGTCCAGCTCGCTGACCGGCTCGGCGGTCTGCGGAAGCGTGTCGCCGTCCTCGGCCAGCCGCACCCCGGCCGTCTGCAGCTGCGGGCGGACCTGCTCACGGGCGCGCTGCTCGGCGCGGTCGTCGCGCTCCCACTGCACCTGGAACTCGAAGCGGCCCTTGGCGTAGGCGTCCAGCAGCCGGTCAACGGCGGCGGAGTCGTCGTCGAACTCACCCAGCTCACCCAGCACTTCGAGGTCGAGGTCGTACGTACCGGCTTCGGCGAGCGCCGAACGGGTCCGCTCGCCCACCGACTTGGCGGCCTTCACCGCCTGAGACACGTCCCTGCGGGAGCGGCCGGTGAGCTCCGCCACCCGGGCCTGCTTCATGCCCGCGCCGACCGCGCCGAACAGAGCGTCGGCCTGCTCCAGCTCGGTCAGGCCACGGCGGTAGTCGTCGTCGTTCTCGATCAGCTGGTCGATGAAGTCCTCGCCCGCCTCGCGCAGGGACGGGTCGAGCACGTACGCGGGGACCTCGATCGCGTCCTGCTCCGCCTCGGTCTCCTTGGTGGCCCGGGCGGCGAAGTAGCGCCGGTGGCCCATCTTCAGCTCGTAGGTGTCCTCGCCGAGCGGGAGGACCACGACGGGGATCTTCACGCCGTTGGCCGCGACGGACTTGAGGAACTTCGCGTCCAGGTTGAGGTCCTGGCGGACGTTGTGTTCGTTGACGCGGATCTGGCCGAGCTGCAGGGTGACCCGCTGCATCGGTGTGGTGGTTGCGGTGTCGCTCACGGATTGCTCCTCGTGCGATCGGTTGGTGTCGAGCAAGTTGCCGCTTGCTCTCAAGAATCAATTATACGCTCTTTTGGGGGTGAGGCAAGACCCTTTATCCCTGGCCGGATGTGGCGCGGTGCTCGCGGATCGCCTCCGCGATGCCCTCGGCAACCGCCTCGATCTCCTCGACGTGCACTTCGCGGAACACGGTAAAAGGGCCAGAGGGGTTGAGGCTGGCCCACAGGCACAGCTCGCCGCGCTCGTCGACGGCCAGCGAGTACGTGTCGGCGCGCTCGGCTTCCAGATGGCCGGAGGCCTTCCACGGGCCGGGAGTGGCCGTCCAGCGGTCGCCGAGGATCTCGGCCACGCGGTCCGCGACCGCAGCGGGGGTAGTCATGAGAACCGGTCCTTTCGGGTTGGAAGCCCGGGGGCGGTGCGCCCCCGGGCTGGCCGGGCGCTCAGTCCTCGTCAGGCTCCATGATGGTGATCACGGGCTCGCTTTGGTCGCCTGGCCCGATCGCGCAGACGAGCTGGACCGGTTGGGCCTGCCGGGCGCGGCCGTCGCGCGGTACCCGCCGCAGGTCGACGGTGACCTGCCCGTCGCCCCCGCCGCTGCGCCGGATCGCGTGGCGGGCCATGGTCAGCACGTCCCACAGGCGGCCCCGTTCGTCCTGCGGCACCTGCCGTTCGCTGTCGCCCTCGTTCCAGGCCACGCAGCCCTCCCATACGGCGCTGGCGCGGGTGTAGGCGTGGATGATCTCGCCTGGGTCGGTCAGGGGGACCGACCGCATGGCGTCGCCGCTGACGGTGTAGTCGTCGGTGACGGCGGCGTCGTGCAGAACCGAGTCGATGCGGGACAGCACGCTGTCGCTGTTCACCCGCCGTTCGCGCGGCGAGCCGGGGCGGTGCCGGACGGGCTGCTGTTCCTCCGGTGAGCTGTGGCCGTGGTCGGCCGGGGCGGGGCCGGTGGGCGACGGGGCGGCGTCCTCCTCGGTCACCGTCGCCGCGTGCACCGCGAGCACCGTCCCCAGGGCCGCGACCCTCCCGGCGTCTCCGGCGGCCTGCGCCTCGGCCCGCTCCTGCTCGAACTCGTCCCGGATCTGCTCGTGGCTGTAGCCCTGGGCGAGCTTGACGCGGACGGTCTTTCCCACGAGATCGACCGCCAGGGCGGGCAGATGACCGGGTAGGCGGTCACTGTCCGGCACACCGGATGCCCGCGCGTGCCGGGCGAGCGTGCGCGCCGCGCTGCGGTCCTGCGTGCTGGTCGGTCCGGCGGCGTGGCGGGAGCCGGGCGCGGCGGTGGGGGCCGCGGGAACCTCGGCGGCCGGCTCGTCGTCCGCCGGGGTGGCGGGCTCCTCGGAGGTCAGGACGTAGAACCGGTTGGAGTGAACGTGAACCGTCCACTTCTGCCCGGGGGTGTCCTCGGTGAGCCGGGCGCGCCGGTTGCTCTCCCACGCCTCGAAGGCGGCTGCCGGGGCGACCGGCACCATGTTGCCGCTGTCGGAGTCGTAGGTGTGGCAGGTGCGGGCTGCCGTGCGGATCTCCGTCACGCGCTTGGTCCAGTTCCGGCGGATCGTGGTCATGGTGCGTCCTCCTGTATCGAGTGGTGCCGGATGAGTTGCCGCTCATTCCGGTAGGGGACCGGGCGCCATGGTCGGCGCCCGGCAAGTCGGTCAGGCCCGGGCGGCCGAGTCGGCGGTGCGCAGGGCCTCGCGGGTGGCGTCCAGCAGTGTCACGGAGATGCCGCCCGCCTCCAGGTCGGCGGCCGTCATGCGGCCTGCCGACAGGTCGCAGAGCAGGTTTCCCAGGCAGACCGACAGGGCGCCGAGTTCGTAGCGCTGGCCGTGCGGGTGACCGTGCGTGCACCCACCAGGAACCCGTGCCGGTCGTAGGGGGCGGCGTTCACCAGGTCGCGCACGGTCGTGTAGTCGTCGGAGGTGCACCCCCGGAAGCGGGTGGCGCGCAGGAAGGCCACCATGGCGCGGTCCATGCGGAAGGTTCCCGGCTTGGTGTGGTCGTCCTCGGCGGCGGCCTCGACCAGCCGTCCCAGGGACTTGGTGGCGGTCCATCCGGAGTTCGCCGGGGTGGTGTCCTTGCCGTGCACCTCGGCGTTGCGGACGTGCGCATACCTGCTGTAGACGGTGCTGCCGCCCGGGCGGCACTCCTCGTGTCCGGCCACCGCCTCGACCAGCCAGACCGGCTCCGAGCCGGGCCGGTAGGCGGTGAAGTCCTCCCGGTCGAAGACCAGCATTCCGCCGGTGATGTCGTGTCCGTAGGCGCCCATGTGCCGTTCCCTGTCTGCTCGTTGCGTGTCGGTCGGCGGCCGGTGAGTTGCCGCTCACCTATAAAATCAATAATACACCCTCAAGGGGGTTGATCAATCCCCTTTTCAGAACAGGGTGTCCCCGCCGCCGTCGCCGAACCCGGCCGACTGCGCGGCTGCGGGTGTGACGCTGGTGGTCTCGGCCGTCGGCCTGGCTGGGCGGTTGGCTGAGGCTTCCTGCTCCGCGCGCGCGGCCTGCTCGGCCTGGGCCTCCAACTCGTCCTCGTCGCGGTTGTGCACCACGATTTCGACGGCCGGTGAGGCGTCGCGCCACTGGTCGCGGAAAAGGTCCGTGGGGATGCCGGGGTTGGGGCGCAGCTTGATCCCGGTCTCGCGGTGGAAGCGCTCGTACGCGGGCGAGTCCTGCGAGACGAACCCGGTCTCGATGCGGAACGGGGCGGATTCCCTCGGGATGATGAACGCCCCCCGCCGGGCCAGGGTTTCAGCGACCGCGATCACGTGGAACTCGAATAGCGGTCCCCGGTACTCGGGGGCGTTGGAGCTGCGCTTGATCCGCCCGAACGGGGGGTTGCTGATCGCGCAGTCGAAGGAACCGAGGTTCATGCCCGGCACGTCGAGCACATCCGCGCAGATCCACTGGGCCTCCGGCAGGATGCGCCGCCCTACCTTCACGTACTCCGGGTTCTTCTCCACGCACACGATCTCGCGCGGCGGCAGACGCTCCCAGCGCCGGTTCCAGTAGTCGCGGGCGTGCCAGGCCAGGCGCCCGATGCCCGCGCACAGGTCGATGATCCGGTCACCCGGAACCACGTGGTGAAGTTCGCCGGCGAGCTCGGCCGGTGTGAAGAACGCGCCGTCCAGGGTGCGGCCCATGTTCGCGGACTCGTGGAAGTGGTCGAGAACGAATTCCCGCTCCTCCTCGGTCAAGTCCCGTTCCAGGTCAACCAGTTCGCACGCTCGGTTGTGCTGCTTGGTCTGCTCCTTGCTGAGCTTTCCGGCCATGGCATGCCGCCTTTCGCGGTCGTGTGGGGGAGCGGTCCTGACGCGGTTGTCCGGACCGCTCCAGGGCGGTCGTGAGTTCGGTGGGGAGCGATGGCTACGGCGTCCGCGCTGCGCGCCAGCAGGCGGCGTTCATCAGGTGTCGGTCGGCGGCTGGAAGCTGCTGCAACGGCCCCACCCGCGCGCGGGGTCGTGCTCCGTCTCGTACCAACCGCACGTCCCGCACCGTGGCCCCCATGCCTGGGGCGGGGCGGTGGGCTCGGCGATGTACACGTCTGTGGACTTCCAGGGGAAGCCTCGCGGGGCGAACCGCGCGGACCCGTCCGGCATGAGCAGTGCCCAGCCGTCCGGCCAGTCGATCGGGCCAGGGCGCGTGGCTTCGGCAACTGCCTCACGGGCGGCTGCTTGCGTCCAGACCTGCGGAAGGCGTCCGTGTCCGGTGACCCGGTACGCGTCAGCCGTGATGTACCGCTCCGGGTGGGTGATGATGACGCCGGAGTCGCGATCCGGCGTGAACGTGATCACTGAATGCCCGTTGGTCTGGCGGTAGATGATCGTCTCGTCGTCTGTGATGGTGGCCTGGCTGGACAGCCAGAATCCGAGTGATCCGCCGAGGAATGCGCGTACCGCGTCGCCGCTGAGGTGAGGCCGACCGTATCCGGGGGCCTCCCGCACGGGAATGCCGGTGTCGTCGTGGTGGATGGTCTGCGTGTACCGCGCGTACATCCGCGCATCGCGCACCAAGATGCGCTCGCGGGGCGCACCGCCGTACCACTGCGGCAGTGGCACAGTCTCCAGCTCTGTACCCGGCAGCGGACTGCCGGGCTGGATCCATCCCGCTTCCGTGCCCGCTCGGCACATGGCGGGCGCGTCACGCACCCACGCGAGGAACTCGCCGAAACCGCCGGCATAGCGGCCGTTGCGCTCGGACACCTCTCCCCAGTAGGTGCCGCCGTACCAAACGTACCGGGCGGTGAGTTCAGCGACCGTGGTCGGCGTCGGGAATGCACCGGTCAGGGTGATCGTGCGTACGGGGGCATCTTCCACGATGCCCTGGGAGGTGACGGTGACGTCCCACCCGTTCGCCGTCGCTGCCCCGACCAGCGTGCGCGCCCGCGTGGGCAGCTCGGCGACCTCGGCGGCGGACGGTGCGGCGGGACGGGCCGCGGGGCTGTCGACGGTCGGCTCGACCCTGGGGCCGGCTCCGCCGTCCGTCTCCCACGCCTCGACGGTGCCTGGGTCGGTGACGGCGGAGCCCGGGTCCGGGCGATCGCCGGTGAGCTGAGAGGGGAGGTGCGTGGACATGGGGGCTCCGCTCGGTGGGCCGGGCGCCTGGGGCGCCCGGCCGGTCGGGTGTCGGTTCAGGCGGTGGGGGTCGGCTCGGGCTGCGTCGTGGTGACGGTCAGGTTCTCGGCGCGCAGGTCGGCGGCGACCGCGTCCATGAACCCGGTGTCGGCCTGCTGGTCACGGCTGCCGGGGGCGTACCAGTACTGGTTCTTGCGGTGCCACTTGAAGCCGTGGCGCTTGAGGACCTCGGCGGCGCCGTCGCCCAGACGCGTACCGGTGACCGTCGTCCCGTCCTCGTTCGTGTGCTGGAGCGTGAGTCCCTCCGCGCCCTCGTTGCCCTGCTCGCGGGCGTTCGCCGGACGGGCGGCCTGGGCGGCGGCCCAGCGCTGGGGAAGGACAACATCACTGGCGATCTGCCACATCTGCTGTGGGGGCCCAGTTCTCCTGGATGACGTGGCCATCGACGACGCAGGCGGCGAGCATGCCGCTGGCGGGGGGCTCGGTGCCGTCGTGGGCCTCGGACCACAGGACGGCGGCGGCCTTCAGGGCGTCGTCGGAGACGTCCCGGTGGGTGTTGATGCCGTCGACCAGCGGCTTACCGGTGACCTTCCGGCCCTTGACGGTGACGGTGACCGTGTTGTCGGTGGACTCGTAGCGGTCCTCCATGCCGTTGAACTGCGCGCCCTGCATGGGGCGGGTGTGCTCCTCGACGTCGGCCGTGGAGGTGCCGTCGGTCCAGAAGACGGAGATCCACGCGGAGGCGGTGCCGGTGCCCTTGCGCACGCTGAACTTCACGCCGGGGAACGCCTTCTTCAGGCGGTTACGGAGCTCGGCGGCCACGTCCTTGGTGTCGATATAGTCCATGCCCTGTCCTTCTGCTGCGAGTTGGGTTGGTGGCGGGCGAGTTGCCGCTCACCCGCAGAATCAATAATACGCTTTTATTGGAAGGGTTCACGCTTCGTCCGCAGCAGTCGGCGAACCCGGTGACGGGGCGGGCTCCGGGGTGATGTCGCGCGGGTCGGCTGGGATCGCCTCGCCCGCCAGGGCGGCTCGCATCTGCTCGGCCGACATGCGCCCGCTCACCTCGTTGTAGGGGAGCGTGTACGTGCTGCCCTTGTGCCGGGTCTCAGCCGTTGCCGCGCGGGTGACCACGCGGCATCCGTCGACGGCACCGACGGCGCCGCCGTCAAACGCGGCGTGGATGTGTGGCACGGTCACCGTCTTGGCGTTGACCCGGGTCACCTCGTACCAGGACCCCCGCCACCGCACGAAATCACCCTTGATGAAGTCGGCCCGACCCCACACCTTGAAGCCGCGCCGCTCCGCCTCCTTGACCGTCTCCGCCCAGTACGTCAGCTCTTCGTCGTACTCGGCCAGACGGCGCGTCAGCTCCTCCCGGCGCGCCTCGGACGGCTCGCGTCGCCACACATCAGCCGTACGGCCCTTGTCGTCAACGCCGTCACGCTCCCGCAGCACGCCGCGCCGCTCCGCCTCCAGCTTCTCGATGCGGCGCAGCGTGCGCCCCGGGTTCTTCCGGTACCGCTCGTAGGCGTCCGCCGCCGCTGCACGGGATGCCCAGTAACCGGCCCGCTCGCCCTCGGCGATGCTCTTGCGCATCGCGTTGTGCATGCGCTCCTGGTCCCGGTGGGCGCGCCCTTCCGAATGGTGGCCCACCAGGATCGGCTGACCCATCCAGAACCGTTCGCCGATCCGGTCCGAGGTATCCCGCGCCGACTGCGACGATGCCGTCGCCCGTCCGGCCCGGTCCGTGAACCGGTCCGCCCTCTGCTCGGCCGCATCCACGCGGGCGGCCTCCCGCTCGGCAAACGACATGCCCTCTTCGATCACCACAGCGCACGACAGGCCGAGTGCGCGCACCGCCTCCGCAGCCCGGTTGATCTTCCACCGGTCGGCGCCCTTGTAGCGGCTGCCACGGATGAAGATCCCCGGGGTGCGCCGGTAGGTCCAGCCCAGCGGGCGCAACGCTTCCCACACGCCGTCACCCTTGGCGGAGCCCTCAACGGTGGTGCCGTTTTCGTGGGTGTGCCGGATGACGATGTCCGCCGCCTCGGCCTCCTCCTCCGCTTCCACGATGTCCCCGGGCAGAGTGAGCGCGCGCAGTGCCGCCGGAGAGTGCCCCATGACCCGTGCGGCGCACCCGGCGCAGCGCGGAGCACAGCCGGGCACGTCCCACAGCAGCACCCCGAACCCGCCACACGTGTTTGCCGCCGCGCAGTCACCGCGCCCGGCAGGCTTAGCCCAGTCGATCGGCATAACCGCCCCAGCCGCCGCGGCGGGGGCCGGGATGCCAACGTCCGGCACCGTGCCGCCCTCTGCCTCCCACACGTCCGCCCCGGACGGGTCAGACACCACGTCAGCCGCCCGCGCGGACACCTCGTCACGGGATGCCGACGGGGGGAGCTCTCCGCTGTCATCCCGCGCGAGCGCTCCGCCCTCGCTCTCCCACCCGTCCATGCCGCCGGGGTCGCTCACACCCTCGGGGGCAGGATCCGAGCTGCTCAGCGCGACCCGTGCGAGCGTGCCCGGCTCCGCCGCATGCTGCAGCACCGTCGCCAACATTGAGGGATCTTGGTGCCTGCCCGACCGGCCCACCCGGACTGGCGCCGACCACAACGGCGTGGGCTTGCCCGTCACCCGCCGACCGGTAACCCACACCGCCGAACGGTCCTCACGGAACACCCCGCCGTCCCACGCCGCGAGCAACTCATAGGCGAGCGGCTCACCGTCCTTGACCGTGACACCGGCGACGCGCACCGCCACCATGCCCCCGTCAGTGCTGTGCTGCATGGCCACCGTCCAACCGTTGGCCATGGCCGTTTCGGCAAACGACACGGCAGCCATGGGCAGCCACACCCCGGGCGCCGTCTCACTCTCCGCAACGACGTCCCCCACCGTGTCCCACGTGGCGAGCGTCTCGCTATCCAGGGGCGAGCCCTCCGCCGGAACCTTCGGAGCCTTCCACGGCTTGACGTCCAGCCCCTTGACCGAGGCGGACGCCTGGCCCTTCTCGACTCCGGCCGTACGTCCGTGCGTCTTCTTCGACGGGAGGTCACGGCCGATCAGCGCGCGGCCTTCATCGCGCGCGGCCACGGCGTCGGCCAACAGGTCGACGAATGCCCGACGCTGCTCGTTCGCTTCCCCGTGCCTCACGTCCGGGTTCACGTCGACGTCTGCGGGAAGCTCGAACATCACCGCCGTACCGCCGTCGGCGGACACCCACGTCCCACGGCCGGCCGGAACATCCCCGGACCCGGCACGCGCCAGGAACGCACGCGCCGACTTCGACCGGTGCCCCGGTTCCGCCGCCTCCGCCTCCAAGCCGGACAGCTCACACTCACATCGCCGGACCGCATCCCGCGCATTCATCCGCCGCGTATCCGCCGCCCACGACGCCTCACGGGCACGCTCCGACCACCCGCCGGACGTCTCGTAATGCACCACCACTCGCTCACCCAGCACACCAGCCGACCGGCGTACTTCCTGGTGCAGGTCGTGCGCATCCCGCCGCCACGCCGCGCAGGTCTCCGCGTACTCCTCCGCCACCGTCAGCCGCTGACGCGCCACGGTCAGCGCACGGCGCGCACGCTCCGTCAGCCATGCCCGCGACACCCGCACCGTGCCCTCATACGGGCCACGGAACGCCACCGGGAACACTCCACCCGCGTTGCCGTGGCAGATCACCGGCAGCACCTCAACCGCGCCCCCGTCGGTCTCCCACCCGTCCACCCTGCCG
The DNA here is from genome assembly GCF_059026065.1 of Streptomyces sp. A18. Classification (NCBI taxonomy): domain Bacteria; kingdom Bacillati; phylum Actinomycetota; class Actinomycetes; order Kitasatosporales; family Streptomycetaceae; genus Streptomyces; species Streptomyces sp. A18. The sequence goes on along the minus strand of NZ_JBWLKL010000051.1, from coordinate 4,115 downwards.
GGGTCCGACACGACGTCGGGCGACACCGCCGGACGCTCCACCACGACCGGCGCACCCTCGGCCGGACCGGCGTCCGCCGCCACCTCGGGCGCCTCCCCCGAGTTCTCTTTTGACGCAGCCTCCGCGCGCTGGTCAGCCGCGGGGGCAGCGTCACCGGCTGGAACCTCGGCCTCCTCTGCCGGTCGCTCCAATCCGGGGCGGGTGATCCGCAGCAGGAACGCCGACGCTTCCGGCCGCACCCGCCCAGCAACCGCGCGCGGTTCCGGCGCACGCTCCGCGCACGCCTGGGCCGACGGCACGTCAAGCCCGAACCAGCGCACGACGGCGAGAGAGTCACGCGCTTCCCAACGGGCCGTGTCGACGTCGCCCCGCCCGTACGCGGACTCTGCGCCCTCTGCGCACTCTTCGACCTCACGGACCGCACCCCGGGCGCTGTCGTACTGCTCATCCGTCAGCCCGTCCCAATCGATGCGCTGAGCGAACGCACGGACCGTGTCCAGGGCAGCGCGCGCCATGCCGACCGACACGGCCGTTTGTGCGTTTTCCTCCGCCCTCTCCGCCGCCCACTCCGCATGGATGGCGTACACGCGCGCCGTCTCGGCCGTCGCCCGTAGTACCGACGCCGGACGCTCGGCGATCACGTACGCGATAGCGGCCCCCGTGACCTCACCCCACGTACCGCGCACGTCCCCCGTCGGAAGGGTCACGGTGTGTCCGCCGCCCGACTCGAAATGGAAGCGGAACGGGAACCGCTCACCGCACACGGACAGTTCCGAGAGCAGGTCGGAGCGCCGGAACGCCCCCTCGTAACGGTCGCCCAGCGACCGCGCTTGCATTGCTTCCGGCCACTCCTCCGCCGCCCTACGCGCGCGCTCGACTTCCGCCACGGACGACGCCTTACGGGCACGCTTCCGGGGGGCCGAAGTCTCCGCCGCGGTCTCGGCCGGAACGGGCGCCGGAGCGTCCGCCCGGTCCGGCGCGGTCGGCTGTGTGCGGGCGGTGGGGGCCTCGGCGGCCACCAGGTCGCCGACGGCGCGCCATGCGATGCCCTCGGCGGTCTGCTGGCCGTTGCGGGTGAGGGTGGCGCCGTCCCAGCGGTGCCCCCGGGCGGTGAGTCGCCATACGCAGCGCAGGACGGTTTCACCGGCCTCCTGGCGGGCGGTGAGCACCAGGGCGCAGTGTCCGGGCTGCGTCTGGACGGTGGCGGTCCATCCGGCCTCCTCGGCCTGGGCGGTGAGGCGGGCCAGGTTGCGGGGCAGGTCGGCGGTCGGGGCGGTGGGCGCCGGCGCTTCGGCAGGGGTCGGGGCCGGCTCCTGGGCTCGGGTGCGCGAGCTGCTGGCGGGGTGCGTGGTCGCGGTCATGTCGGGTCACTCCTGGTCGGGTTGGTGCCGGGTGAGTTGCCGCTCACACCGGGAGGCAGGGCAGGGGGAGGCAGGGGCGTTCCCGCCGGGGCCGGTCGGGCGACCGGCCCCGGCGGGGTGGTGCTCAGTTGCGGCGGTTCGGGGGCCGGTTGTCCCTCGGCGCGGTGTGGCTGGCGCTCGCGGCGCGCGTCGGGGCCTGGCCCGGGCGGGGCACCCGCTCGGCCTGCCGGTACTCAACGCCCGGTTCCGGGGAAACCGGCGCACCAGTCTCGGTGTCGACGGTGTACGCCTCCCGGATCTCCTGAGCGGTGAGCGGCCGAAGCCAAGAGTTCCGGATCCTCCAGCCGCGTACGAAGTCCGACCCCTCGGGGCCGAAGGTGCGCACGACCAGCCCACCGGCCCCGCCCCCGACCATGGCGGCCGCGATCACTGCGCAGACGCGCATGGATGCGGCTTCGTTGATGATCAGGGCGTCACCGATCACCGTGAGTTCCTGGCCTTCGGTGAGGTCACCGTGCGGCGTGCTGGCGCTGGCCACCATGTGGTGCGTCCCGTCGCCGAGAACGGCGTTCAGGAGGGACAGGTACGCGTCGGCGGAGCGGTCGAGCAGCGCGTGTGCCGTGTCGGCGGCGGTGCGCGTCGCCTCGTCCGTCACGTCTTCGCTGACGGGGTCGGGCGTCCACCGCATCGCGTCAATGCCGAGATCCTCGCCCGGGTCAACGTTCTGCCCTTCGAGGCTCTGCCGTACGTGGTCCTGGTACTCGTTCATCGTTCCCCTGCCTTGGTTGTCGAGTTGGCGGCGGGTGAGTTGCCGCTCACCCGCAGAATCAATAATACACTCACCTGGGGGGTGATCGTCAACCCTTAACCACCCCCCGGACATGGGCAGTTACGGCGACTCCACCGGCGTCACGCTCGTACGAAAGAACGGGTTGCGGCTGAGGCTGAACGTGAAGCGCTTGGTCTCGCCGGTGCTCTCGCGCTTGCCGTAGACCTCGACGTCGGTCAACTCGCCTTCGGCGTAGGCAACTTGCAACACCGTGCCTTCCCATACCTCGGGCCACGGAGCGGGCCGGTTCGCGGTCCTCGGGCGGGCGTAGGCGGCCAGACCCCGGGCGGGGGTGCGCTCGATGCGCACCCGCTGCCCCCGGCTGATCGGTCCTGTGGCGGTCATGCTGTCCCCTCTCTGGCGGCTGTGGCTCCGGGAGGGTGGGGCGACCGGCGGCCGCCCCACCGTGGGCGCGTCACTGCGTCCGGGCTGCCCGCTGTTCCTCGGCGGCCGTCAACAGCTCGTTGACTCCGTGGCGGGCGTGATCGGCCCGGACGCGCGCGGCCACCTCGTCGGCGGACGGCAGACCGAACCCGCCGTCACTGGCGAACACGTCGTACGCCTCGCGCCACCCGCGCACCTGGCACTCGACAGCCGCGCGGGACGCGCACGCGATCGTCAGACCTCCGACGGTGACGGACAATGCGCCGATTCCGTCGGGGCTTACAGCCGCGCTGCGGGCCCGGACTTTGGCGCGACGGGGCGCGTCGTCCAGGATCACAAACGAATTGATGGTCAATTCGGGCTCGCGCAATTCTCCCGCGTCGACCTGCTCGGGAAAGATCCTGTCGAGCATTGCGGCGGCCTCGCACCAGCCTTCCCACCAAACGCGCGCGCCGGTAGGGTGCCGGAATTCGATGATTGCCGTGGGGATCTTCAGAAGGGGAATGAGCGTCAGACCGATGGATGCGTCGGTCTCGTGCTCTCCAGCAAGGTGGATCGTGAGTCGGCTAACCGCGTCAACGGTTTCCGCTTCCGTGTTCAAGGGGGCTCCTCGTGTTGGTGATTGAGACTGAGTCAGGTTGCCGCCTGACGTCAAAATCAATAATACACTCTCCGGTCTGGGGAAGCACCCGAAACGCCGAACCTTGCGACAGCTCTTGCGACATCTCTTGCGGCTACTCCTGCGCTTTCTCTTGCGACATCTCTTGCGCGAGCCTCTCCGGGACGGGCGACGTATCCGCAGGTCAACCAAGGGTTCCGCGCGTGGTCGGGGGTCTGACATCCCCTCTGCTGCCCCTGCTCCCGCGCTCTTGGTGTGTTGGTGGTGGGCGGGCGTGGTCGGCGTGGCGGCTTCGGGGATCGGGGGCGGGTTTGTTGGTGTTGCGCGTCGAGGGTCTCCGCGCTCGGGCAGCTGCGGCCCGTGGGTGGCAGCGAGGGGCCTAGAGGGGAGAGTGCACGGCGAGTGGACCTGGGAGCCGCCTTCTGGAGCGCTCCGGGCGGGAGCGGCAAACAGGGTCAGTGCTGACGCCACATCACGTACAGTTCAAGGACGAGCATTTGGATTGAAGGGGGGAGCGAATGAGGCAGCCGGAATGCGTCAACTGAGGGAGCGCAGAGCTGACTTACGTTCATGCGGCGGGGGCGGGTTGGTGTTTGGTGCTCGGTAGGATGCACTGCGCTAGATGTGCTCGTCTCTTCCCGGCAGGATGCGTGCCCAGTTCTGAGGGGTTGTGAATCAGGCGAGGTTCAGCGTGAGTGGTGGGCCCTATCTATTCCAGAGTCTAGCTAGCAGTTACTTTGAAGCACACTCGCTCACCGGCTTCCCGTCACCACCCGCACCTCCTCCCGTTACTGCCGGGCCGTCAGGCCCGTTGGCGGGCTGCGCGGAGCGTGGTGCGCCCTGGTGGCGCGCAGCGTCACGGGGTGGCCGGAGCGCAGCGCAGGCCACCTTGCGGGAGTGCAGCGGACGGAGCGTCATCGGG
>NZ_JBWLKL010000050.1:0-43526 GCF_059026065.1 Streptomyces sp. A18 | reverse complement strand
GATATGGATGTGAACGTCGGGCGAGCGACCGCGCCGATCGGCCAGCAGTTCCACCGCTCGGGCGGCGAGGTTCGTACGGTCGAGAGGGACTTGATGCGTCGAGTCGCCTGAGCACGTGATCCGTAACTTGTCAGCAGGGGCGACAGTCACTTCGTCGTAGAGACCGACTGCCAAGAACACGTTGACGAGCTCGTGGAAGCCGTCCGGTCGGCGTTTCCCTACCGCCAACTGCACATTCACCTTCGCCGGTACGCGTGCGGTTGCTCGCATGTAGTTCATCCCCCCTCTATTTTCGGCGCACACGTCCAGGGATCCGGGCCCGGCGTGTGAAGCGCCAGCTTTCAGTGTCTGAGCGCTGTTTGATCGGTTTCGGTGCATGCTCGTAAGGCCGCCGGGCCTGTGGCCTTGCAGGGAAGCCATCCGCTGTCGACGAGTGGCGTGGGGTTCGTGCATTCGTGCAGTGACGAGCAAGCCGGATGCGGCTGTTGGCCGGGCCCGAGAGCTGCCCTCTCCTCTGGCCGACGTGATCACGCGCCTTCCTCGAGCGCACGGCCGGTTGCCTCGGCCCAGTCCGTGGGCCCACCGTCGAGTACGGCCAGTCCCTGCCGCCCGGCGCGCTGGAGCAGGCTGGCGGCGGTCATGGCGCGCTCGCCGTGTCCACAGGCCACGACCGCGTCAGATGGCGCGGAGACCATGTGTGCGGGCAGGGCGCCAAGCTCGATGTGCAAGGCGCCGGGGATGTGCCCCGCAGCGTGCTCCGAGTCTTGCCGTACGTCGAGTACCGGGCGCCCGGTGATGCGAGCAGGCGGGACCAACTCGATGGATTCCTGAGGTCGTCCGGCCGCTGCCCAGGCGTCCATCCCCCCCCGACAGCCGCCCGACGATTCGCCCGTGGCCGATCTTCAGGGACTGCCAGAGGACCTCTTCGACGGATTCTCGCTCCGCGACGATGACGATCGCACTGTCGTCGGGGACGAGCCAGCCCAGCCAGGTGGCGAACTGGTCGCGCAGAGGAATGGAGAGGGCACCAGGGATATGACCCGCTGCGAAGTCCGCCACCGGACGGATGTCGATGACTTGTGCTCCGCTGCGGACGAGCCTCGACACGTCGTCCAGGGACAGCTCGCGAGGCGTAGGAAGCGCCTGGAGGACCTCCGGGCCACGCCGGTTCACCTCGGATAGGCGGTTGAAGTACGAGGGGTAGGAGCCGAGACTGCCGAGCAGCTGCTGGAGAAAGCCGTCCTCGTCCGGCGCGGTGAGGAGCGGGTTGGCGGCCTTCTGGGCCCCGATGGTGGTGGTGCGGTCGGCTCCGGGTGGGGCAGAGCAGAAGGACCCTGCACCGTGCGTGGGCCATACAGCCGTGTCGTTGGGTAGCTCGGCCAGTCGCTTGAGCGAGCGGTATTGGGAACGGGCGAGCGTTTCCGCTCGCTCGCTGCCCAGCAGGTCGGTGCGAGCGGCCGAGCCAACGATCAGGGAGCCGCCGGTGAAGACACCGAGCTGCTCTGTGCCGTCCAGCAGCAGGAAGGACAAGTGCTCATCTGTGTGCCCAGGAGTCGCCAGGGCACGAAGGGTCAGCCCGCCCAGGTCCACCTCGTCGCCGTCGGCGAGAGCCGTGTGGGGAAAGGTTCGTCGACCTGCTGCGGAAGCCAGGATCGTGGAGCCAACGTCGGCAGAGAGCTGCAGCGCACCACTGAGAAAGTCGGCGTGTAGATGCGTATCAGCGGTGAACGCGATGGAAAGTCCGCGTCGCTCAGTAGCGGTTCGAAGGGCTCGCAAGTCGCGGCTCGCGTCTACGGCGAGCGCACGTCCGTCACCCAGATCTACCAGGTAGGAGTTGTTGCCCAGCCCGGTGTCGGTCAGTGGAACCAGATGTTGGTCCGCGAATGTCATGGCGCCCTCCTGAGGGCAGCGGTACGGGATCGACGCTGGGGGTGGCACCTGTCGCCAGCATAGTAATAAAATACTCCATGGATGTATGGAGGAATGAATGTCGAATCCCACACTCAAGGCCGCCCTCTTCGACACTGTCGCCGATGTAGGGCGGGCTCTGGCTAACGGCAAGCGTTTGGAGCTGCTGCACTTACTGGCCCAGGGGGAGCGCAGTGTCGAGACTCTTGCTGGTGCTGCCGGGTTGAACCTGACGACTGCATCGGCACACTTGCAGACCCTCAAACAGGCAGGATTGGTGGCCACTCGACGCGAAGGCGTGCGCATTCACTACAGCCTTGCCGGTGACGACATCGTCAAGCTCTACTCGGTATTGCAGCAGGTCGCAGACCTCCGCATTGCAGGTGTCAACGTCGCGCGCGCCGCCTACCTCGGCCCCGACGACACCGCGCAGTTGACTCGGTCCGAACTCCTGGAACGGGTGGCGGAGGGTACTGCCACGGTGCTCGACGTCCGACCGCTTGAGGAGTACCTCGCGGGGCATATCCCTGGCGCGCTATCCATCCCGCTGGAGGAACTTGAGGCTCGGCTGGGCGAACTGCCGGACACCACCGAAATCGTTGCGTACTGCCGCGGAGTCAACTGTGTTCTCTCACGAGAGGCGGCCCGGGTTCTCACTGCTCGTGGCCGGAGTTCCCTGCGCCTGGCGGACGGGATGCTTGAGTGGCGGCTCGCGGAGTTGCCCGTTGAGGTCGACACGACGTGAGTGTGCGTGCGTAGTCGGCCTGGGGTATCGCGACGCAGGGTCTCAGCCAAAGTGCGGTGCGCGGCCAGAGTTTTCGAGGGCCTCGCTGGGGCGATGCGGCTAGTCTGCCGGCCGCAAGATGGCGCTCATGCTGCTGTCCAGCGATCTCGGGCACGGCCTGCGCGGAGGGTTGGCTCTCACTTCACGCTGAACGTGTTCGCGCCCAACGGCTGTGGACCGGAGGTATGGCCTACTGCTGGCCAGTGGCAAGGCTGCCATACCCACTGTTACTCTATTCTTGAAATTGCTTGAGGAGTGGATTATGGGTGACTCAGTACTCAAGGCGGATCTTTACGAACAATTCGCCCGCGTAGGGAAAGCGTTTGGTAGCGGCAAGCGTTTGGAGCTGCTCGACCTGATCGCTCAGGGCGAGCGGACAGTCGACTCACTGGCCAAGGCTGCGGAGCTTGGGCTGACCACCGCGTCCGCGCATCTCCAGGCTCTCAAGCGTGCGGGTGTCGTGTCCACCCGTCGCGAGGGAACACGCGTTTACTACAGACTCTCGGGTGACGATGTCGCTGCGTTGTATGTGCTGATTCGCAACGTGGCTCAGACCCACATCGCCGACACGGAACGAGCGCGTGTTGCCTACCTCGGTGAGGCGACAGAAGCCATCGGGCGTGAGGAACTGCTTGCCCGGGCGAAGGACGGCAGTGCCATCGTCCTCGACGTACGGTCGCACGAGGAATACGTTGCAGGGCACATCCCCGGTGCCTTCAGCGTGCCGCTGGAAGAGCTGGGTGACCGACTCACGGCTCTGCCGTCGGACAGGGAAATAGTGGCCTACTGCCGCGGAAGCTACTGCGTCCTGGCTCACGAAGCGGTACGGCTGCTCAACAGCCGGGGCCGCAAGGCGCGCCGTCTGGTCGATGGCATGCTGGAGTGGCGCGTGGAGGGCTTGCCCGTCACCTCCGAAGCGGCTTGAGTAATTCCGAGGGCTGCGGTGGACCTGCCTCACCTCCGCAGGCTTGCCTGGCTGAAGCTCCAGGCAAGCCTCCGGAGTGCTGCTCGGTTCAGACGTACTGCAGGGATGAGTTGCTCCTGTCGGTGTGCCCCGCCGGCCGCGGAGCTTCGGCCAGGCAGGGTGACAGCGACGCGGCGCGGGCGGTGCGACGGACATGACGGGCCGCCGCATCGGTATCGAAGCAACCGATGGGCCCCGACACAGCGATCGCGGCGACGATGGATCCGTCAGCGTCCCGGATGGGCGCAGCTACGTCCGCGATGCCGGGCAGGAACTGGTTCCAGCTGCGAGCCAGACCCTGCTGGCGAATAGCTTCCAGTTCTTGCTCCAGAAGTCCCGGCGAAACGACGGTCTCTGTCGTGAAGGGGCGGAGCCTGGTCCGGAGGACGCGGAGTCGGGAGTAGTCGTCGACGTGGGCCAGAAGCACTCTCCCCAACGCCGTGCAGTGAACAGGAATACGTGCTCCCACTTCAGGGGAGCTGCGTCTGTCCGTCTGTCCGTGCAGGTTCTCTGCGATGAGCACACTCCCACCAGTCCATATACCTAGCTGGACCGTTAGGTGCGTCTCTTCATAGAGATCGAGCATGTACGGCAGAACGCAGTCCCGGAGCTGGGAAGGTGACCGCCCGTCATAGATGTCAGCGAGTCGCCTGATGAGGCAGCCCAGGAGGTACCCGGCCTCCTGACGTTCGACCATTCCGATCGTTTCCAGAATCCCCAAGGTTCTGTGTGTGGTCGACTTGGCCAGACCGCAACGGCGGGATAGCTCGGTCACGCCAATTGCTGTTCGCCCTGGCGGAAAGGCCTCCAACACCATCGCGGCCTTTTCCACCGCGCCTGAGGGGATGTCTTCCACGTTCCACCCTCCTCTCCACAGTCAGGCAGGACGGGCGTCATCAGTAGTCTCGGGTGATGACCGCGTCGGCGAAGAAGGACAGTCGATCCCGGCTCGGGGACGGGGGAAGGGTCAGGACTGCGTTCTTGGCAGTACTGGCGTAGGTTCGCGCCATGTGCGACGCGGCGGCAACCGCCCCGGTTTCGCTGGTGATACGAGTGAGTATCGCAAGACCGTTCTCGGGATCATTCGAGGAGAACAGCGCATTCGATATGTGCTGCTTCTGGTCGACTGTTCCTGCCTCGTAGGCGAGGATCACCGGAAGCGTCACACGACCATTCTGCACGTCGCTGATGTCGGGCTTGCCTGTGACATCGCTCTTGCTCAGGTAGGCCAGGAGGTCGTCGTGAATCTGGAACGCGGTACCGATCGATTCACCGTACAAGCGCAGTGCTTCCACCTGCTCCGACGAACCTCCGCCGAGAAGGGCACCGCTTTCGCAGGCGCCTCGGAAGAACGCGGCTGTCTTAAGCATGGCCACCTGAAGATAGGTGGTGGCGTCGAATCGACGACTGGCCGTCAATTCTGCTTCGAGGCTCTGCCCGCGGCAAAGATCCAAGCCGGCTCGTGCGACTGCCTCCAGAGCCGCGGCGACGCGACTGTCCGGGACTCCCGTCTGCCGGCACTCGGCCAGCGAGGCGAAAAGGTCGAAGAGCAGTGCGTCTCCGGCGACGATGGCGTCGTTGATTCCGTACTTGCTCTGTACTGAGGGGCGACCTCGACGCAAGTCGTCCTGGTCGATGATGTCGTCATGTATGAGGCTCGCGACATGGCCGCACTCGGCTCCTGCGGCAGCGGGCAGAACAGCGGCCGGGTCACCGCCGACCGCCTGCGCCGAGTCGAGCAGGAGGATGGGCCGAAACAACTTCCCAGTGGGCACCAGGGAGTAGTGGCAGATCGCATCGATCGCCCCGTCCCCGTCTGCCCAGCGTTTCTCGAGCTCGTCGGCTACGAGTTGGCCGAGAGGTTCAACGCCGTCAAGCAGTAAGAGACTGTCATGGACAGGCATTCCGCTACCTCGCTTCCCATCGAGTGCACCCAGAGTGTGTGGCTCGGGATGGACGAAGCACGTCGCTTCCCCGGCACTCGGGATCCCCGTTAATCTCGTTATCCATAGATTTCTGTATCTATGGAGTTTCTGTTATCGTACAGGCTGAGCCCGGAAGTGCAAGAGGCTTTTCGGGTCGGTTCGGCATCGAGGGAGTTGGCGTGAAGGTATGGGAATGCCAGGTGTGCGGCTTCATCTATGACGAAGCCAAGGGGTGGCCTGACGAGGGCTTCGCTCCCGGAACTCGGTGGGAAGATATCCCGGACGGCTGGGCGTGCCCAGAATGTGGCGCGGCGAAGGTCACGTTTGAAATGATGGAGATCACTCACATGTGATCTGGCCTGGCATCGAGGCCGTCGAGAATATCTCTATGACGCACGGCGCCGCCGAGTCGTGATTATGACTTGGCGGCGTCGTGCGTGTGATCCCTGCTGGAGGTTACTCAGAGATGGTTGCGATACCGAGGACGTGCTGAGATGCAGGTATGGGGACCGGCGTTTCGGGAAATTGGAACCTATCGATGTTCTCGATGCGGAAGCCCGCTCTTTCAATTTCTGCGAGAGTATCGCGTCCGCTGTGGCATCCACCGCACATCGCAGGGCCGATGGTGGCGTCCAGTACACGCTGAGTGCGGCGCAGGCGCGGGCTATCTGCCTTAATGTGCTCGAAGAATCGCAGCTCTCCGCCGGGGCGCAGAACTCGAGAGATCTCAGTCAACGCAGCTGATTGATCCGGCACGGAGCAAAGGACGAGCGAAACAACTGCCGCATTGAAATGCGCCGCGGGGAAGGGGAGGTCATCAGCTGTGGCATCGACAACCTCGACCGGAAATCGTGCCTCATCGGCTCGAAGCTGTGCGACTTTGCGGAGGTGAGGTTCCGGCTCAACCGCCACCAGCTTCACGACTTCCGGCGGATAATGTTCGAATCCGGAGCCGTCCCCTGTGCCGACGTCGAGGACTACGCCCGTCAGTCCGGTGAGCAGATTCTTGCGGTGCTCGGATATTCCGGCCTTCTCCATGGCGCGGTTCATCCGAGGGTAGAGGCGTCCAAATACCGGACGGTTAGTCGACATGACCCCCGCTCCTTCGCTCACGCCCCTGTGGAATGGCGTAGCCAGTTCATGATGAAGTATATACATGAAACACGGCTACGCCAGCCGCAGGAGCGAACAACTCCCGCCTACGCGGGGGAATTCTTGACGGAGACGACGCCCGGCTGCCCCTTCGCGGCGCGGCCGACGACCGCCGCCGGCAGTCCCTGCTCCTGCAGGGCCTTCAGCAGGGTGGTGTCGCCCTCCGGCACGGCCAGCAAGAGGCCTCCGGAAGTCTGCGCGTCGAAGAGCAGCGTCGACACGGCCTCCGAAACGGAACCCTCGACGTCAATCGCGTCCTTGAGCGTGGACATGTTCGCGCGGGTTCCGCCGGAGACGAAGCCCTGGTCGACGAGTTCGGTGGCCTGGGGGAGCAGGGGGACCGCTTGTGCGTCGATCGTTGCGGAGAGGCCGCTGGCCCTCACCATGCGATGGAGGTGGCCGAGCAGGCTGAATCCGGTGACATCGGTTGCGGCCCGGACACCCGCCTCCAGTGCGGCCTCGCTCGCGCCGGCGTTGAGCAGCGTCATCGAATCGACTGCGGCCTGGATCGAGGAGCTGTAGGCGGCTCCCTGTTTGAGGGCCGTCGAGATGACACCTGTGCCGATGGCCTTGGTGAGGATGAGCTGGTCACCGTCCTTCACCTTGTCGATGGCGAAGAGCCGGTCTGGGTGGGCCAGGCCGACGACCGCCATCCCGTACTTGGGTACCGGATCGTCCACGGTGTGTCCGCCGACCACTGGGCAGCCTGCGGAGGTGGCGACTTCCGCACCACCGCGCAAGACCTCGCCCAGCATTTCGATCGGCAGATCGCTGCCCGGCCATGCGGCGAGGTTGACGGCGATCAACGGTTTCCCGCCCATGGCGTAGACATCGGACAGGGCGTTGGCCGCGGCGATGCGCCCCCAGTCCCGCGCATCGTCGACGATCGGAGTGAAAAAGTCCGTGGTCAGCACGATCGCCCGCTCGTCGTCCAGGCGCAGCACGGCAGCGTCGTCACCCTCGAGTGCCCCGATGAGGAGATCTCCGGATGCAGGTTGGAGGCCGGGTGTCAGTGAAGAGAACAGCGCTTCGAGCTTGGACAGGGGCAGCTTGCATGCGCAACCTGCGCCCGGCGACAACGAGGTCAGCCGGGGGAGCTGGGCCACTGGAGTATTCATCATTGCTCCAAAGGTCTTTGGAATTACGTTCTTGCGTGAACCTAGCAGGTGGCTGCTCGCCGAGGGAAGGGTGCGCGCGAGGATGCACCTGCTGCTGTCGCTGCATGCCTCACGTGCGGCGGGGCTCTCGACGAGCAGTTCGCGCACGGCGTGCGAGAGGGCATCTGGAGGTGGGTGAATTGCTTGCCCACAACGGGGAGTTGAAGGCGGCGTTCGGTGGCCGGCCCGTGGCGCGACCAAGGTCGCTGCAAGCTTTGCCTGTTGATGAAGGGTCCGCAGCTGTAGAGCTATGGAGACGTCACCTTGAGTCCCAGTTGTGCGGGCATGAAAAGAGCCTGCCCGGCAGAGGCGGGGGATCCGCTGCCGGGCAGGCTGACCAGGGGGTGAGGGGCGTCAGGTCACGTCGCGCCTCTTGGCGAGGAAGACGCCGCCTGCAGCGAGTGCCGCGGCGTATGCCGCGAGGACGATGCCGCCCAGCCAGGGGGCGAGGAACTCGACGTCCCACTGGTGCACTTGGGCGAGAGCTCGTTCCGCGACGCCGGGAAGATAGCTTGCCACGTCGCCCAGCGCCGAGATGCGGGCGACTAGCCCCTCGATGAGCAGTGTGTACAGGAGTAGGGCGACGACGGTCCCCACCTGGTCGCGGATCAGTGCTCCGAGGGCCACGCCCACCACACCGAAGAGCATGATGGCGATGATGACCCCGAGCAGCGCACCGGGAATGCCACTGCCTGTCAGGGAGACGTCGATGTCTTTCGAAGACAGCCACGGCACAGCGATCGCCGCCGCGACTGCGAAATTCACCAAGGCGTACACGACACCGACGAGCGGGTAGGTCACCATCTTGGCGAGGATGACGCGATCGCGCCTCGGCGTCGCGAGGAAGGTCGAGGTCGCGGTCTTGTGCCGATACTCCCCGGTCATGCCGATCGCGGCCAGTACGGCGAGTAGTGGTGCTGCGCCCATGACTGAGGCGGCTAGGACTGTCCGCTGTCCGGCGGCCGTGTCCAGTGGCGGCTGCATATTGCCCGCCTCATCGCCGTACTCGATGGCGATGTAGACGAAGACCCACGTCAGCCACACGGAGATGAGGAGTAGCCATAGCCATAGGCGAGTCGTGAACATCTTCTGGAACTCTGCGGCGATCAGGCGTCGCATAGGAGCTCACATCCTTGAGGGCAGAGCGGGCTGCTGGTTCGCATGGATCGTGAGCATAGAACATGGTGAACTCATTGCATAGTGTTATGTGAAGTCGCTTCAGTTGTCGGTAACCGCGGCGATCACTCCCCGGATGGCCTGATCGATACGGCGCGCCGCGACTTCAGGGTCCGGCTGCCCTGAGTCGAGCCAGCAGAGCACGGCTTCAATGGCCAGGGTGGGGACCAGTTGTGAGGCCCACTTGGCCCAGGCCGGCTCGGGGATTGCGGCTGAGAGGTAGTGCGCTGCCGCGGCTTCGGCGTCGGCGCTGAAGCGGTCCATCTGGTCGCGGAACTCTGCCTCTCGGGCTGCGTACCGGAAGAGGAGGCGGAAGCCTTCCGGGTCCTCGGCGGCCGCGCGGAGCAGAGCGGGGATGCTGTCTCCGCTGAACTCGCCCTCCCCCACGGCGTGCGAGAGCCGGGCGAAGGCCCTGTCGAGCACGGCGCGATAGAGGTCGCTCTTCGAGTCGAAGTGCCGATAGAGCAGTACCCGTGTGATGCCTGCCTCGGTCGCGATGGCGTCAAGTCCTGTGTCTGCGTACCCGGCCCGCGAGAAGGCGCGCGTGGCAGCAGCCAGGATCTGTTCGCGGCGCTCGGGTCGCCGTAGGCGCCGCTCACCACCGGCGGCTGCCGGCTGCGCTGACTTGCTCGTCGCTGACACGGTTCTCCTTCGAAGGCCGTTGTCTACTTCGCAGTGTTAACTCTACGATATACATACCGAAGTTAAGTTGACGCGGGAGGAACCCATGAGCACCTCCGCCGAGTTGCCTCGGCTGCCGTTCGCCCGTCCCGACGGCCTGTCCATACCGCCCAGGGTCCGCGAGCTCAGGGAACAAGGCCCCATCCATCGAGTGATCACTCCAGCTGGTGATGAAGCTTGGTTCGCCATCGGCCACGACGTGGTGAAGCAACTCTTCGCTGACAAGCGGTTAGGCAGAGCCCATCCAACTCCGGATGAAGCGCCCAGGGTCAGCGACTCTGCCTGGCTGGGCGGGCCTGCCGGCAATTTCGAGACCGAAGAGGCTGACCACACGCGGATGCGCGACCTGCTGCAGCCGTACTTCTCACCGAAACGCATGCGGACCATCCGCCCGCGGATCGAGGCCCTGGTTGACGAGCTTCTCGACGAGTTGGCCGCGAGCGCTCAGCCGGCCAATCTCCATGAGGTGCTGGCCTTCCCGCTACCGGCCCTCGTGATCTGCGAGATGCTTGGTGTGCCCCCGGAGGACCGATCCCGTATCCGCGAATGGTCCGACGGGATCTCCGACATGGCAGATCAGGAAAGATCCGGCACGTCCCTTGCCGCGCTCTACGACTACATGCACAAGCTCACCTGCCGGAAGAGGAAGAATGGTGAGTTTGGCGACGACCTGATCTCGGTCCTCTGTGCTGCCGAAGACGGAAGCCTCGACGACGAGCACATCACCTTCCTCGCCATGATGACGGTTTTCGCCGGACATGAAACGACGGTCACCAGCATCGACTTGGGTGTCCTGCTCCTGCTCACCAACCCGGTCCAGCACCGTGCGCTTCTGGAGGATCCGGGCCTGGTGCCGAGCGCGGTCGACGAGATCCTCCGTGCTTCCGCGCATGCGGAGGCCTGGGCGCTGCGCTACGCCCGCGAGGACATCGACGTCGCGGGCGTGACCATTCGGGCGGGTGAGTGTGTGCTTCTCGAACGGCCGGGCGCGGATCGTGATGGTGAAGTTCACGCCAGGCCTGACGAGTTCGACATAGGCCGAAACCCCAACCCGCACCTCGCATTCGGCTACGGACCGCGTTACTGCATGGGTGCACCGTTGGCGCGATTGGAGCTCGAGGTGCTGTTCTCCCGTCTGATCCCGCGGTTCCCCCGCATGCGCCCCGCGGTGCCGGTCGAGGAGATGACCATCCGCCGCGGGCTGCTCACCGCCGGATTCCACGAGCTCCCGGTCACCTGGTAGTGCCTCGCCGGAACTGCCGCCACATTCTGAACCACGTAAGGGGAGGAACCCATGACCACCGATGAGTTGCCCAAGTTGCCATTCGGCTGCCCGCACGGGCTGGCCGTGCCCCCGCGGTACGGCGAGATGCGAGACAAGGCTCCGATCCACCGTGTCCGCACTCCCGCAGGGGATGAGGCATGGCTTGCTCTGGGCCACAGCGTGGTGAAGCAGCTGATGGCCGACCGGCGGCTCGGCTATGCACACCCGGACCCCGATAATGCGCCGAGGGTGAGCGATTCGGTCTGGTTCGGTGGCCCGTCGGGTGTGTACGAGACCGAAGAGGCGGACCACACGAAGCAACGCAGCCTGATTCAGCCGTACTTCTCGCCGAAGCGGATGCGGGTGCTGCGTCCGCGCCTGGAGCAGCTGACCGATCAGCTGCTCGACGAATTGGAAACATCCCCACAGCCGGCCGACCTGCACTCGATCATTTCGTTTCCGCTGCCGGCGCTGGTCATCTGCGAATTGCTGGGCGTGCCCACCGAGGACCACGGACTCATACGTGAACTGTCCCTCGGGATCTCGGACATGACGGACGGGGAGCAGTCCCAGTCCTCCCTGGCGTCGCTGTACGGGTACATGAGTGAGCTGACCAAGAGGAAGCGCAAGGATCCCGGAGGCGATCTGACGTCAACTCTCTGCAAGGCCGAGGGCGGCAGTCTCGACGACGAGTACATCACGCGCCAATCGATGATGATGGTGTTCGCTGGCCATGAAGCCACCATCCCGATGATCGACATTGGTGTGGTGCTGCTCCTGTCGAATCCTGAGCAGCACCGGGAACTGCTCCAGGACATGTCCCTGCTGCCGAGTGCCCTCGATGAGATACTCCGTATCGCACCGCATTCCGAGGGTTGGGCGCCGCGGTACGCGAAGCAGGACATCGAGGTCGCCGGGGTGCAGATAGGGGCCGGCGAGCTCGTTCTGCTCGAGCGGCCGGGAGCTGACCGCGATGGGAGCGTCCACCCGGATCCGGATACCTTCAACATCCGCCGAAGCCCGAATCCGCATATCGCCTTCGGCCAGGGCGACCACTACTGCATGGGCGCGCCTCTGGCTCGTCTCCAGCTGGAGATCCTCTTTTCGCGTCTGCTGCCGCGCTTCCCAAGCCTTCGTGCCGCAGTGCCGGTCGAGGAGATGCCCGCCCGCAGGGGCAAGTTGACGGCTGGCTTCCACGAGGTTCTGGTGGCCTGGTAGCGCTCTTGCGGCGAAGCCGAAGCTCCTTCTCGACCGTGATCGAGAAGGAGCTTCGGCATTTCAGGGCAGGGTTCAGCGCAGGTACTCCGCGAGTGCATCCATGAGATCCGCGTTGTGTTCGATGTCGACCACGCGCTTCACGGGTTCTCCGTCGACGAAGACGATCAGCGTCGGGATCTTCATGATGTCGAAGCGGCGCGCGAGACCAGGAGCGTCATCGAGTCGCACTTTGCCCACCCGCAGCCTTCCTCGGTGTTCCTGGGCAAGTTCCTCGAGCAGAGGAGCAATTGCTTTGCAGGGCGCACAGTCCTCGGTCCAGAAGTCGACAAGGATCGGCTGCGGGGCGCTGGCTACCTGGGGGTCGAAGTCCGCCTCCGTCAGGGTCTGGACGTGCTCGGTCATCGTGCCTCATCTCTCTTCGATATTAATGAAGAGAGTACATAATGAAGTGAGGAGCGTAAAGGTTGGGAGGCTGGTGCGTAGTGGCCGGGTACTCCGCGACAGTCCAGCCGCGGAGTACCCGAAGTGCTAGTCCGCAGCTGGGCTGATGCGGATCATGCCGCCAAGCACCCCCTGGTAGTAGCTGCCGTCAGGGCCCAACATGCCGTTGAGCTGGAGCCCTTCGTAGATGAAGTGCTTGCCGAGTGGCGTCCTGCTGAGTGTCCGGCCCGTGTGGGCGTCGATAGCCATAAATGAATACGTGGGAACGCCGGCGTCCGAGACGGTGCGCTCGAAGTTGTAGACGATCCCCTTGGTCATGGAGAGCTTGGCCATCGTGGTGGTGGAGGTCGGGTTGTTCCAGACCACGTCGCAGCCAGATTCGTCCTTGCGCACGTCAATCCGGGTCATTCCGCCGGGCAGTGGCTTCGGTGTGTAGTCGAAGTAGTTGTATCCGTTGGTGTTCACGGTGATGATGCTGCGACCTGCGGCGATGAATGTGTCGTCGGTGCTGCTTGTTCCCTCACCGAACACCGGGACGGTGCACACCAGTCGGTCGGCCTTGGACCCGTTGGCGCGGTAGACGCGGACACTTTCGCGCGGGGCGCCTCCGTCCATGATGGCGAGGTATCGATCGTCGCCAGGGCCGAAGAAGCTCGGGGAGGTGCCGCTTCCGCTGGTCCATTTACCGGGCTTGACTACCTCGTCACGCTCATACGTCTCTCGCCACACGATCCGCGGGCGGCCTCGACTGTCCGCGCGAAGAAGGTAGACGGCGTAGTCGGAGGCGAGGGCAACGCCCCTGACCGAAGTGGAGATCGCCTTGACGACCCGTTCGCCCTTGGGGAGATGCATGGTTCGCACGGCACCGGTGCGCGGATCCAGCGTGCCCACGACCCCTTCGAGGGACGAGAACCAGATGCGGCCCGACCAATCGGGCTTGACGCTGACCAGGTAGTCGCAGCGTGGGGTGCCGCAATGGGATGTCACCTGCCGACTCAGATCCCAGTCGTCCTCGACGGTCAGATCCCAGGCTCCGGAGGAATCTTGACGGTGCTTCACCCGAAGTACGTGGCCGTCGCCGTTTGAGATTACGGTGCGGTCGCGCGGGTCGATGTAGAAGTGGACGCCGTACTGACTGGTCGGGGGTTGGGGCAGGGAGGCCAGGACCTTCAAGGTCTTGGGATCCATGAGCCGGATGCTCGGCTTGTCGTGCCCATCCATGCACAGTCCGACCAGGAACCCTTTGCGGTCCATCACGGTCGAGGGGCACGTGGAGCCATTCACCATCGCCGTGTCGTACGGGCCGGCGCCGGGGCCAGGGAGAGGAGTCGAATCGGATGACTGGCTGTCGTTGTGCGCGGTGCCGACGCCTCCTGGCGCCACGAACGGGTTCTGAGGTCCGAGACGGCCGGGGAACGGCCGCGACTCTGACGCCTTGGCGGATTTGGCGGGTCCCCTGTCGACCGAATCCGTGCCTGCTGACGCCGAGAGCGGCACCAGGGTCGTGATCAGTCCTGCTGCGGCGATCGAGGTCCATATACGTCGCCGGATCGGTATGTGCATGCTCTCTCTCACCAGGTGATGGGCAGCGCGCTCAGGCCGCCGGTGGTCGGGTTCTCGTGCTGGAGCATGTCTTCGACGGGCACGGCGAGACGCAGCGTCGGCTCTCGCCGTACGAGTGCGGAGAAGACCGCTTCCAACTCGATCCGGGCCATGCTGGCGCCGAGGCAGAAATGGCCCCCATAGCCGAAGCTGAGATGCGGGTTGGGGCTCCGTGTGACGTCAAAGCTGCTGGCCTCGTCGAAGACGCGAGGGTCGTGGTTGGCCGCTTGGATCGCCAGCATGACCAGGTCGCCCGTCTTGATGTGGACACCACTGACTTCCAGGTCGGCGCGGGCGTAGGCGATGCGGGGCGGACGGCTGGGCGCCGCGACCCGGAGAACCTCCTCGACCGCCGAAGGTATGAGCGCGGGGTCTTTGCGCAGCAGGGCCGCTTGATCAGGGTTGGCCAGCAGATGCAGCGCGCCGAAGCCGAGGCGCTCGACAGTGGTTTCGTAGCCGGCGTAGAGCAGGCCGGCCACCAGCTGCGGGAGCTTCGATGACACCTCGGACTCCTCGACCGCCGCGAGCAGGTCGGAGATGATGTCTTCGCCCGGCTGCTTCTGCTTCAGGCGTACCAGTTCATCGGTGTACTGCATCAGAGCTACGTAGCCGTTCGCGATCTCGCTCTGGTCGTACAGTGCGGTCGCAGCGTCGAGCCAGCCTCTGAATCGGTCTCGGTCGTCGGTGGGAACGCCGAGGAGACGGCATATCACCATGACGGGCAACTGGAACGCGATCGCCTCATGGAAGTCGGCCGTCCGCGGCTGTTGCAGCGCTTGGTCGAAGAGGTCGTCGACGAGGGCGAGTATCTGGGAGTGCACTGCCTGCATGCGCCGAGGGGCGAACGACGGAGACAACAGGCTCCGCATACGGCCGTACTCGACGTCCTCGGTCTCCGGATCGCCTAGCGGCCCTCCTTCGAGCCGAGACCTGGAGTAGCGGGCAGCCCGATCGGGATCGGAGTGCCCGCGTCCGAGGCGTGGATCCGCCAGCAGCGCCTTCACGTCGGCATGCCTGGTCACCAGCCAGCCGAAGTCGCCGGTGGGCGTCTCAACTCCGCAGACCGGCTCGTTCTCTTGCAGTTCATAAAACTGAGGAGCCAGGTCGAGGATGCTCGACCTGGCGAAGGGAAGCTTGGGGTGGTTTTCGGTCATCTTCATGCACTTGAGCCCTTATCGCTAGCGAACGAGCCAGTGCGGGGCACGGGCTGTCGGCTTCATCGAGGAGGAGAGGCAAGAGGTACCGTTGTGCATGATTACAAAAATATTTGGAATATGGAAGGAGGGTGCACTCTGGTCGAGTGCACCCTCCTGGGGTGGCGCCGTGCGTACTGAGTAAGGACGTTCGGGCGGTCAGCCCCCGCACTGCGGGTCGTCGTTCCTTCGCGGAACGGTCTTGTCGAGGGTGTCGAGGATCGCGATAAATGTGGTCAGGTCAGACTCCGGCACGTCGGCGAACAGTTGCTCCGCCCAGCCCTGGCGATCACCGTTCATGGTCGCGACCGCCGCTTCGCCTTGCTCGGTGAGCGTGACCATGGAGGCGCGGCGATCTGTGGGGTGCGGCCGACGCTCGACCCAGCCGTCGGCCTCAAGTGCGTCGACAAGCCCTGTGACATGGCGCGGGGTCACCCCCAGCGCCTGGCTCAATCCGCGTTGCACCGTGGGGCCGTTGTGATGGAGCACCATGAGCAGCGTCGCTTGCGGGCGACTCAGGCCTCGCCCTGACATTCCCTGATCCATCACCTCTGTCAGGCGTCCCGACAGGGTCAGCAGGCGGTCGAGCGCCGCTGTTCGGCTCGTCGCAGTCATAGCACTCGGAACATTGTGTATTGAATTCACCATGTTGTAGGATCCCTATCCACGCGGCATCTTAACCGATCGCAGCAGATGCCCCATAGCGGTGGGGTGGAGTGACCGTCAGCGTGGCGGGCAAGGGATGAGCCCCGCTGTGCGGTGTCCACCGAATGTCGGCAGTACCCGGGGCGATGCATCTACCGCACCCCGACGCAGTGTTCCGACTCACGATGGAGAGCTGTCCTCATGGGCAAGAGTAGCGTTCGGATCGAAATCTCCGGATTGACCAAGACGTTCGGCGACGTCAAGGCTGTCGACGGCCTGTCCTTCGCGGTGGAGCCTGGGTCGGTCACGGGTTTCCTGGGGCCCAACGGCGCAGGGAAGAGCACTACTTTGCGCATGCTGCTGGGTCTCGTGCGTCCAGACTCGGGCACGGCCACCATTGGGGCGTGTCGTTACGACGAGCTGGCCTCGCCCAGCGGTGAAGTGGGCGCTGCCCTCGATGCCTCCGGCTTCCACCCGCGCCGCAGCGGCAAAGGTCACCTGCGTGTCCTGTGTACGGTCAACGGGTTCCCGGCCCGACGTGCCGACGAAGTGCTGGAGCGCGTCGGCCTGGCCGAAGCCGCTGACCGCAAGGTGAAGGGTTATTCGTTGGGTATGCGGCAACGGCTTGCCCTGGGCGCGGCGCTGCTTGGCGACCCCTCGGTCCTCGTGCTCGACGAGCCGGCCAACGGTCTGGATCCGAAGGGGATCATCTGGATGCGCGCGCTCCTCAGGGAGTTCGCGGACCAAGGCGGAACCGTCCTGGTGTCGAGCCATGTGCTGTCAGAGGTTGAGCAGATGGTGGATCGCGTCGTGGTCATCAGCAAGGGAAAGTTGATCCGCGAGGGGACGCTCGCGGAGGTGTCCAGCGGCCAGGAGACCGTGGTGATGGTCCGAACTCCGGACGCCGACGCTCTCTGCGCCCTTCTGGCCGAGCGCATGTCCAGCGGTGTTCGCGCGGATCGCGCCGCGCCGGACCTCGTTCGGGTATGGGGGCTCGACGTGGCTGAGGTCGGCCGGATTGCGTCGTCGGCACAGCTGGAGATCCACGAACTCGGGTCCGAGCGCAGCAGCCTCGAGGACATCTTCTTCGCGCTGACCGGCGACGAGTAGGTGCGCTACTGAGCGGGGCCTCGCGCACTGGAGGGCTTATGGCAGATCCCGGCAGCGTGCTAAGGTCCCGCTCACTTCGTATCTCCAATGTTCTTAGGATTACCGTTATAAGGTCCCGTCCTGAGGCGGTGGCCGATGACGAGCTCGTGGAGGGCTGGGATGAGCGACTGTCCGGTGCAGGGCATGACATTTCCTCGACCGCTGACGCCGGAGGGTCTACCTGATCCACTGCTGTTGAAGGCGACGCGCGACAACCCCGTCTTACGCGTGGTCGGCCCGGGCGGCAACGACGCGTGGCTGATAGCGGGCGAGAAGGAGGTCCGCGAGGTCCTCTCTGAGCCCGGACGTTTCACGAGCCAGCCCGATCCCAACGTCGACGACGAACGGGCGAAGGCCGCGGTCCCCATGGTGGGTATGGATCCACCCGAGCACACGCGAATCCGTCGGCTTGCCGCGAAGGTCTTCACCGCACGTCGAATCCAGGTCATGGTTCCGGCCATCAGGGATCTGGTGGACTCGCTGCTCGATGACGTGGAGGAGGCGGGGCCGCCCGCGGACCTCATCTCCACTCTCGCGCTTCCGCTGCCGATGTCGGTGATCTTCAGAGTGCTCGGTGGAGTGCCCGACGAAGACAAGGCCGATATCCGCCGGTGGTCCGAGATCTTCATCTCGTTGAGTACGAGCACCAGCGAAGAGATCGAAGGTGCTGTGGTGGGGATCCACGGCTGCATCAAGAGACTCGTCGCCGACCGGAGGCAGAACCTGGGCGACGATCTCCTCTCGGATCTCATCAGGGCCCGTGACGGTCGCGACGCGATGAGTGAGGATGAACTCATCGCCACGACTGGGTTGATCATCATTGCTGGACACGAAACGACGGCAAAGGCGATCACCAGGGGAGTCATGGTGCTCGCCGGCAGTAAGCAATGGTCGCGGATCGCCTCCGGCGTGGTCCCCATGGACCAGGTCGTCGAAGAAGTGCTCCGTCACCAGCCACCCATCGACACGTCGATCTGGCGAACCGCGAAGGTCGACACGGAACTCGCCGGTCAGCACATCAAGGCGGGCGAACAGGTACTCGTCAGCCTGAACCTGGCCAACCTCGACCCCACCGGCCGGATGGCCCCGCTCGTTTTCGACGCCGAGCGCAGCGATGCGGGGCACATGACGTTCGGCTACGGCGCGCACTTCTGCCTGGGCGCCGCACTGGCGCGAGCAGAGATGATGGTGGCCTTCGAAGCGATGGCGAAGCGATTCCCTAACCTGCAACTCACGGTTCCACCGGGCGAGTTGGAGTGGACCGTGGGGTCCATGCTGAACGCACCGATCAAGTTGCCGGTTACATGGTGACCGGCCGAGTCGAAGGTGGCGCCGGTCGTGAGGGCCAGGCGGAATCCTTCGGTGTGAAGCGGTCAATGTGAGTGTCGAACGGTTCGACACGATCGTGATAGGAGGCGGTCAGGCCGGCTTGGCCGCCGCCTACCACTTGTCCCGACAAGGTCAGGACTTCGTGGTCCTTGAGGGCGCGGAGCGCATCGGCTGCTCCTGGCGCTCCCGTTGGGACTCGTTGAAGCTGTTCACGCCGGCGACGTTCTCACACCTGCCGGGTATGGCGTGCCCAGCCGCCGACGGCCGGTATCAGTCCAAGGACGAGCTGGCCGACTACCTCGAAACCTACGCGGCGCTTTTCGATCTGCCAGTACGCCTCGGTTGTCGAGTCGATGCACTGACACGGCACGAAGATCGCTACGTGGTCACCGTGGGTACGCATCAGATGGAGGCTGCACACGTAATCCTGGCTACTGGGGCCTTCACCGCCCCGCGCATACCGGAATTTGCGGCCAAGCTTGATCCGACCGTCATGCAGCTCCATTCGGCGGACTACCGCAACCCAGGTCAGCTGACCGACGGTGCCGTCCTTGTGGTGGGTGCCGGAAATTCTGGTGCTGAGATAGCGCAGGAACTGGCCAGTTACCGCGAGACCAGGCTCGCGGGGCCCGACACTGGCTATGTGCCCTTCCCAATGGGACCTGCCGTCTATCGCATGATGGGGCGGCTCTCCGTCAACTCCTGGCCTGGACGAGGTATTGCGGCCTCGGGGACGGGGCGCGGGCACCCTCTGATCAGTGTCCGACCCGACGACCTGCGCCGTGCCGGTGTGCGTCGAGTGCCCCGTGTCGTCGGCGTGGAGGACGGTCGCCCGCTGCTCGCCGACGGTCGGGTGCAGAACGCTGACGCCGTCGTCTGGTGCACAGGCTTCGTGCCCGACTATTCCTGGGTCGACCTGCCATTCTTCGCGCAGGATCAAATCCCTCGCCATCGCAGCGGGGTTGTCCAGGGTGAGCCGGGCTTGTATGTCCTGGGCCTGCCGTTCCAGGCGACTGTTGCATCCCACCTCATGGGTGGAGTAGGGCAGGACGCCGCAGGCATCGCCCGCACGATCGCAGCGCGAGCGGGTGGGCTTCTCCGCTGAGGCTGTTGTTCGCCCTGCTCGGTTTCTGAACCACATTGACGGGTGTGGGAGTTGCATCTAGTCTTTCTACAAAGATACGTGGATTAACGTATTTGGGGAGGATGGGTTCCGGATGGGACTGATCGAAAAGAAGCTGTTCCCAGGCAAGAAGGCGGAGGACATCCCCGCGCTGGCAAAGGCGGAGACGGAGCCGACCATCGTTCCGTACTTCGCGGAACACGACGTAATGGTTGAGCCTTACGAGCTGTACCAAAAGCTGCTGCGGGAGCGCCCTGTGCACCAACTGGGCGAAACTCTGGTGATGATGGGGTACGCGGACGTGTCCGCAGCCCTGCGCCATCCGGACGTCAGCAGCGATGACGGTCACGGTGCCGGCCAGCAGGCTCAGATCGCTGCGGGTTCTCTCCCGCAGAATCTTGTCGACACCCTTGGCCAGCGGTCCTTCCTGCACCGGGACCCGCCGGACCACACGCGGCTGCGCGCCGTGGTGAGCGATGTCTTCACCCCGCGGCGTATCGAGCGCCTCAGGCCGCTGGCGCAGCAGGTGGTCGACGAAGTGCTCGATTCGGTTGCCGAGCGTGGTGAGATCGAAGTGATCGAGGAGCTTGCATACCCCCTCCCGATCAAGGTCATCTGTACGTTGCTGGGTATCCCGGCAGAGGATCACCTCGGTGAAGTGGCGTGGAAGCGGTCCCAGCTGTGCTGTGACTTCGAAGCGCCGGCCGGGGCGGGCGCCTGCCTCAACTACAGCGCCGGCGTGCAGGATGAGATGACGGCGTACTTCGACCGGCAGATCGCCAAGAAGCGGAGCAACCTCGGCGACGACCTGCTGTCGGTCATGCTTGACGCCGAAGAGCGCGGCGAGATGACCACATCGGAGATCAACGACACGTGCCGGCTGATGGTGGTGGCCGGACATGAGACGACGATCGGCCTCATCGCCAATGGCATGCTGGCCTTCCTGCGGAATCCCGACCAGCTCCAGCTGCTTCGGGACAAGCCGGATCTGGCCTCCTCGGCGGTCGAGGAAGTTCTGCGTTATGACTCGCCGATCCAGTTCACTCGACGGGTTGCCGCCAAGGACCTGGAGATCAACGGCACCACGGTGTCACGGGGCACGCCCCTCTTGCTCTGGCTGGCGTCAGCGAACCGCGATCCCGCGCGGTTCCCGGATCCCGACCGCTTCGACATCACGCGCACCGACAATCGCCACCTGGAGTTCGGCGGCGGTATCCACTACTGCCTGGGTGCGCCGTTGGCCCGTATGCAGGGGGAAGTGGTCTTCAGTACGTTCGCACGTCGACTTGCCAACCCGCAGCTGACGTTGGACCCGCCCACGTACATGCCGGAAGCAGTCCACGCGATTCAGGACATGACTCTGTCCTTCACACCCGTCACCGCGTCTGCCCTCGCGTAACCACCGGTCGGCGGCAGCCGGGCCTCAACGGCCGGTTACCGCCGACCGGTTCGCACATCTGCCGGGGCTTCCGCGGAAGGTCACCTCGGCGTCCGTGCCCAGAGCGATCCTCCACAGGAGTTCAAGCGTGAGTTCCGAGACCTTGAAGAAACGCGTGGCCGAAGCCGTCACCAGGAGTACGGACTACCTGTACTCGCAGCAGCGGGACGACGGGGGCTGGACAGACCGGTTGTCGTCCTCGGCGATGCCGACAGCCCTGGCAGTACTGGCCTTTGCCCGAGCGAGCCGGAAGAAGTACGCACTCGAGATCCGCGCCGGTCTCGACTGGCTCCGAGCCAACCAGCGCGAGGACGGCGGATGGAGCGTGGCCGACGCCGATCCGCCCTCAGACATCAGCGTCACTGCATTCGCCCTTGCCGCACTCAAGGTGCTCGACCCCGAGGGAGCCCGCCAGAGCATCGACAGAGGCGCGGCTTTCATCGAAGCCAACGGGGGTGAAGCCGCGGTCTTCCCGAACATCAGGACCTGGCGGGAACTGGTGGCCATCACCTGGGCGATGGAAGGGCTCCGTGATGTCGAGCAGCAGCCGGTCCAGCCCATGGAAGTCATGCTGCTGCCCCCGAGCCAGCGCAACAGGGCGTCCATCGCGTTGCCCGGCGTCATCGCTCTTGGCATCGGCCAGTCACGTCAGCTGCCGGCCAACCGAGCACGTCGGATGGTGCAGCGCATGGCCGAACAGAAGGGCCTGGACTGGCTCCGTGGCGCCATGGGGACGAACGGCGGCATTGAGGAATGCCCGCTCATGGCTGCGCTCGTCTACACCGGCCTGAGGGTTGCAGGTGAGGATGTCGGTCCCGACATCCAACGCGGATGCCTGGACTACCTGACCTTGACACGGCGCGATGACGGCTCCTGGGCGATCGACCGCGACCTGGAGCTCGCAGTCACGTCGTACGCGGTCCTCGCCCTGTCGGAGAGCAGTGACGTCGCTGCGGAACCCCGACTGCGTCGGACCCGCGACTGGCTCCTGTCGGGCCAGTGGAATGGCCCCTTCGAACCGCTCAAACTGCCATCCGGAGGTTGGTCGTGGGCCAACCCGTCCGGCTGGCCGGAGTCGGAGGACACAGCCGTGGTGCTCACGGCGCTGTCCATGCTCGGCCTGCCGCGGCGGCACCCAGCCGTGCGCAAGGCCCTGCGGTGGCTGTACTCGATGCAGAACAAGGACGGCTCGTGGTCGGAGTGGGTCCGCAACTCCTCGATGGTCCATGACGGGCCGTGCACCGGCGTCACGTCGCATGTGGCGATGGCGTTCAAGGAGCTCGGCATTGGGCGAGGCGATAAGTCCCCGATCGACAGGGCGCTGGGATACTTCGAGACGTCACAGCAGGCCGATGGTTCGCTGCCCTCGCTCTGGTTCCGTGACTCGACGCACGGCACGGCGAAAGTGCTCGAGACGTACTCCGAACTCGGTGATGTGACAGGCCCTGTACCGACGAAGGCGCGCGAGTGGTTGCTGGACAACCAGCGCGCGGACGGAGCCTGGCCTGCCAAAGTTGTGGAAGGTGCTCCCGACGGCGGTACGGCCGAGGAGACCGGATGGGCGCTGTACTCCCTGCTGAGGGCCGGTGAGTCGCCCTGGGATGACCACATGGTCCGCGCCGCCGAATGGCTGGTCGACCACCAGGACGTCCGCGGGTCCTGGCGGCAGAGCATGGTCGGTCTGTACTACGACCAGCTCTACTACAGCGATGACTTGATCGCGCATACCTACGCCCAGCGGGCCCTGGCACGCTGGTTGAAGCTGGTCGACGACGAGGCGAGCACTGCCGGAACCGGAAGGGCATGAGGCATGTCTGGAACTGACATTCAAGCGAACGCCCCCGTGCCCGATGAACTGGCCGACTGGGTACTTGACGGCTGCGAGCGTGCCATCCAGCTCGTGACGGATCTCGATGAGCAGCAGATGCGCGGCCCGATGCTGCCCACGGTGAATCCGCTGCTGTGGGAGATCGGCCACCAGGCGTGGTTCCAGGAGAAGTTCGTGCTCCGCGATGCCTGCGGCCGGGACCCCGTTCTTCCGTACGCCGACTCGATCTACGACTCGGGCGCCATTCCGCACGACACCCGGTGGCGCCTCGTCTTGCCTTCGCGCGAGGACACGATCGCGTACATGCGCACGGTGGCCGAGCGAGTCGCGGAGGAGGTCGCGCACAAGGAAGCCACGGATGTAGTCCGCCACTTCGCGCGCTACACGGTGCACCATTACGACACGCACACAGAGGCCTTCACCTATACGAGGCAGGCCCTCGGGTATGCGCCGCCACGGCTGCCCGGTCTCACCGACACCGAGGCTCCCCATGGTGCGGGCGCGGGCGCACACCCCGGCGATGCGCGTGTAGACGGCGGAGAATTCCTGCTCGGAGCCCTGCGCCGTGACCCGTTCGTCTACGACAACGAGAAGTGGGCGCACGTCACGAGGGTCGGGCCGTTCTCCATCGCGAAGTCAGCGGTGACCCAGGCCGAGTTCGCCGACTTCATTGAGGACGGCGGATACGACGACCCCCGGCTGTGGTCCGACGGCGGCTCCTGGCTCGCGGCTAGCGGTGCGAAGCATCCCCTGTACTGGCGGGGGACCTCCGCTGACGGCTTCCAGCGTCGGCACTTCGACACGTGGGTGGACTTGGAGCCTAACTACCCGGTGCATTTCGTGTGCTGGTGGGAGGCCGACGCGTATGCGAGGTGGGCCGGCCGTCGGCTTCCCACAGAGTCGGAGTGGGAGTTCGCCGCGACGGGAGGCACGGCGCCGAAGGCGTGCTATCCATGGGGCGAGGACGCTGCCAGCGCGAAGAACGCTGCAACGGACTGGCGCGGCATGGGCCCTGCGGATGTCGGCGCTTGTGAGGCTGGGGACAGCCCCGTCGGTTGCCGTCAAATGATCGGCAACGTCTGGGAGTGGACCGCGAGTGATTTCTCGGCCTATCCCAACTTCGAGCGCGACTCGTACCACGACAACTCGGAGCAGTTCTTCGGGAGTCGGAAGGTGCTACGGGGAGGGGCCTGGGCGACACGTGGCCGCTACGTGCGCTCGACCATGCGCAACTATTTCCCCCCTGACCGGCGAGACGTGCTCGGTGGCCTGCGCACCTGTGCGGTCGAGGCATGATCCTGCTGGTCACTCCGACAGCGACCGACAGCACCCACGGGAATGGTGTGTCGGCGCGGCGATGGGCCGGGATCATCCGTGACCTCGGCCACCCCGTGGAGATCAGCCAGGGCTATCGCCCCGGCTCGTACGACGCTTTGCTGGCGCTGCATGCCCGCAAGAGCGCCGACGCCGTACGGGCGTTTCACGCGAACCACCCCGGCGCACCCATTGTCATCGCCCTGACAGGAACAGACCTGTATCCCGACCTCGACGCCTCAGATGTCGATCTGGATGTCCTGGCGTTGGCGGACCACTTCATCGTGCTGCAACGACTCGGTCTCGCCCAGCTACCCCGCCCTCTCGCCGAGCGGGCCGAGGTGATCGTGCAGTCGGTTCCTGCGGTGCAAGCACTGCCGCCGCGTACAGACTGTTTCGAGGTGGCGTTCCTGGCGCACGTGCGGCCGGTGAAGGACCCGCTACGACTCGCGGCCGCGGTGCGGCTGCTGCCGGCTGACTCGAAGATCCGGGTCACTCACGCGGGAGAATCGAGAGACGAGGGACTCGCTGCGGAACTGGCGGCCGAGTCGGATGCCAACACGCGCTACGACTGGCTGGGTGCCGTCTCTCGTGACGATGCACTGACGGTGCTTGCACGCAGCCGCCTCCTCGTGCTGGCCTCGCTCCATGAGGGTGGGGCGAACGTCATTTCCGAAGCGCTCGCCGCGCGCGTCCCCGTCATTTCGTCTGCCATCCCTGGCAGCATCGGACTGCTCGGTGACGACTACCCCGGATACTTTCCCGCGGGGAACAGCGAAGCACTTGCCGAGGCTCTCTATGCCGCAGAGCAGAACCGTGACGGATACCTACAGAGATTGCAGGAGCACTGCGACGAACTGGCGGCCATGGTCGATCCCGGTGTCGAGCGAAAAGAATTCGCGCGTCTTCTGTACAAGATCGCGGTGAAAACGTCCAGGCCGACACCGCCGTTGTAACGTCTGACGGGGCGATGCTTCGGATTTCGTGGAGAACCCCACGGTCGTCCACCGGGGGATCAACGAGAAGGAACTACAGATGACTTACGTCATTGCGCAGCCATGCGTCGACCTGAAAGACAAAGCCTGCATCGAAGAATGCCCCGTCGACTGCATATACGAGGGATCACGCGCCCTGTACGTCCAGCCGGACGAATGCGTCGACTGCGGTGCCTGTGAGCCGGTCTGCCCGGTTGAGGCGATCTTCTACGAGGACGACATCCCGGAGGAGTGGCAGGACTATCACCAGGCGAACGTGGAGTTCTTCGCGGAAATTGGTTCGCCGGGTGGTGCCACCAAGACCGGTCCGATCGACCATGACCACCCCCTCATAGCAGCGCTGTCGCCGCAGAACGGGGCGGCAGTCTGAAGGCGCAGCGAAAAGAGGGCAGCACGCCGGCACGGGCGACGGGGATCCAGCGGACCTGTCGCCCGTGCTTCGCCTTTCACGACCGTGTCGGCGTCGCGCTGTGTGGCCTCCGACGCGAGAGCCGTCACCCGGTCTCGGGCAAGCGCAAAGCGGTGCCATACCCCGCTGAGCTGGGAGCGGTGAGAGAGCCTGTGCCAGGGCCGGCCTTCGCCATGCGCTGCCATGTGAGGTCCTGCCCGCGCAGTGTCACCGAGCAGGCGTACAAGAGCTCCGGGCTCGACGGAAGGCCGCTGTGGAGATCGCCCAGGAGATGCGCGTCCGCTCCCATCTCCCGTGCCGCGAGCATCTGATCCGGTATCTCGTCCACGCGGACTTCTGCTCCTCCCGCACCGACGACGGCTGCTACGACGGCGCCGGCGCGACGCGCAGCAAGACCGCTCACGACAGCCTGCTCCACGGCGGCCTCCTCACGAGGGCCAGGGAGAGCCACAAGTACGCCGTCCGAGCCGGCCTCGACCAGCCGCAACAGGGGTCTCGCAGTGGAGGTTGAGGGGGCGAGTGGGCCGCCACGAGGTGCCCTTGCCGACCAAAGCACCACATCGGGACCGACGACTGCCCGGATCCTCGTGATGTCGCGTGCGAGCTCGGCGCAGGTGGCGGATGAAGTCGGGCTAGCCGTCACGCAGATCATCGCCGCGCCCTGATCCGCCAGCCGTTGTGCGGTCCAGGGTGTCGCTCGCCGCGGTTCTGGTACGTCTCCGGACTCGAGCACGACGGCAATGGGCCTGCCCGTGTCTTGGGCAAGGGCGTGAAGGTCGGCGTACCGGCCGAGGGAGGGGAGATCCCAGGAGTCTCCGCCCCACACTCGCTCGATGAATCCGAGAACCACGAGATCCGCTCCGAAAGCCCTGGCCAGCTCGATGTGATGGGCCTTGCCTGCCAGGGTTCCGTCGGACGGGACGCTAGCGAGGACGGCGCGGCCCCCGGATGCAGTGATCGATTCTGTCAGCGAATTGCCACGCAGCTCCGACAATTGCTCGGTGTGGAGATCAAGGATTCCATCGGACACGAACTGTCACTCCGTCGCTATCAATGACTGGTTGCGGACCGCTCCATGAGCAAGACATCAGACTATGGCGTCCCGGAAACTCGCGACCAGAGGTGTTCCGCTGTGCTGGACAATGGTGGCGGTCGCGAGATGGCGTCCCTACCGTGGTCGGCATCGTCTTTTTCGCGGAGGGGAAGCGCATATGGGCCTACTGGAGAAGATTCAATGCCCGGCGGATGTACGGGCGCTGGACTCTTCGCAGCTGCCGGACCTTGCGGCTGAGATCCGCGATTTCCTGGTGTCCGCGGTTTCTAAGACCGGGGGACACATAGGGCCGAATCTCGGCGTCGTGGAACTCACCATCGCGCTGCACCGGGTATTCGAATCACCCAAGGACCGGCTGCTGTTCGACACCGGACACCAGGCGTACGTACACAAGTTGCTCACGGGGCGGCAGGACGGATTCGCGCTGCTCCGCCAGCGCGGAGGACTGTCCGGCTACCCGAGCAGGAGTGAGTCCGAGCACGACATCATCGAGAACTCCCACGCCTCGACCGCGCTCTCGTACGCTGATGGGTTGGCCAAGGCCCATCAACTGCGCGGTCTGGACGGCCGGGTGGTCGCCCTCGTGGGGGACGGTGCGCTCACGGGCGGAATGTCCTGGGAAGCACTGAACAACATTGCCGCCGGTGAGGACCGGCCGGTCGTGATCGTCGTCAATGACAACGGTCGGTCCTACTCTCCGACCATCGGCGGCTTCGCCAGCCACCTCGCGTCCCTCCGGCTGGATCCGGGATACGAGAACGCGATGAGCTTCGTCAAGCGGTTCATGCCGCACGCCCCGGTCGCGGGCTCGGCCGTCTACGAGGCTTTGCACGGTCTGAAGAAGGGGCTGAAGGACGTCCTGGTGCCTCAGGCGATGTTCGAGGACCTCGGTCTGAAGTACGTCGGTCCGATCGACGGTCACGACGTCCACGTCCTTGAAGAGGCTCTGCGCAGTGCAAGCGACTTCGGATCGCCGGTGATCATCCACTGCGTGACGAAGAAAGGCAACGGATACCGGCCGGCGGAGAAGGACGTCGAGGACTGCTTCCATGGTCCCGGTGCCTTCGACCCGATGACCGGGAAGTCGCGGGCGGGGTCCTCCACGTCGTGGACCAAGGTGTTCGGCTCCGAGCTGGTGAAGATCGGTGCTGAACGGTCTGATGTCGTGGCGATGACCGCTGCCATGTTGCACCCAACAGGGCTTGCCGGTTTTGCCGAGGCCTTTCCCGACCGGGTCTTCGACGTGGGGATCGCGGAGCAGCATGCCGCAGCCTCCGCGGCAGGCCTGGCGGTCGGCGGCCTGCACCCGGTGGTCGCGATGTACGCGACATTCCTGAACCGGGCGTTCGACCAGGTGCTGATGGACGTCGCCCTGCATCAGCTACCCGTCACCTTCGTGCTGGACCGAGCGGGAGTGACCGGCCCCGATGGGCCGAGCCACAACGGAATGTGGGACCTGTCGCTCCTCCAGCTCGTGCCCGGCCTGTGCGTCGCGGCCCCCCGTGACGGATCCCGGCTTCGCGAACTACTGCGCGAAGCTGTCGCGGTTGGGGACGCCCCGACAGCATTGCGCTTCCCCAAGGGAGGGGTCTGCTCTGATCTGGAGGCCGTCGGAAAGCTCGGCAGCATGGATGTGCTGGTCCAAACTCCAGGACTGGGGCGGGTCGCGGGAGAACCCGAGGACGTACTCGTCGTGGCCGTCGGCGCGATGGCCGCGGTCTGCAAGGAGGCGGCGTCCCTGATCACGGCGCACGGCTTGGGAGTGACGGTCGTTGATCCCCGGTGGGTCAAGCCGCTCGACCCCGCACTCGTCGACGCGGCGCGCCGGTACCGGCTTGTCACCGTAGTCGAGGACAACGGACGCGTAGGAGCCGTCGGCGACGCGGTCGCACGGGCGCTCCGGGACGCGGAGGTGCCCACACCGGTTCGGACGCTCGGTATTCCTCAAGAGTTCCTCGACCATGCCAAGCGCGAGGAGATCCTCTCCGATATCGGGCTCACGGCGCAGGGCATCGCACAGGACATCACACGCCTCGCCCACGGTCCGATGACCACCGTGGTCAACGGCCGACCGGCATCGCTGCACGCATGAGAGGACTGTTGTCCATGCGAATCACCCTGTCCGTCAGCGGTGCCCCCGCACCGCACATCTCCACTGGGGTTGTGTCGTGAGCATCGACCTCGGAATGCCGCAGACGCAGCCACGCGCCGTGTCGAAGAGGCGGCAGTCTCGGCAGATCATGGTGGGTTCGGTTGCGGTGGGGGGCGACAGCCCTCTGTCCGTGCAGTCGATGACGACCACCTTGACGTCCGATGTGAACGCGACCCTGCAGCAGATCGCCGAGCTGACCGCGTCGGGCTGCCAGATCGTGCGCGTGGCGGTTCCGTCGCAGGACGACGCCGACGCGCTGCCCGAGATCGCGCGCAAGTCACAGATCCCCGTGATCGCGGACATCCACTTCCAACCGCGATACGTGTTCGCCGCCATCGACGCGGGCTGCGCGGCGGTGCGCGTGAATCCGGGCAACATCAAGCAGTTTGACGACAAGGTCAAGGAGATCGCTGTGGCGGCCGCCGCGGCCGGTACGCCCATCCGCATCGGCGTGAACGCCGGATCGCTCGACAAGCGGCTGCTGAAGAAATATGGCAAGGCGACGCCCGAGGCGCTGGTGGAGTCGGCGCTCTGGGAGTGCTCGCTCTTCGAGGAGCACGGCTTCCAGGACATCAAGATCTCGGTCAAGCACAACGATCCGGTCGTGATGATCGAGGCCTACCGCCAACTTGCCGCGCAGTGCGACTATCCGCTCCATCTCGGGGTCACGGAAGCAGGTCCCCCGTTCCAGGGGACGATCAAGTCAGCCGTTGCTTTCGGTGCCCTGCTGAGCGAGGGCATCGGTGACACGATCCGGGTCTCTCTGTCGGCACCGCCCGTCGAAGAGGTCAAGGTAGGTACACAGATCCTGGAATCGCTCGGGCTGCGCAAACGTGGCCTCGAGATCGTCTCCTGTCCCTCGTGTGGCCGTGCCCAAGTCGATGTCTACAAGCTCGCCGAGGAGGTCACAGCGGCGCTGGAGGGCTTCCCTGTCCCGCTGCGCGTCGCGGTGATGGGCTGCGTGGTCAACGGGCCAGGCGAAGCGCGTGAAGCCGATCTCGGTGTGGCGTCCGGCAATGGCAAGGGGCAGATCTTCGTCAAGGGGAAGGTCGTGAAGACTGTGCCCGAGTCCCAGATCGTCGAGACGTTGATCGGTGAGGCCATGCGCATCGCCGAGGAGATGGGCATCGACCCGCTGGGGGACGACGGCGGCCTGCCCGAATAGATCTGAAGGGGTTACGTTGTCTGCCAAGCGACGCGTTCTGCTCGCCAAGCCACGTGGGTACTGTGCCGGCGTGGACCGAGCCGTCCAAACGGTCGAAGTAGCGCTGGAGAAGTACGGCGCACCTGTATATGTACGCAAGCAGATCGTCCACAACGTACATGTGGTCAAGACCCTCGAAGAGCGCGGTGCGGTCTTTGTCGAGGAGACGGACGAAGTCCCGCCGGGTGCCGTCGTCGTCTTCTCGGCGCACGGGGTCGCCCCAGTGGTGCACGAGGAAGCCAGAGATCTCGGCCTGAAGACCATCGACGCCACCTGCCCACTGGTGACCAAGGTCCACCGGGAGGCGATCGGCTTCGCCAAGGCTGATTACGACATCCTGCTGATCGGGCACGAAGGGCATGAAGAGGTCATCGGAACCTCGGGAGAAGCTCCTGACCACGTCCACCTGGTCGACGGCCCGGACGGAGTGGCCGACGTGCATGTCCGGGATCCCGAGAGGGTGGCCTGGCTGTCGCAGACCACCCTCTCGGTGGACGAGACCCTCGCCACGGTCGCGGCGCTCCGTGAGCGATTCCCCAAATTGATGGACCCACCGTCGGACGACATTTGCTACGCGACACAGAACCGGCAGGTCGCGGTGAAGGTGATGGCCGCGGAGGCGCAACTGGTCATCGTGGTCGGCTCGACCAATTCCTCCAACTCGGTACGCCTTGTCGAGGTGGCCAAGGAGTACGGCGCCCACAGCGCTCACCTGGTGGACTACCCCCAACACATTGAGGAAGGCTGGCTTGTAGGCGTCACCACTGTCGGCGTCACCAGCGGAGCCTCCGTGCCGGAAGAACTGGTCCAGGGAGTGCTGGCTTGGTTGGATGCGCGCGGCTACAGCGATGTGCACGAAGTCGAACCGGTGACAGAACGAATGCGGTTCGCCCTGCCGCGAGAACTCGAACGGCAGAGTGTGGGATCTTCCGAGGGCGGTAGCTCATAATCCTTCCCCTCGATCCCCCGCCCCGGGGAAAGGACAGAGGCGCGGTAGCCGGACAGGCTTCCGCGCCTCTGTCGTAATCGGCCACGTACCGTCCTGGGCGAGGAACGGCGTCGGCGTGGGACGCGCCCATCTGCGTGCCAATGGCCGCCGCAGGGATCTGCGGCGGCCATCGGTAGCGCGCCCGGTGCTTCGACGAGACGTCAGAGAACCCGAGAGTGGCCAGCAGCGTTCTTCCGCCACCCATGCCGCGAGGGCTCGTAACTCTTCCGCATGATGGCCGCGGAAGCCACGAGCGCGGCGGCCGCGGACGGGAGGAACAGCAGTACGCCGACCAGGGCGGAGGTTGCCGTCGCCACGAGGGCCGACGTGAGTACGAGGCGCTCGATGACAAGGATCTCGTGGGAACGGAGTCCGACGAGGCGCGGAATGGGCCGTGGCCCGCGTATAAGCATGCCGGCGGAGACGACCGCCATGACGAGTGCAATGCCAAGGAACACCGCGTACGTGGTCGAGGCGACCTGGTCGAGGAACAGCGGGTAGATGACCGCGAGGCCCACCCACGACAGGTCAAAGCCCACCATCAGCCACAGCGAGGCCGTGTCCCCGTGACGGACGGGGAATGTGCCGTAGCCGCCTTCGCGGTCACCTTCGCGGTCGCAGATCGCTCCGACGACATTCGAACCCGAGTCGTGCAGCCAGAAGATCAACGCGATGGGCAGAAGCTCCACCTGGAGCTCCGAATGCGTGGCCAGGGATCCCATCACGAACGCCATCGCCGTGACACCGCCACGCGTGAGATTCCCGAAGACGCCGTGCGCCTTGAGATAGGCGTTGTAGGCAACGCCGAGGCCGAGGGTGATCACAACGACCACGACGTTCAGCGGATTGAGCACCGCAGCCACGACAAGTCCCAGCAGGACGTTGATCACCATTCCCGCGAAGGCAGCGCGCGCGCTGACTCGCCCGGACGGTACGGGGCGCTGCGGTTTCGACGAGGCATCGAGGTCGCGGTCGAAGAAGTCGCCGCCGTACATCGCGGCGAGCCAGCCGAAAGTTGGTGCCAGCCAAGCTCCGAACACACGCCAGAGGGCAGGGTCGTCCGTGGCGAGGAGGGCTCCAGCCACGCCCACGAGGCCCGCATAGGAGAAGAGATCCAGCCGCCAGATCTCGATGTGCGCGAGGATCCGGTCCCTGGCGCTTATGCGCTGTGCTGGCGGCTCCCCTCGTACGGTTTTCGGGTCCAGCGGTGGATTCGCCTGTGTCATGCCTTGGTGCCCTTCTCTAACAGGACCGAGCAATGGGGAAGTTGGCCTGCCGCCTTGCCGGAGGCGGCGATGTGCGGTCGTGGGACGACACGGCCAGCCGAGATGTGAGGCAACACCGCACAGAGCAGCGGGGCTTGTCGAAACACAAGCGGCGCCCCCTGCCTAGCGGGTGGCCGCGCCCAGAGGCTTGCGAAGCATCCGGGAGATGCGGTCCACGCCGAGGATCAGGATCAGTACGGCGATGAGCAGGGTGGCGAGTTCCTCATAGCGGAACAGGGAGAGCGAGATGCCCAGAGCCTGGCCGATTCCGCCTGCACCGACGAACCCGACGACCGTCGAGCTGCGGATGTTGCACTCCCATTGGTAGAGCAGCAGCGAGACGATCCCGCTGCGGCTCTGGGGGAAGATGGCCAGCAGCATCGTGGCAGTCCGGGATGCTCCGGTCAGCCGCATGGCTTCGACGGGAGCGGGGTCCACCGCCTCCATCTGTTCGGAACAGAGCTTGGCGAGAAGTCCGGCGGCATGGAGAGCCACGGCATAGACACCGGCTGCCGGGCCGAGGCCGACAGTGGCGACGAAGAGCAGCGCCCACAACAGCTCGGGCACGCCGCGAAGGAACGCCGCGATCACCCGAGCCCCGGAAGCGCACCAGGCAGGCGCTTGCACATTGCCGGCGATGATGGCGGCCAGGGGCAGCCCGATCAGCGCACCGAGAAACAGTGCCGTGATGGAGATCTGCAGGGTCTCGAGAGTGGCTGTGAACACGGACTTCAGGAGGTCGGCGCTGAAGTCCGGTGGGACGAGCCCCGAGAGGAGTCGCTGGGCGCCCTCACGCCCTTCCACGAGAGAGGTCAACCCTACCCCCGTTCCCTGGACCGACCAGATCACGGTCAGCAGGACAAGGGCGACGACTGCCCACCTCAGATGGTGCTTTGAGGGAGGCGGCGTGGCGGGCGAGCCACGCTTGGGCGTGCCGGCCGACGACTCGACGGGGGGCCGGGTCGGAGAGGAAGCGGCAGGGAATTTCAGGCGCATGCGGGTTCCTCGGCGGCGGCATAGATTCTGTCGAGGATGTCCTGGGCGGGCGGCGGACCGTCATACGTGACGCACCCGTCGCGGAGGGCTATCACGCGCTGAAAACGTTCGGCTACGTCGAGGTCGTGCGTCGCCATCACCACGGTGCGTGTGCCCTCGAGCATGCCGTCGATCACCACGGACGTATTCCGCGGATCGAGGCCGGACGTCGGCTCGTCGGCGAGGAGGAGCGAGGGCTGGTTCAGTAGGGCACGGACAAGAGCCACGCGCTGCCGCTGCCCTCCGGAGAGGTTCTTCACCGGTGACGCCAGCCAGGGTTCGATGCCGTAGCGCTCTGCCAGGATCGCCAAGGACTGGCTGTAGCGCCGAGGTGTCCGGCCGCGTACGACCGAGAACCAGTCGCTGAGTTTCCAGTCCGACGTGGTAGCCATCAGGGCATTGGTACGCCCCGTGAGCCCGGTCACCAAGTCGTCGCGCTGGCGTACGCAGCCGGTACGGCGCCGCAGCTCCGCGAGGTCGACTGCGCTACCAAAAGGGTTCCGGCCTCCCATTCGCACTTCGCCGGCAGACGGGTGGACTGCACCCAGCATGAGGCGGAGCAGAGTCGTTTTTCCTGAGCCGGACGGTCCCAGTAGGGCTACCCGTTCGCCCTCCTCGATGGCGAGGCTCACCCCGTCGAGAACACGCGCCTTGGGGTGATCGAAGTCGATGGTGATGTTCCGTAAGGAGATGTCCACGTGGCTCAAGCCTCCATGGGCGCGTCGATGAGAACGGGAAAGCCGAGCCGCTCGGCGCTCGAGGCAGCGCGAGCAGGCTGGTGCTGCAGCCTTGCCGGGTCGCTCATCCCTGTCCCTCGTGGTTGCAGGCAATCACTGACGGGTGCTGGCCAGGGGAGTGGCTCGAAGATCGCTGAAAACCTATCATCTAAAGATATCGAGAGTAAAGGAGTTCCGTGACGCGGGTAGAGGTGGAGGCGGCTGAGCCCCGGCCGCGGTGCTGAATGGATGGATGGGTTCCATTTGCTGCGCTCGTTCACGATCTCCATTGCAGGTCAGACGACGCCCTTCCGTCCCCTTTTGGTGGCCCTGAACCTGCCATTCCGCTTTCGCTGGTGGCTCATGATCCCTAAGTGCACAGCGGCAGGCCGATGTCTACCGTGTGTCCCAGAAGTAAATCCAGTCACAGTCTTCTCGGGGCCGGATTGCGCTGCTAGGCTCCGTCCCGCTGGCTAGGGAGATCCAATCCATGCGAAGGGATCCGCAACGGGGGCAAGAATTGCCTGGTCCTAACGGGGGCGCGTTTTTTTGACGTGTCGCCTTACTTGGGATGCCAGCTTAAATCCCGTTTGGGTTCCGCCTTGAAAGCGGAGGCGAACGATGAAGCGATTTATGGCCGGGCTTATCGCCCTGGCGGTATCTCTCGGTCTCAGTTCTTGTTCGGCCGGCGATGGCGTGTCGACCAATTCCCTAGGTGTGCCGAAAACTCTGCGAGTCGGAGTCATACCGAACGTGTCTCCAGAAAAGCAGAAGGCTCAGTATGAGCCCCTCGCTGACTACCTGTCGAAGAAGCTCGACGTGAAAGTCGAGCTCTTCGTGGCGAGTGACTACTCCGGTGTCGTCGAGGCCTTGGCGTCAAAGCATGTAGACGTCGCCTACCTCGGAGGGCTGACGTACGTTCAGGCGGAGCAGCAGGTGAAGCTCACCCCAATGGTGACGGAAGTCGACCAGGACACGGGGACCAAGGAATACGAGTCTGCCATCGTAGTGAAGAAGGGCTCCTCGGCGCGCTCCACCAAGGACCTGATCCGGGCCGAGTCGACATTCGCCTTCGGGGACATCAGCTCGACCTCTGGAAGCCTCTACCCGCGTGTGATGCTCGTGGACGCCGGGGCCAAGTGCGATGCGCGGAAGCAGACTTCGTGTCCTCCGCTCTCCAAGGTGACCTTCGCCGGCGGGCATGACGCGGTCGCACAGGCGGTAGCCACGGGGAGCGCCGATGCAGGCGGACTTGAGCTGAGGATCCTGCGCCGCCTCGAGGCCGAAGGATCTGTGCGGAAGGGCACCCTTCGTGAGATTGAGTCGAGGCGGGTCATGGGCTACCCCTGGGTGATGCGCAGCGCTCTGGGCGCCGACGCGATCAAGGAAGTCACCGCCGCCTTCGAGACGATGAAGGATTCCGAACTCCTGGATCTCATGCGGGCCCAGAAGTATGCCCGCGTCACGGCGAAGGACTATTCAGAGGTCCGCTCGCAGGCCAAGGGTCTCGGATTGGTGACCGAGTAACCACAATTAGCGAGTCAGCGGATGGCCTGGGCGGTTTTCCTGTCCTTGTGTCCATCCGCTCCCCGGGTCTGAACAGGGCGTGCGCCACTCCGCCGTGTCCGGATTCGCCTAGCCCTTGTGCTGAAAGATGCCAGTGCGATCACTACGAAAGTGCCGTAAATCCTCCACGTTGAGAAGGTGGCGTCGTGTCCCTCGTCAAGACCGATTGCTTCGTGACTCCCGCCGATCTGGACGCGGCTCTCCGAGCCGATGTCGCGCATGGACTTTCCAGAACACCAAAGGAACTTCCCGCCAAGTGGTTCTACGACGAGCGGGGGAGTGAGCTCTTCGAGGAGATCACGCAGCTGGACGAGTACTACCCCACCCGTCGTGAGCGATCCATTCTTTCACTCCACGCCGATGAGATCGCGAAGGCATCCGGCGCCGGAGCGTTGATGGAGTTGGGTGCAGGATCGGGACAGAAGACCCGGATATTGCTTGATGCGCTATTGGATGCAGGTTCTCTCGAAACCTACGTTCCGGTAGATGTCAGCGGCGACTATCTTCAGGAGTCGGCCGAGAAGATAGCGGCCGACTATCCGGATATCCGGGTGCATGCTGTTGCCGCGGACCATGATCGCCACCTGGAGCTACTGCCTTCGCCGGAGCGCCGATTGATCGCTTTCCTCGGGAGCACGATCGGCAATATGACGCCGCATGAGAGGGGGCGGTTCCTGGGGGCGCTCAGGGCGATCATGCGGTCAGGCGACACGGTGCTCCTCGGGGTCGACCTGGTCAAGGACCGCGATCGGCGCGTGCGTGCCTACGACGACGCCAAGGGCGTGACCGCAGCGTTCAACCGCAACGTTCTCTCCGTCATCAACCGCGGTCTGGATGCCGACTTCGTCCTGGACAGGTTCCAGCATGTCGCTGCCTGGGACGAGTTGCACGAGCGTATGGAGATGCGACTGCGTTCAACGCGTGACCAGGTCGTGCACGTTCGTGCCCTGAGTCTGCAGGTGACCTTCTCCGAGGGCGAGGAGATGCGTACCGAGATCTCCTCGAAGTTCCGCCGGGCGGGCTTGGAGAAGGAGCTTTCGCAGGCCGGCTTGCAGCTCGTGTGCTGGTGGGTCGACACGGACGAGGACTACGCGGTGTGCCTCGCGCGACCTGGCCAATGACGGGATCCCGGGATCCCGGGACCTCCTGTGGGAGAGCCACGACCATGGTTATTATCCAAGGAACACTAGAAGACTGGATGAAGTTTTCCGTCAGCTTGAAGCCGCTCTCAGCACGTCAGCTCTGGAGGAGCTTGTGCCCCGCTTTGGAATGCTCATCGATCTGAACACCTGTATCGGCTGTCATGCGTGCTCGGTGGCGTGCAAGAACGAGTTCGACGTCCCCCTGGGCGTCTTCCGCGACACCGTCAAGTACGTAGAAGCCGGCGAACACCCCAAGGCCACGCGCCACTTCATCCCTGTCCTCTGTAACCAGTGCGAGGACGCTCCCTGCCTCAACGCGTGCCCCACTGACGCGATCACCCGCAAGCCAAGCGGTGAGGTGGTGATCGAGGAAGGCGACTGCAACCTTAACCGGTTCTGCATGGCGGCCTGCCCGTACGACGCTATTTATGAGGACCCCCAGACGCAGACCGCGAGCAAATGCACCTTCTGTGAGCATCGAACCTCCAAGGGTGGCGAACCGGCATGCGTTGAGGCCTGCCCAACCAACTGCCGGATCTTCGGCGACCTCGATGACCCGGAGAGCGAGATCGCGGTGAAGGCACGCGAGAACGACTTGGATGTGTGGAAACCCGAGGCCAACACTCGTCCCAAGGTGTTCTACATAGACCCCAAGCGTGCGCTGCCCCTGATAGCAGTCGACGGCGTTCAGGTGGACACTGACGCGGACCTCGAGGGGCGGTGAGCCATGCCGGTCACGCTCGCGCAGGTAGCGCCGATGACAAACACCCCGTGGGGTGGGCTCCTCGCTGCGTACTTCGCGCTGATCGGTATTCCCAGTGGCCTCACCCTTGCCGTCTGGTGGCACCGGAGCCGCTTCCCGGAAGCGGCGCTCACCCTGGACTGGCGGGCCGGCTGGACGTGCCTGGCCATGCTCGGCGCCGCCGGCATGCTACTGACGGTCGATCTGGGGCGGCCCGAGCGATTCTCGTTGATGGTCACCGAGTTCGGGAACTGGACTTCTCCGATCTCACTCGGAGCAAAGATCATCGCAGCGAAGACATTCCTTCTGGGGGTTGCGCTGTACCTGCTGTGGCGCAGACGCACGGCCTCGATGAACTCTGTTGTGCCCCAGCCGGCGCGGGGGATGACAAGGAATCTGGACCGAGCCGTGGTGTGGCTGCTGGGGGCCACCAGCCTCGCGCTTGCGGTCTATCCGGTGGCGGTTCTGGCGCGGACATGGGTGTCTCCGCTGGCCGGTACCAGTGGATCCGCGCTGATCTTCCTCGTCACCTCATTGCTGATGGGGTATGCCGTTGTTGAACTCGTCTCAGCCTTTGGCGAGGAGTCGGCGGGCGCGCAGAGCGACGCCCGTCGACGAGTAGTGCTCGTCCTGCTGATGACGTATGCGGCCGCTCTGGTCTTCACCGCGGTGTCCGTGCCCATCGGCCCCGCTGACGAGGCGCTGGAGTCCGTTCTTCTCGGTTCCTGGTCCCCTCTCTTTTATGGAGGCGTTCTCGGTATCGGTCTGCTCGTGCCGACCGCGGCACTGTTATTTGGCGGAAGGCGGCCTGCGGCCCGGCTCGTCAGCGCCGTCGCGGTGCTCGTGGGCTCCGGCATCGCCCGATTCCTCATCTTCACAGCCTGATTCACGGGGGACACCATGAGTTCGGATACTGAGGCCACGAGCACCGGAACGCCGGGGCCGGAAGCGGGGGGCCCGGACACCTGGGAGCTCGACCGCCGCGACCTACTTAGGCTCGGCGCTGCAGCAGGCCTGGCTGTCGGCGGACTTGGCACGATTGAGATCGTCCGTGACGCGACAGCGGATGCTTCAACGGAGGCTCCCGCCGTGGGCGGTGCTCAAGCCATTCCTTCGCTGTGCCAGATGTGCACCACAGCGTGCGGCATCATCGGCCATGTCGACGACGGCCGCCTCCTCAAGGTGACGGGCAACCCGGAGGATCCCAACAGCCAAGGGGCGGTCTGCGCGAAGGGTGTGGCCGGCCCATCGGTGCTGTACGACCCGTATCGCCTGCTCTATCCCCTCAAGCGAGTGGGCGCGCGCGGGTCGGGAAAGTGGCGGCGCATCGGTTGGGAGGAGGCATACAGCGAGATGGCCGACCGCCTGAAGGAGATCCGTGAGCGTGGTAAGCCGGAAGAGTTCGCGTTCCAGCAGGGCCGCAATCGCTCCACCGATATCGTCTCCCGGTTCCTCAACGCCTACGGCACCCCCTCGCAGTTCAACCACCGGGCTCTTTGCTCATTGAACCGTCGCGCCGCTATCCTGACCACGATCGGTGAGTCAGATTGGGATCTTGGCGATTACGAGAACACACAGTACGTCCTGAATTTCGGCAGCAACTGGGCCGAGGCTCACCAGGGCCACATCCCCGTAGCCATCCGCATGATGCGTGCCCGACAGAAGGGCGCGAAACTGGTGACCTTCGAAACCCGCCTCTCCAATACCGCTGCCTTGTCGGACGAGTGGTTCTGCGTGAAGCCCGGAACGGACGGCCTGGTAGCGCTCGCCATGGCGAACGTGATCTGTCGCGAGCGACTGTGGGACAAGAAGTGGTTCGACGCCTGGTCGAACTACCCAGCTGCGAAGTTCGCTGAACACGTCGCGCAGTACACGCCCGAATGGGCTGAGCGGGAAAGCGGTGTTCCCGCAGTAGATATCGTTCGCATTGCCAGAGAGTTCGCCGCTGCGGCTCCGCGGTGCACAACCATCTGTAACCGGGGCTCGCAAGGACACCGCAACGGCTTCTACAACGACCGGGCGATCACCATTCTCAACGCCCTGGTCGGTAACATGGGCAAGGAGGGAGGGTGGTGCTGGCATCCCCAGTCCGCCTGGGACAAGGAACTCCTTCCCGAGCCGGAACCTGTCCCGGAGAAGCCGACTGCCAAGAGCATCATTGTGGAGGCCAAGAACTGGCCGTTGGCCAATGCCTTCCCGGACAAGAAGATGAAGGTCGCCGAGGTCATCTACCTGTGGATCAAGGAAGGCCGACAGAAGATGTCGGCGCTGATGACCTACAACGCGGACACCGCCTGGTCGTGGCCCGAGGCACAGTTGGTACGCAGCGTACTCAAGGACGAGAAGCTGATTCCCTTCCACGTCTGCATCGACGTGATGTACTCCGAGACTGCCCATTTGGCCGACATCATCCTGCCGTGGGCCACCTATCTGGAGCGGTGGGACATCGACTCCCGCCCGCCGCAGGGCCTGATCGACTATGTCGGTCTACGCCAGCCTGTCGTGCCTGCTCGAGGCGAGTCCAAGGATGTCCGTGAAATCTTCCCCGAGCTCGCCCGCCGGATCGGAGGAGGCATGGAGAAGTACTTCCCTTGGAAGACCACCGAGGAATATCTGGAGG
Source organism: Streptomyces sp. A18 (assembly GCF_059026065.1). Taxonomy (NCBI): domain Bacteria; kingdom Bacillati; phylum Actinomycetota; class Actinomycetes; order Kitasatosporales; family Streptomycetaceae; genus Streptomyces; species Streptomyces sp. A18. The sequence continues at coordinate 3,347 of NZ_JBWLKL010000050.1, read as the reverse complement.
AGTACTTCAAGCCCGTCCCAGGAGGGTTTACCCACATGAAGGCGAAGGGCATCTGGGTGGACCCGGCCAAGAAGCCCTTCTACGAGCCCTACCTGAAGCGGCTCACGCCCGACGAGCTTGAGGGTTCCCGTGAGGACGGCAAGACCGGGATCATCTACAAGGGCACCGATGAGAAGACCGGCGAGCCCATGGCGATCGGTATCCGTATCGCCGGCATCGCCAGGCGTGGCTTCCTCACCCCGACGCGCAAGGCCGAGGTGCACAGCGACTTCATTGTCGGCAAGGGCAAGGATGTCGGCCGGGACATAGATCCGTTGCCGGTGTACGAGCCGATCCCCAGCCATCAACGCGACTTCCCTGATGACCACTTGATCATGACCAGCTACAAGATCAACGTGCACAACGCGCACCGCACCATGCAGTCCAAATGGTTGCAGGAGATCTCCCACACGAACCCGGCGCTGCTCAATCGTGCTACCGCCGACAAGCTCGGGATAGCCGACGGCGACTGGATCGAGGTCACCAGCTTTCGGCCAAAGGACGCGGCTGTGCCCCGAGGGGATGGTTCCAAGCTCGGAACCCTGCGCACTCGCGTACGGCTAACCGAAGGCGTCCACCCTCTGGTGCTGGCCATGGCCCACAACGCGGGGCGCAGCGTTGGTGGCGCGTACGCCACCAACGGCAAGGACACTGCCGACAACCCCGGCTACGGCAAGTCCGCCGACGCCGACCTCGAGCGCATGTGGTGGGACGGCACGCTCAGCGTGCCCCAGAACGACCTGTTGCCCATTTACCCCGACCCCGTCGCCGGCGGACAGGCTTACCACGACACCGTCGTGCAGATACGGAAGGTGTGACTTGGCGTGAACTCCATTCCTGTCGCAGCTGAGCACGTGAGGGCGTACACCGCTCTCTTGCGCCTGGCTGTCCGTCTTCTCGCTCGTGAGATCGACCCGCTGCTTTACCGGCAGATGCTCAAGGCCGACGTTGACAGCGGTGGCGGCCACAGGCCGCTCACCGACCCCGGCCTCGCCGAGCGTACAGAGAGCGAGGCATTGGAGGAGCTAGCTGCCGAGTACTGCCACCTGTTCATCGGTCCGCAACCGATTTGCCCGCCGTACGCCTCGGTCCACCATGGTGAAGTCAAGCTCGGCGGACGTGCGGCGAACGACATCAAAGAGTTCATGGACCGCTATGCCCTGCACCCGATACTGCAGGAAGAAGACTCAGTCCTTGGCCAGGATCACCTGGCAGTGGAACTCGCTCTCCTGGCCCACCTCTACAGGATCGCGGTGGGGTCGGTGACCGACTGTCTGACACCTGCGGAGGCGTGGGCGGCGGCTCACGATCTGCTGCATACGCACATATGGCCGTGGGCCGTTGACTACCTCGGGCGACTTCAATCCGCTGCGCAGTTCGCGCCGTACACCACGATCGCGCATCTGGTGCGGAAGATCATCGAAGAAGCTGCCGTTTGGCCAGCAGCCGCCCTTCCTCCCAGCGCGAAACGGGGCTTGGTCGTCGCCTCACAACAGATGTGATGACAGACAGCCGACGGTGCCAGGCGTGCGGCGCCGCTACAACCGAGTGCGAGGGACGTGCTTATGTCAATCGGTGAAACGCCCGGGGGCGGGCCTACATACCTCGATCACAACGCGACCACGCCAATGGATACGGAGGCTATCGAGGCGATGCTTCCGTACTTCCGTAGCCACTTCGGCAACCCGTCAAGTTCTCACGACTTCGGGCGAATTGCTGCAGCAGCCGTCAATCGAGCACGCCGTCAGACTTCCTCGTTGATCGGCAGCGACCGGCAGGACATTGTCTTCACCGGCAGTGGGTCAGAGGCGAACGCGCTCGCGATCCGGGGCGCGTTGCTGCCTGCACTGCGGGCCGGCAGGAACCATGTCGTTACTCAGGTCACCGAGCATCCGTCAGTCCTCGAGAACTGCGAGGCGCTCAAACGGCTTCATGGCATCTGGGTCACCTATCTGCCGGTCGACGAGTACGGGCAGATCACCCCCGAGGCCCTGCACGAAGCCATGACGGAACGGACCGCGCTGGTTTCGATCCAATGCGCTAACGGAGAGACGGGGACGATCCACCCCGTGGATCAGTTGGCCGGGATCGCCCATGAGTACGGCGCGCTGATGCACACCGACGCCGCCCAAGCCGTGGGCAAGGTGTCTGTCGACGTCAGGGATATGGGTGTCGATCTCCTGTCGCTGGCCGGACACAAGCTTTACGGGCCCAAGGGCATTGGTGCACTCCACCTTCCGAAGCACTTGCAGTTCGAGCCCGTTGTCCATGGCGGCGGGCAGGAGCGCGGTCAGCGCGCCGGGACCGAAAATGTCCCAGCCATCGTGGGCCTGGGTGCCGCCAGCGAAAAGGCAGCCCAAGTCTTGGACTCCGAATACGTCCGCCTGACCAAGCTGCGCGATCGGCTCCACGAAGCGCTCGTCGCATTGCTTCCCGACAGGATCACGCTGAACGGGCATCCTGCCCATCGTCTGCCCAACACCTTGAACGTGAGTATCGACGGAGTCGTCGGCACTGAAGTGCTCGCGAGTACGCCCACCATCGCCGCGTCGACCGCGTCAGCGTGCCACTCCGGAAGCGTCCGCCCCTCCGAAGTCCTTCTGGCCATGGGGATGGGTGAGGAGCGTGCTCTCGGAGCCCTCCGGCTGAGCCTTGGGCGTTCGACGGGTGAGGAGCATGTCGACCGGGCTGCGGAAGCAATCGCTGAGGCAGTGAGGGGGAGGGATTCTTCGGCCTCATCAAGGAGAAGGGCGGCTGCGGTGGGTGCGGGTTCCGAACCCGGTCACGGAACTTCTGATGCCGAGCACGAGTGAGGTCATGGTGTCCACAGTCAGTCCCTCACCAGGTAGTGCGGCAGGGGCAGCTGCCAAGAACGTTCGCCGCCTTGACAGGGTCGTCATCCGCTTTGCGGGTGACTCGGGTGACGGTATGCAGCTGACGGGTGACCGGTTCACGTCGGAGACGGCGTCCTTCGGGAACGACCTGTCGACTCTGCCGAACTTTCCCGCGGAGATCCGGGCGCCTGCCGGGACGCTGCCGGGTGTCTCCTCCTTTCAGCTGCATTTCGCGGATCACGACATCCTGACGCCGGGGGACGCGCCGAACGTCCTCGTCGCGATGAATCCGGCGGCGTTGAAGGCGAACATCGCCGATGTGCCGCGGGGTGCGGAGATCATCGTGAACACGGATGAGTTCTCCAAGCGGGCGATGGCGAAGGTCGGCTATGAGGTGTCGCCGCTGGAGGACGGTTCGCTGGATGGTTACAGCGTGCATCCGGTGCCGCTGACGACGCTGACGGTCGAGGCGCT
>NZ_JBWLKL010000049.1:0-43685 GCF_059026065.1 Streptomyces sp. A18 | reverse complement strand
TCTGGGCCGCCGAGCGGCAGCACACCGAGCACCGCGCATCGCCGACGTGGTGCAGCAGCTCGCGCACCACGGTGTGAAGAAGCGCCACATCAAGGACCCCGACAAGGCCTCCTGGCGGGAGGCCGAAGTCCAGGCGATGGCCGAGCAGGCCGGCTTCGAGCGCCGCTACCAAGCGGTCATCGCCGACAACGGCAGCCTCACGACCTGACAGCGCACCACCTCGTTGCGCACCGATGAGCCGATGGCTGGCCGGGGCCGAGCCCATCACTCCCCGGCCACAGCCCTGATGCGCAGCCGGTCATCGACCCATCACCCCCTACGGCGAGTGCGCACTCCACTTGATCCTCGCGGCTACCCGACGGAGCACCGGGCCCCGGGACGATGACTGCTGGTGGCAGTGGACAAGCCCACGCTGATCACCGGTCACGGCGCCAGCTGCTCGGCGACTGCGCAGCTGTCCGTTTTCGCGCCGACGGCGATGGGTGCGCGGCGCAGCTGTACGCCAACATCGCCCAACGAAGAACGGCTGCATGCCTCCCCGATGCTGACGCGGGGACGGCCAAACTCGGCCTCCTGCAGCGATCACACCCCTAGGCTGGTCATCTGCAGGTGCGCAGTGCCTCATCGCTGCAGGACCCGGTCACCGGATGCGCATTGCGCACCACATCGCAGGGAGGGGATGACGCCGATGACGACCGCGTTGCGCATCGCTGTGGACGCCGAGGTAAGCGACGTGGAGCTGCCGGACGATGGGGCCGCGCAACGGACGTGCCTGAACGATCTCGTCGGCGGCGACGTGGAACTGGCCTACTACCATCGCTCGACGGTGCTCCATCTACACGGCCGGGGCGCCGTCCTACAGCTCCCGCCGAACATCACCGCTTGGGCGCTGGCCTGCGTCTGGCGGCGTATGACCCTGCCCACCGAATACGTACTGCACGGCCCGATCGTCGTCACCGGCGCCTACGGTGACGATGGCCTCCTGGCGCCGCTGCCCGCCGAGTTCGATGTCCAGGTGCGCACCGCCGCGGCCACCGTGTGCGAAGCACTGCGCAGCTGGCAGGAGCGATCGCCGGTCTCCACCGAGGCCGCGCTCGCGGAAGTCCTCGCCTACGTACGGCGCGACGTGGCGTCAGCCTGACTGCGCAACGGGGGGGGGCGGCAGAGGACCTCACCCAGCGGTGTGGTCCTCGCGCGGACCCCACAAGGCTGGTGTTGGGCTGGGTTGGTCGAGTAGTTGATGGATGAGCTGCTCGGTCTCGATCTCCAGCGACAGGTCCAGCGAGCGGTTGACGGCCTCCAGGCGGGAGATCGCGGCTTTCAGCCCTCCACGATTGCCTGCGGCGGCTTCAATTTTGAACCACGCCCGATAGAGGAGTTCGGCGCTCTCGTCGACTTCCAGCCCGGTGGCGGTGGCCCGGCGGGCGAGGGTGAGGTCGTGGTGGGGGCCGGGGGCCAGGCGGTAGGTGGCCACGGTGTGGGCGACGTGCACGATGCGCATGGCCATCTCCTGTTGCAGTGGCGCGCTCCAGGGCAGCGGTTGGGCTCCGAAGGGACGGCCGCGGACCTGGTCCAGTGCCTTCTCCAACTGGGCGAGTCCTGCGGGGCCGTGGGGGAGGGCTGCTTCGACGGTGCGCTGGACGTGGTGCCAGTCGCAGCAGACCTTGTCGGACAGGGTGTAGGGGTCGGTCTTGATGGCGCGGCGCGGCACATAGGGCTCGCCGTCTGGGTCGTTGCCCAGGCTGCGGCGCAGTCCGCCCAGCCGCGCGTTGAGGGTGTCCGTGGACCAGGGCCTGGCCGGGTCCATGTCCGCGCAGAGGGTGTCGGCGCTGCGTCCGGGCTTCAGATGCAGCAGTGCGGCCAGGTGTGCCTCGCGGGTGGCGTGTCGGGAGGCAGCGACGCCGGAGATGGCCAGCGGGCCTAGAACCTGGATGAGGGGAGCAGTTGGGTCAGCGTGCTCGGCCGGGGCGGGCGGTGCGACGTTGCCGGTGCCGGGTTCCGATGCACTGGAGCGGTCGGTGGCCAGCCGCCCGGAAAGCGGGCTGTCGGCCTCCTCAGCATGCTTCTCCTGGTTGTCCCCGCCTGAGCTTGGAGAGTCGGCTTCACCGGGCGTATCTGGAGGAGTGGGCAAGGTGACGGCGGCCGGGGAGGGTGAGGCTGCCAGGAACGCTGGGAAGACCCCGAGCTCCGAGGCGCCCGTCACGCTGTCTTGGCTGCCTGCACTGGCAGCGACGGTCTCCACCGCAGGTGCGCTGGGCGGGGACGGCCGTGGGGTGGGGGCGGCGGGTGTCTGGTCCGGTTGCCGGTTGGCGGCCGCGGTGGGTGCTGCGTGAGCAGTGTGGGTTTCGGCGGGCACGTGCTGCCACGCGCCCTGGGCGGGGTGGGCGTCCTGACCGGAGACGGCCAGCGCGGCGGTGATCTCCTCCACGGCCTCTCGCTCCAGGCGCTGCAGGGTGATCTCGGTACCCAGGATGTCGATGCGCTGGGGCTGCCTGCCGGCCGCATCAATCACCTGGCTCTGCTCGAACAGCAAATCGACAGATGATGAGGCCGGTGCGATCAGCGCCACCTGCATCACGCCCGAGGCTTTGTCGAAGGCCTCGGCGATCTGCCAGGCGCTGTCCGCCGTGAGCTGCGGTGCGCAGAGGATGAGATAGGGCGGGCGGTTGCCTTTCGGCTCCTGATGAGCTTCCAGCAGGCTTTCGGTGAGATCACGTGCGGTGTGGGCGCTTTCACACATGTAGGCGATCCGGGACGTCGGCAGGAGCTGATTCAACCCCTCGCCGAAACCGGTCACCACGACTTCCGCACCCGTGCCCCAGGGGCTCATGCCCAACTCCAGCGCCATCGAGGTGAGGATCTCCTCGACCTGCTCCTGCTGGCCGCTCAGCAGGACGACGCCGGCATGGGGCAGATTTAGCAGCACCACGTTGCCCTGCTTGTCCGCTCCGATCGTCACCAGTCCCGGATAGGGGGCATCCACCTGCGCCGCGTCCTGCTCCTCCAGGAGTTCGACGGTCTCGTCACACGTCCACCAGCCGCCCCCACCTGAGGTGAAAGGGGATGCGGGAGAGGCTTGGAGGTCCTCGGGCAGGATCTGCACGCCGTTGCCGGTGATCCGGGCGCCGCGCACGGCAGGTGGGGGCGTGCCCTCGCGGCCAGCCTGGTAGGCCAGCGTGCGCAACGCCCGGTCCAGCCGCAACGGGCCTGCCGTTTCTGCGGCCTGCGCCATCTGCGCCTCGGCTGGGGAGACCTCGTCGGGCATGGCAATCAGCTCGCCGGGTCTGGCGCGGCGACGCTGCAGGATGCGGCGGAGGGCCAGCGCGAGTGTCACCGCGGCCGCCAGCGACACCAGCACCCCGGCCGTGCGCGTGGTGTTCAGCACGCTCGAGGACGTGTCGGTGGCGTCCGGCACGGGCGCTGGCGTGGAGGGGGCGGGGCTGGCGGGCGAGGCGGGCGTGGCCGATGGCGCGGGGCTCGATGGCGCGCCGGACGGCTTCTCACGGCGGTCCTGTGTGGGCGAGGGGCCGGGCTTGGCCGACTCGGCGGGCTTGTCGCCGCCAGCGGGAGCGTCCTGGTCCTTCTCGCCGTCCTGATCGTGAGGTGAGCCCTCCTCGTCATCCGGGCGCTCGCGGTCGCCGGAGGGGTCCTTGGACGCGGCAGCGGCCGGGATGGTGACCCGCTGGCCAGGAAAGATCAGATTGGGGTCGCTGAGGCGGGGCGTGCCGTTGGGTTGCGTGCGGTCCTTGCTTGCTTCGTACAGCTGCGGCCACTGGTCGGCGTCGCCGGTCTCGTCTTCGGCGATGCTGGAAAGAGACTCACCTGGCCTGACGGTGTGGGTGCGCTCTGCGCCCGCTTTGACGTCATGGGCCGTGGTGATCGGCTGCTCGCTGGCGGCGAGTTGGACATGCGGTGCGGACGCGGGCGAAGTATCGGCCTGTGGGATACGGGCGTCGGTGGGCAGTTGCACGGATGTTCCGGCGGGCAGGAGTGCGGTGTCGGGCAGCTGCGGGTTGAGGCTGCGGATCTCCTGAGCGCGGGGGCCGGAGCCGAGATACTCCACGGCCAAGTCCCACACGGTTTCACCGGTCTCACCCACCACATGGACCGGCCCAACGGCTGAACCCGGCGCCGGGGTGGCAGCACGCTCACCCTTCTCGGCGCCCAGGTCGGCGCCGGCGACGTGCACAGTGGGCTGCACCGGCGCTGTCGCGGCGATCGCCGGAGCCGGTGCGGCCATCGCCGTACCCGCGGGCAGCACCAGCAGCCCGCCCAGGAGGAAACCGGCAAGCCGTTGAGGAGCGCCCAGCACGCGCCGATGCCGCTTTGCGGGGCGGCGCCTGCGCACCAGTCGCGGGAGCTCGGTGAGCACCCCCAGCGCGAACCACCCCCACAACGCCCAGGCCACCACGGTCAGCACGGTGAACAGCACGCCGCCGTCGTCGGGAGACATCAGCGCATCGGTGAGGTCCGAACCACTGGGGGCGCCGCCGGGCAACGTGCCGGCCCTGGCCAGCACCCAGGGCACCCCGACCAGGAGCAGCGCAAGGGCGGCAAGGCTGGCCACGGCGCGCACCAGGCGCACAGCGAGGGCAGCAGGGCCGGGGGAGTGGGGCATCTTCAGGCTCCGGGGTCGGTGCGTTCGAGCGTGACGTCGGCGTGCGCACTCACCTGCATGCTGGAGTAGCCGAAGCCGCCCAGCAGCAGCGTGTGATAGGTGTCGTGGACGGTGATGTCGATGCTCTGCCCGTCCTGGGCCACCGTCACCGCGCCCTGCACCCCGGCATCGGCCAGAAAGGCCTGAGCGGTAGCGACGGCCTTCTGCGGGTCGGCGCGGGTTCCCTCACCGGTGATGGCGTCGGGCCCGTTGATCTCCTGCCCGGCGCTGCGGGCCGCTTCCGCGGCGATGTCCTCCGCATCCGCGGACGCCATCAGGAGACGCCCTCCATCGACCAGCAGTGCCAGCAGGCCGATCACGACGATGGCGAAGCCGAGGAAGTACAGGGTCACCGAACCCCGCTCTGCCCGGCCGCGCACGCGCTGTTGAAGGCTCACTCCACATTCCCCTCGCCCGTACGGTCGACGTAGCGGTCCACTGCGCTGTGCCGCGTCGCGGTGAGTGTCTTGGATCCAGGCAGCCCGGGAACAGCCAACTTGGCCAGGGGGATCGTGCAGTCCACGCGGACCGTGACGGTGCCCGGCTGTCCGGGCTGCGAGGGGAAACCACTGGTGTCGATGACGATGTCCGAACTCGCGCAGGTGCGCTGCGCCTGCCCCAGCGACTTCAACGCCGCCTGGCGGCCGCGGGCTTGAGCGATGTCGGGGTCATCCGATGCGCTGGCCGCGCGCGCGGCGGCCGCCGCCGCGTTCGCCGCGGTGCTGTCCCCCAGACCAGCCAGCCCGAACGCCGCGATGATCCCCAGGATCGGCACCAGCACGGTCAGGCACAACACCGCCTCCAGCGTGGAGGAGCCCCGGTCACCACCGGCCCGCGCGCGGCGTGCCGCGCCCTCCAGGACCCGCAGCGCAGCGCAGAACGGCGTGGGGAGATGGGGGAGCCGGCTCACTGGTTCTTCTCCACGGTGTCCTCGGCGCTGCGCTCGATGCGCAAATCCCACGGCAGGAAGTTCATGACCCTCCCGGTCACCGTCACCCGGACCCGCTCACCGGTGGAGCCAGCCGTGCTGACCTGGGACTGCTGGACCACCCCGACCTGGCTGAGCCAGGACTGGGCACGTTCTGCACCCTGCCCGGGGCTCGACTGGAATTCGGCACCGGTCTGTGCGCCCTTGCGGGCCGCGGTGTGGGCTGCGGTGCTGGCCAGGAAGAACACCCCCAACTGCAGGACGAGGCAGGAGATGAACAGCAGGATGGGCGTGATGATCAAAAACTCCAGGGTGGCGATGCCCCCATCCGCGCGGCGGCCGCGCCCGGCGTCCAGGCGGGCACGCCACCACCGCCAGATCCGGTGTCTCATGCGCCGACTGCGGCCTTGAACCGGTCGATCAGCGTCGTCGACGTGCTCTTGAAGACGGTGCCGAAGGCCACCGCGACTCCGAGCACGACCGCGCCCAGGATCAGCTTCTCCAATGTCTCCATCCCGGCGTCCCGGCGTGCGCCGGACATCTTCTCCACCCGGGTCAGCCATGCGGTGTGCAGCCGGATCGCAGCGTGGTCAAGCACGTTGAACTTCATGATCTGTTTCCCCTCGTTTTCCACCGCGCACCCCTGCGCGTGGTTGGTCGTCAGATGTTGGTCAGGGCGCTGAACGCCGGGTAGGCGAACATCACCAGCACGACGGTGAACAGGATCGTGCCGGGCACCACCAGCCGCTCCGAGGCGGAGTTCGCCTCCGCCTCCCGGTCGGTCAGCAGCCGCTGGCGCAGCAGCAACGCCTGCGTGGCCAGGGTCTTTTGAATCGAGGCGCCTGCCCCGGCCAGCGAGAACGACTCTGCCGGGGCGGCCAGTTCGGGAATGTCGAGCTGCTCACCGAGCTGCTTGAGCGCTTCCCACTGCGGGATACCGGCCAGCTCGGCGCGCTTGAGAGAAGCGCTAATCCGGGTCAGGATCCAGTGGTCGCCGACCTCGGCGGTGCGCTGCACGGCTGCCTCCGGCCCTACGTTCGCGCCCCGCTCCAGTTGCGCGCGCTCCAGGAAGGAGGCGATGGCGTAGCGGACCTCCAAACGGGCGGCCTTTGCCTGGCGGCGCACATTGGCATCCGCGTCGAACCAGATGTAGGCCGCGAACGCGAGCGATGCCAGCAACGGTGGTGCCCACGACAACCCAAAGCCCGCCAAGCTGAGGAGCAGACCGCCGGCTTGCACCATCACCATGGCCAGCAGTGAACCGAGGACCTTCGTCCCGACGTGGTGGGCCACTGACTTGTTCAGCAGCTCCAGGTCTGAGCGCGGCACGGTCAGCCGGTGGCCGTGCGAGGCCAGGATCTGCTCCCCGGCCCGCTCCCACACCGATCCCTTACGGCCAGGCTGCGCATCTGTGGCAGTGGTACTGCGGCGACCCGGTCCTGAGGTGGTGTTCTCCAGGCGGTCCAGGACGGCGTCCATGTCGGGGCGGGAGGGCAGTAGCTCCCGTACCAGCAGAAACAGTCCAGCGCCCACGACAGCGCCGCACGCGAGTGCTCCAGGCGAGATCACAACAGGGCCCCCTTCGCTTTCTGCTTCACGGGCTTGGCCGCTGCACCCAAGACGCTGGACGTGCCGTCAGCGGCCGACGCCAACGGGGCCAAAAGCCGTGGGGCGGGCTTCGATTGGGCGAGCTTGCGCATCCCCACCAGCGCACCGGTGAACATCAACCCGAGCACCAGCATCACCAGCTGCCCCGAAGCCGTGCGGTAGATCTCGCCCCAGGACGGGTTGGTCAGGATGTACACGGCGATCGCCAGCGAAATGATCGACACCCAGCGGGTACCGGTACGCACCTGGCTGCGCTTGGCATCCAGGCTGCGCAGCGAGATCGCCTCCTGCTCGGTGAGGCTGGCCATGGACTGCAGGGCCCGGCTCAAACCGGGCCCGTGATCCTGGGCGTGGGTCAGGAAGAGCATCACCGCGTTGTCGACGGCGCCGTCGGCGAACGCGTCGGCGAACTGCCGGTAGGCCAGGCTGGGGTTGGCGCCCACCCGCAGGCGTGCGGCCAGCAGCCGCACCTGCGGGCGGATCACCTGCGGGGCCCTGGTCGCTGAGGCGGTGATCGCACTGTCCAGGGTGCCGCCGGACTCGTGCACACCCGCCAGCTGCTGCATCCACTCCGCCAGCGCCTCCAGCCGCACGATCTGCCGACCGCTGGTCCCGGCCGGATTCCAGATCCACGGAATGCCCAGCACCGCCGCACCCGCCAGCAGTCCATGGACAGGCCGGGCCCAGATCAGCCAGGCCCCGACCGTGGCCAGGGCGGCGGCGATGACGATGAACCGATAGCGCCGCGCCCAGGCATCGGGCAGCGCGGCTTGGGCGGCCTGCCAGCGCACCACCCACCGCGACGGCGGCCGGTCCGCTGCCGCCACCGGTACACGCGTAACCCCGCGCACGCTCACCAGCAGCCCGCCGATGATCAGCGCGCCGCACAGCGCGGCCAGCAGACTCCACTGATCGCTGCTCATGCGGCGCTCTCCGTTCTGCCGACCAGATCCAGCGGCGTGGGCCAGGCCCCGTACTGGGGCACGGTCAGCCACCGCCGGTCGAACCCGGCCAGGCCTTCCAGCTCGGTGATGCAGGACGGCGCCAGCTGCGGCACCCCGCGCGGGTCAGACCCGTTGGGCGCGAAGATTTCCTGAATGGAGGGGTGGCCGCCCTCGCCGGGCTGAACCTCCAGGACATGCGAGATGAACCGGTGGCGGCGTCCGCCGACCCGGGTCTGGTTGATCTGCTTCAGATAGACGACGAAGTTGATGCTCGTGCCTACCAACTCGTGGACGTCGTCGCGGTGCATGCCCCGGCACAGCGTGACCAGACGCGGCAGCACCAGGTTGGGGTAGGCGGCGTGCAGCGTGCACATGGATCCGGCGCCGCCCGCGCTCATCGCCTGCAGCATCGCGATCGCCTCAAGGTCACGGACCTCACCGACGATCACCCGGGTGGACAGCATGCGCAGCGCGTGCGGGAACATCTGCTCCACGCTGATCTCTCCGACCGGGTGCCCGTCCACGAGCTCACCGTTGGACTCACGCGACTCCATCGCCAAAAACTGTGCGCCGCCCTCGAACTGGTCCAAGAACAGCTCACGGTCGGACTCCAGTGTGACGACGCGCTCTTCCGCGGGGATCTTCTGCGCGAGCGCCCGCAGCAGCGAAGTCTTGCCGGTGCCCATGTCCCCGGCGAACAGGATGTTCTTCCTCGCCAGCACCAAGGCGTGCAAGAAGGCGGACTGGGCGGGGGAGAGGGTGCCCCACTCCTGCAGTTGCTCCAGGTTCGAGGCCAGCACGCGGTGGCGGCGCACGCCCAGGAAGGGAACCGGGGTGAGGGTGGTGGCTTCGGCGCGTGAGCCGTCGGGCAGGCGGAAACTGACCATCGGCGAAGAGGCGGACAGCCTGCGCTCGCGGTGGCCGGAGTTGGAGGCCAGCCGGTTGATCAGCGCGATCAGCTCGTCGTCGTTCTGCGCGACCGGCGCCACCTTCGCGGTGGGCCGGTTGTAATAGTCGACCTGGACGTCGTCACCCAGGACCACGACGTTCTCCACGTCCGGGTCATCCAGGTACTTCTGCAGCGGTCCGGCGTGGAACAGCGCGTCGTAGACGGCCTGGGAGAGCGTCTCGACCTGCGCCGGGGCCAGGGCCTTGTGGCGGCGTGCCTGGTCCACGGCCCACCGAGAGACCCGCTCGGCAACCAGCGAACGCGCCCGTTCGCGGCGTGCGCTCTCGTTGGGCAACGGCTCCTGGTCATCGGCCTCGACGATGTCATCACTGACCGAATCCCGCAGATCAGCGATGTCCTGCGGTGAGGCGGGCAGCGCCCCGTGGGCGGCGACCTCAACAGCCGCCGGAGAGGGAGACGTCAGCGCGGCTGCCGGGCGCAGGGCGTTCGACGCCGCGCCCGGCGTGCCTGGCGCGGTGGGGCGCAGGGCCTGGCTCAGCACATCCTGCAACCGCGCCGGCGAGCCGTTCATGCCGGGTGTTCCGCCGTTCCGCTCAGCCATGCATGCTCACCCCCAGGCGCGGACCCTGAGGCGGCACCGGCGGGGCCTGCCTGCTGGAGGAAAGCCGCTGCAGCACTCCAGCCACCACAGGCGAACTCACCGGAGCCGCAGGCATGTCCAGCGCACGGCGCCGGGTGTGGACCTCCACCCCGATCGACGGCATGGTTTTGCGAGCCTGCTTGATCAAGGCCAGCTTCGCCAGCTTCACAGGGCGCTGCGAGCCGTGCGTAAACAACGCGCCTGCTGACGCATCCCACGGCAGCATGTCGACCACCGGCACGGCAAAGCGCCGCGCAATCGCATCAGTGCGCAACCCGCCCGCCGCCATGGGCAGTTCCTGGATGACCAGCAGCCGCAACGCATCCGCGCCACTGCCGTTGCGTTCCAGCTCACTCTGCAGCACCCGCGCGACCGGAAGCGTCTGCGCCACCGAGGTCAGCGAGTTGCGCACCACCAGCAGCACCACATCGGCCCGGTTGGCCAGCACAGCGGGGAAGAGGCTGGCATGCAGCCCGCCGCCATCGACGACCACCTGCCCGGCATCGACCACCACGTCATAGCCCGCGTGCTGGTCCATCGCCTGCAACAGCAGGGACAACGGCTCCCACGTCCCTGCCAGCGCGGCAGCTTGCGTCGGGTCGGTCAGACCCGGCAGCAGCAGCCGATTGCCCTCTGCATCCAAGGGACGCAGGTGCGCCTCGAACGCTTCGGCCAGCTGGTTTTGCAGGTGGGCCTGCGCCAGATGCCACAGCCCCACCTCCCCGCCCCAGGCCCCTTGCCGATACCCGGAGCGGATCGAGGCCTGCTTCGCCCCGGCCTCCACCAGGAGGGAGGGGCGGGTACTGGAAAGAGCCAACGCCAGCGCGGACACGGTGACACCGCACCCGTGGCCGCCGGCCAGCACCATCACAGACATCGCGCCTCAGCCCCCGGTCTTCAGCACGATCGCCACCTGGCCCGCACTCGCATCCGAAGCCACCCCAGCGCTGTCCGCTTCCAGGACGGCGACCTGCACGACGACGTCGCCGCTACTGGAGGGCGCACCGACCTTGACGACACGACCGCCGACCTCGGTGAGCTCAGGCTTCTTGCCGATTACGTCGCCCTCCTTGGGGCGGGTCACCAGGCTGACCGTGGCGCCGGGCCGCAGCGCATCAACCGGCGCCATGCCCCGCTTCACCTCCACAGCAACCAGGGCCTCGCCAGGCCGGAGTCCGCCCTTGCCGGTGAGCTGACGGGCTGTAAGCAGGGAACCTACCGACAATGCGGCAGAGGCACGCCGACCCACGATTGTGTTCTTCTTGGCGGCAGCCACCGGCTTCAGACCCGGGTCCTCCGGGAGGGCGACCACCCGCAGATCTTCGTCCGTGATCTTCTGTCCGGCCGGCACGTCGCGGGCCAGGGCGAGCACATCGGAACGCTGACCCGAGGCGTTCAACAGACCGGCGAACCCGATGGCCCCGGCCAGCACCATGACCGCGCCGATCACCATGAACGAACGGCGCCGACGGCGCGGCGGCTCCGGATCGATGATGTCCAGGTCCGGTCGCATTACATCCCCGGCCGGTGGGGCAGGCACCTTCGTTGCCCTGTTCTTCGTACTGCTCTTCAACACGTGCGTGCCATCCCGCCTAGTCGAGGACTCTCATCTCGCCCACGGACACCTCAAAGTCGCTCTCGCGGACCTCGGGGAACGCTCCCTGCTCGTCGCCGCCTGCGGTGACCTGCCAGTCCACCGCCCACGTCGCGGTTGCGGTGCCCTTGAAGCGGCCTTCCGCGTTCTCCTTAGAGGAGGTGCGGTAGAGGTGGCCGCAGTCGGGCGACTTGGCCATCCCGTAGGAGGCCTTGTACTTGGTACCCGCGCCCTGACAGGTGACCGTCTTCTCGTCACCCATCGACCAGCGGATAGACGACACCTTGGCCGTTGCCGACACCGTGACGCTCCCGGCTGTCGCGGTCGCTGTGTTGGGGCCGAACGTCGTGGTGGAAGGATTGACCCACATCCACATCGGCACCCCGACCGTGTACTTGCCCGCCGCACGTGGGCTGGCGACATCAGGGCCGAGCAAGTTCATCTTGTCCACGGCCTCCTGGGCCAAGACTTCGGGGTCAACAGCGGGTGGCTCCTCCGCCGCCCAGAAGGGCATGGGAATGGCTCCGATACCCCCGTCTGTCGAGAAGCGGCACTCCCGCTCGTAGACTGCGCCGTCGTCGTGGCCTGCCCAGAGCGCGCTGTCCTTGGGGGGTTGCGGATCCATCTTCGTGATCTTGCAGGCCTGACGCTCGTCCTTCTCCTTGCCCTTGCTGGTTCCTTTTCCAGCTCCAGATTGGGCGGGTTGGGCGCCGTTCCCACCCGGCGGGCGGCCTTCCTGGCCGGCCTTGCACATGATCAAGGTGACCGCTCCATCCACACAACTCCCGCTTTCGGGAGGAGCTGCCTGGGCAGGGCGTGGCGCTGCGACGGCGAGGCTGGCCACTGACGCCAGGGCGGCGAAGATGGTCAGCAGGCGCGCTGCTGGGGCTCGAGTTCCAAGACCATCCACTTCTTCCCCCACTTCTCGGCTTTGACGGTGGTCGTGTAGCGGCTGAGGTTTCCCGTGGGCAGGGGGACTGGCTTGCCCGACTTGCGGTAGAAGTACTTCCAGGTGGAGGTGTCGAGGCAGTCTGTGAGCTCGGCCCGGGGTACCTCGCGATTGAGATCGGTGCTGGTCACTTTGGTTTTGTGGCCAGGCTTGCCCTTGGCGAACATGCCCTTCTTCTGCAGGCCTTCGACATCGAGCTTGGCGCGCGCGTAGGCACCCGCCGTGGCGTACTTCTTCAGGGCGGTGCCTTCGAGGTCCGCTGCCGCATAGGCCTTGACCTGCTCTTCCCACATGCGCTCGTAGACTTTCAGGACTGCCCGCTTATCTGCGGCCTGCGGGTCTGCGCTCTTGGTGGGTTTGTCTGCGGTGGGCTTGCTGGGTGGGGCGGAGCTCTTGTCGGCCTTTGCGTCGGAGTCGCTGCTGCAGGCTGTGAGCACGCCTGCGCTACAGAGGGCGACAAACAGGGCGGTCGAGCGGTTCATTTTCCTGCTGCGAATGCCGGAATATGCCTGCTGGTGTGCTGCGCGTGTCACTGTGTCTCCCCGTGCGGCGTGATGGCGAGCCGGTCATCTCCCATGGCCGAGATCAATGCACTTGGGGAGTGCGCGGCTGGTGCGAGCTGCGGTGACGTGTTCTGTGACGGTCACACTACGACTCACCATGCGCATGGGTCACCCTGTTCCTCCCGCTCCCATAAGGGAGTTGGGTCAAATTCGGTCACAACAAGTCACCGTATGAAGGCAGTTGGAGAGCGTGGCTGTCTCTGCCTGCAGTGGGGCGGGGTCTGTGGCCGGTGCAAAGGCGAACACTGAAGCGGCGAGCGAATCCGGAGCGTGACGCCTGGCTTCGATCTGCCCTTGGTCTCCGAGTGCGAGGCGGTGCGTGGCGGCAAGACCGGTTGGGACGAGCTGTCGAGAGGCCAGGGAACTGGAGAAGGTAGAGGACGTGAATCGCCCGTGGTTTGCGCATGGGTAGGGGCCGCCCCCTGGATGGAGGAGTCGGCTGGGTCCTTTCGCGCGGGTAACGTTTCGCCTGCTCAGGGCGAGGACGCACGGACGCCTCGGGCTTCCCGGTGTGGTGTGCCTAAACTGCGCCGGAGCTACGGGTTCCATGGTCTGTGCTCATGCCAACGCCAAGGGAGGGATCACTGTTAATGAGTACGGCGGCGGGCCTCACGGGGTGGAGGAGCGGTCGATTGGGGCGGCGGAGGTAAGCATGGAGCAGTATGGGGTGAAGAAGCGGAATCTTGCGTGGTCTTCGTGCCGTCGCCCAGGGCTCCTTTCAGTCGGCCGCGGCCGACTACCGCGGCGTCGAGCAATATCCCGGGGCGACGGGCCGAATCCCGAGCGAAGCAGCGGTGTCAGCTGTTAGATAGCCGGGAAAGTTGGCGCGAATATGATGAGGGACGGGGTACGGGGGCCCAACCGCGCGTTGAGTCTGGTCTTGATCGATGAGGTGCCCGCTGTCGCACAGGGCTCTCTTGAAAATCACCTGCAGGCTGCCGTGTTGGCCCAGGTCAAGCGGAGTCCTGGTGGGGCGCGATAGTGACGTCGTGGCCAAGTGCCGCGAGTTGGGCGAGCAGGCGTCGGGTCTGCCGTTCCCTGCCCAGCCGGCTGGTGAAGTGATCCGCGCCCAGGTCCCGGTAGGGGGCACCCTCGTGCAAGATGTGCCACGCGGCGACGAGGATGGAGTGCCCGACCGCGACGGTCGCCCGTTTCACGCCACGGTGTGGCACCAGCCTTCGAAACTGGGCGCCGAGGTAGGTGGCCTTCATCCGGGCGGCGCTTGAACCGGCCATGTATAAACCGGTCTTGAGCCAGGTGTCGCCGTGCCGGGTCCGGCCCGACATTCGTTTGCCGGCGGACTCGTTGTTGCCCGGGCACATCCCTGCCCAGGAGGCGAGGTGGCCGGCGGTGGCGAACCTGCTCATGTCCACCCCGATCTCCGCGATGATCACCTGGGCCAGGACCAGGCTGACACCGGGAATCGTGGCCAGCAGTTCGGCCTGGCGCTGCAGCGGCCGCAGTTGACGAGCGATCTCCTGGCTCAGCTGGATGATCCGGGCGTCGGCCTGGTCGATCGCCCGCAGCATCGCCGCGACCATGAACGCATGGTGATCGGTGAAACTGTTGGTCAGTGCACGGTTCAGCAGCGGCACCTTCTCCAGCATGCGGCCCAGCGCCATCCCCGCCAGTACTTGCGGATCGCGCTCCCCGGCGACCAGGGCATCGAGCATGTTCCGGGCGGACCGGCCGGTGATGTCGGAGACCACCGCGCTGAGCTTGATGCCCGCGTCTTCCAGGAACATCGCCAGCCGGTTGACGTCCCTGGCCCGGTCCCGGACGGTCTCGGTGCGATAGCGGGTCAGATCCCGCAACTGCCGGATGTCGCGCGGCGGTACGAAACTGGGCCTCACCAGCCCGTGCTCGACCAGGCGGCAGATCCACTCGCAGTCCCTGACGTCGGTCTTGCGCCCCGGTACGGTCTTGATGTGCTGGGCGTTCAGCAGCCACGGATCGATGCCTTCAGTGGCTTCGAGCAGGTAGTACAACGGCTTCCAGTACGAGGCGGTGGCCTCCATACCTACCCTGGTGACCTCGTTCGCCAGCAGCCAGTCCCGCAGTTCCAGCAGGCCGTCGCACATCGTCGAGAACGTACGTACCTCGCGACGGCTCCGCTTCCCCTTCCCCGGAATCCGGATGCACACCTTGCACTCGATCTTGCCCAGGTCGACCCCGGCGCAGCGTTCCTCGAACACGTCCATAGCCGCCTCCACACGACCGGTTCGGTCAGCTGACGGTGCCCGCCCTTCCGGGGCCACAGGATTCGAAGAAGCTCTCTTGCGTGCTCATGGCAACATCACTGGACTCCTGCACACGGCCCCTGCGTCCGACTTCGTTTCGGGCTCAAGACTCGGCGCCAAGCTCCATCGACGTCCTCCGGACGAGCACCACCCGAATTTTCCCGGCCACGGGGCGGGCCCGCCAGGGACCGGGGCGACTTCGTTCTGATCGGCGGTGTCTTGGTACCGCCGATGGCACGAGCGGCAGTGCACCTCCTGGGTGCCAACGCGGATACCTTCACCCTCGTGTACGAGCCGCGGATGTCCGCGAGTGTCGCTAAACGTCCCTCGATCTTGATCTCTGCGGCGACGGTCCAGACGTGGGCTAAAATTCTTCGGGATCCGCGACGACGGCGGCTGGCTCGGAGGTTCCCGTGGCAGGGCGAAGAGATTGGCAAAGGGTTCGAATTCCAGTTGGTCGCGGACTACTGGAGTCGCGGTCGGCACAGTGCGGGTCCTCCTGGCGGCGATACAGCGAATCGTGGCCGAGCGTCAACGGCTGGCTCGCTCTACGGACGGCGTTGCGTCGACACGCGTTACACAGGAGGTGGAGGTACTTCGCGGGCTGCGCGGACATGGCGGCGGCCTCCGGCCGCTGAAGGCACCAGGGCCGAGGGGGCGTGCGGTACTACATCAACGGAACGGATTCGAGTCGCTGGATCTGTCCGTCACGGACGTGCACCATTGCTCCAATGGCGAGGGCCTGGAGGCCGAGGAGAACACGTGCGCGGGCACGTTCCGGCAGGGCCGCGAGAGCCTGCACGGTGGGCAGGACGCGCACCTTGGTGCGCGGGTCGCGGTAGGTCAGCGTCTCCGCCTGACGGTGTGTGAGGGGAGCAGTTACGACGATGTGGGTGATGATCTTGCGACGCCTCATCTGCACCTGGTCCACTGCGACTCTGCGCCGTGTCGGCAGGCCGGTGGGCAGCCTGGTGAGGACCGTCTGGGCGGCTTCCTCCGGACTCTGGTCGTGTTCGACTGCCCCGGTGGGGAGCGCCAAGGTGTTGCCCGGCCCGTATGCGAGGGCGAGTTCGAGTGCCCCGACGGGGACGAGGACGCAGACGCCGATGATCGGGGGGCGCCAGTTCTCGTACGGCGTCCGCGTCTGGGGCGTGGCTGTGAGCGCGAGGGTCAGTGTCACATCCAGCCGCCTTGCTCCACGGCGTTCACGATGTCGGCCAGGTGCTTGAGGCTGCTCGTTCCCGGAATGGGAGCTATGTGGGGGCCGTGGGCGAGGAGCCAGGAGAGCGGGGTGGTCACGTCTCCGTTCGGTGCTGCCGCGCCGGCATCGAGAGGCCGGTAGGGGACGTAAGGAATGCCGTGATCGCGGCACAGTTCCACGACTGGGTCGTACCGGTCATGGATGTTGAGGACGTTCTGCACGGCTGCCACGGGCGTCTGTTGCTGCGCCAGTTTGAAGTCCTCGGCGGTGATCCTGGAGAGGCCGATGTGCCCGATCTTCCCTTCCTCGCGGAGCGCGCGCAGCGTGCCGAGCTGATCGGCGAGGGGCACCTCGGGGTCGATGCGGTGCAGGTAGCACAGCTCCAGCCGCTCGACGCCGAGGCGGCGCAGGCTCGCCTCGATGCTGGCTCGCAGATACACCGGGTGCCCGTGCGGAGCCCACAGGTCCGGGGCCGGTCGCGCCAACCCGACCTTGGTCGCAAGCAGGATGTCGCCCGGGTAGGGGTACAGGGCGTCTTTGATCAGGTGCTCGACGGTGTGCGGGCCATAGGCGTCCGCGGTGTCGATATGAGTGATGCCGTGGGTGTGCACGGCGTGGCGCAGCACGGCCAAGGCCTGGCGGCGGTCGGCGGGGTCCCCCCAGGTTCCAGGTCCGGTCAGTCGCATGGTGCCGAATCCGAGTCGCGAAACGGTCTTTCCGGCGATCGCGATGGTGCCGCCGGGTGATGTCACCACAGGGTTGGCTCCTGTTCTGGTTCGGGGGCGCCGGGCAGGCCGGGCGGGACAGCGGCGGCCACGAGCTGGTCCCACGTCTCGTAGTGGCGGGCCATGGCGATGAGGATCTGGGCCGTCGCGTACGCGTCGTACGTCGCGCGGTGGCGCTGCGCGGGGGCCTGGGTCAGGTCCGGCTTAACGTGCTCGATCAGGGCGTCGAGGCGGTACTTGGGCAGGCCGGGATAGGTGGCTCTGGCCAGCCGAAGCGTGTCGATGACTCCGGCCGGCTGCCACTGCGGCAGATGCGCGGA
The DNA here is from genome assembly GCF_059026065.1 of Streptomyces sp. A18. Taxonomy (NCBI): domain Bacteria; kingdom Bacillati; phylum Actinomycetota; class Actinomycetes; order Kitasatosporales; family Streptomycetaceae; genus Streptomyces; species Streptomyces sp. A18. Next base: position 26,406 of record NZ_JBWLKL010000049.1, on the reverse strand, counting down.
CAGGACGCGGTAGTCCACGTGCGCGTTGTGCGCGGCGATCCACGCCGTGCCCAGGCACGCGTGGACCGCGCCCTTGATCTCCTCCCAGCCTGGCTTGTCGGCCAAGAACTGATTGGTCAGGCCGTGCACCCGGGCCGCGAAGGGCGTGACGGGCCGGTTGGGCTTGGTCAGCCAGGCGCCAGCGGTGCTCGTGTCGAGCCTCCCGTCGCGTACGGGGAGTGCCGCGACCTCGACCAGGTCGGGTGGTGTGGTGCCGTTGCCCTCGACGTCGACGACCAACAGGGCGGGCCAGGAGGAGAAGTTCATTTGGCGGGTGTTCCGTTCTCCGCCTCCCAGCCGATGTCGGCTCGGCCATGCTGGCGGTGGTGGTGGGGCTTGGCTCGGTCGTGGCACTGGTATCCGAAGCCGTGTTGGAGGTAGTAGCGCGGCGGTTCGTCCAGTCCCTCCACGACGATGGCACGGTTGGTGACCTCGATCGGGCCAGTCGCGCCGAGCCCACGTGCTTCTTGAGTGACGGCCGTCAACGCTGGTTTGACCCAGGCGGTCTCGCATCGCGCGAGCTGCTCGGGCGGGCAGATGTCGCACAGTTCCCGGATGCCGTAGTGGCCGTTATAGTCGGCCTCCCCATGGGCGTAGGCCACGCCGCAGGAGGTCTTGCGGAACAGGGCTTCCCACGAGCCGTCTTGCTCGAAGGCGTCGAGGATCCGCCGCTCGGCGGCCTCGGGCAGGATCTTGCGTCGGGCCGTTTGGTCGTACGGCATCGTGAGGCCGTGCGCCTCGGAGGACGCGGCGATCTCGTCGCGGAAGAACAAGCCGGTGAAGACGGTGGCGTGCGCGTGCCGGGACAGTTCGCGGGCGCGCGCAAGGTCGGCGTCGGTGTCGTTGAGGCCGGGCACGATGGGCCGCCAATACAGGACGGTGCGATACCGCTCGGCGTGCTCGTACAGGACGCGCAGGCTCGCAGCGGCGATGCTGCTGTCCACCGGTTCGATCCGCTCGTCCTGAATGTTCGAGTGCGTCACCAGGACGGTCAGGCGCAGATTCTGGAGGCTGTTGAGGACAGCGCAGTCCTCCGGTGTCACCCTCCACCGCGTGATGACCAGGACGTGGTTGGTCAGGCCCCGCTCGTCCAGGTTCCGCAACACGCTGAACACGTGGGGCTTGACGGCCGGGAGCATCGGATCGGTGGCCCGGTTCAGGAGCTGGATTGGCGTCTTGTGCGGCACGAAGTAGGCGTGGCCGATGAGTTGGCGTACGGCTTCCTCATCGCTCATCAGGCGGCGTGGGACCTTCATCGCGAAGTTGTCGAAGGTCTGCCGGATGCAGTACGCACAGTCCAGCGGACAGCCCACGACCCAGTTGAGCGAGAGTCCGGACTTGCGGTACTCGATGACGGTCGCGAGGTCCGGCTTCAGGCTGGCGATACTGGCGGCAGACAGGATCGGCAGGGACCGTCGCGCGCCGACGGTGGGAGCGTTCATCAGGGTCTCCTTGGGTCAGGCTTGCGCGGATGTGCTCTGTGCCGGGAGGTCCGGGGTGAGGAGATCGCGGTGCCTCGCGCCGTACCAGGTGCCGAAGTCGCGGCGGGCCGCTTCCGGGTCGTCGGAGGTGTGCACGAGATTCCGGACAAGCCGCTTGTCGGCGAGCGCGGCCGAGAGGCTGTCATCACCCAGGTCGCCGCGGATCGTGCCTCGCGCGGCACGCGTGGGGTCGAAGTGGCCCACCAGATCACGCAGTCGGGCATGTACACCCGGCTCGCCGTGGGCGAGCGCGACGGTGACCTGGCGTCCTGCATATTCCGCGTCCAGGCACGCGGGTATGTCCCGGTCGGGGAAGTGGTCGGCGTCCACCAACAGGTCCCAGTAGTGCACGTGGGCCTGCCAGGGCTGCACGGTGACCTGCCGTTGGTTGGTGACCGTGGCGCCTTCGGCAGCGATCCGCTCCAATACCGCACCATCCAGTCCTCGCTCGACCGCATCGGGCTTGCACAGGATGACTGAGCAGCGCGCGAAGTCGGAGACGTTCAGGGACCGCCCTGCGCCGTACCAGGTGCCGAAGTCCCGGCGGGAAGCCTCCGGATCGTCCGAGGTGTGCACGAGATTGCGGACAAGCCGCCTCTCGCGGGTCGCGGCCGAGAGGCTGTCGTCCCTCAGATCGCCGCGTATCGTGCCGGACACGGCCCTCGTGGGGTCGGTGTGCCCGATCAGGCGCCGGAGGTAGGAGTGGATGTCGGGGCCGCCGTGCGCGAGAGCCACCGTGATGGGTTGCCCGGCGTACGCGGCGTCGATGTACGTGGGCAGGTCCGGCGGAAAACGGCCTGGGTCGGCCAGCAGGTCGCGGTAGACGACGTGTGGCTGCCACGGCTCGGCGAACAGTTCCATGCGGGCGCGCACGGAGACTCCGGTGCTTTCGATCCGTTCCAGTACTGCATCGACCAAGCCGCGCTGGATGGCGTCCGGCTTGCACAGGATGACGGCCCAGCGGTCGAAGTCGATACCCGATACGACCGCTCCGGACGACGGTTTGCCGATCACAGGGCACCCTCCTCGGTGGTGCACGCCGACCACTTGTGTCCCACAAGCCACCGCACACCGGGGTCCAGAGCGCCGAGCACGTCGGAGCTGACGGCGTCGCTCTTGTCGTGCACCATCTGTCGATAGGCCTCGAATAGCAGGAGGACTTGCTGCCAGTACGGATGCACGCCCAGGCTCGCGATGGCACGTGCGCTGTACTGCGCCAGATTCATCCGCAGCAGTTCCTCGTGGCCCAAGACGTGAGCGATGGCGTCAGGCGTGGTCCCGGCCGGCATGGCAGGGAAGGCGAAGTGATGGGGTGCGGTGCGTGTTTCTGCTTCGTGCAGCACCTTCTTGACCCGCTCGGTGTTGCAGTCGTTGACGTGGGCGGATCCGATGAGGTGGGTGTAGGAACCCAGCTCCAGGCCGAGCCGCACGGCCGCGTACTCCTGGATCATGGTGAAGCTGAAGACGTCGGAGAGCAGACCGCAGTCCAAGTCGTTGGCGCGCATGTGGCACACCATGTGCAGTTGTCCGTCGCGGGCAAGAAGGTGGAGCCCCGCCAGGCACGCCATGTCGACGTTGTCGGTGATGGCCAGCTCTGCGGGGGAGAAGACAGGGAGGTAGCCGCGCTTGCTGTCTGTCTCGGACCGGAGCAGTTCCAGGACGCGGTCGAAGGGGGAGGTGGTGTCGCCGTCGGCGGGGTTGAAGAGGGTGTTGCCGTAGGCGGATCCTCCGAGGTTGATTCCGTCGGGGGAACTGGAGCGCATAGAGGGGGCGTAGTAGCCGATCATCGCCAGGTCGCGGCGGCCGGCCAGGTGCCAGAGCGCTTCAGCGAACTGAAAGATCGGGTTGGCCTTGCGTGCGGCCAGGTAGGGGAGTCGCTGGCGGGGGTCGGTCAGTTGGAAGCTGACACCGAGGACTTCGTTGGCGTTGTTGCCGCGAGCGGTGATGTGGTGGTCGGGGCTGTCCGACACTCGTTGCAGCAAGGCAAGATATGCGCCTTCTACGCCAGGGAAGGTGGGGGCGGTGAGCATCATCTCTCCAGGTCAGCGGACAGTCGGTGGGTTCGACGGTGCGGGCTGTGCTCGGATGGGAATAGGCCGGCGCCGGGCCGACGGGGGATGCGGAACCCGGCGCCGGGGGGCGTACGCCGCTCGATGAGCAGGCAGGAGCCATCCGGCTCACCGAGCGGCTGTCTTGGGGCTACGCGGCCGGCACAAGATCGTCCAGGTCCACGACGCTGAATGAGATCAACGTGCGTACCAGTTGAGAGGCTAGGAACCACCGCAGGGCTGGGTCCCCGTAGGGGAGGGGCGCATCGTTGGCCGCCAGGACTCGGATGCCGTCGCCGTACGTGTACTCGTAGGGCGTTCCAATGACGCCGTACATGCGTGCGCGTCGCGCCAGCAGCGCGACGTGCCCGTGCTCTGCGAGATAGGGGCACCGCTTCGCGGCCATGCGCGCGTGCCGCCAGCAGAGCGGAGGCTGGGCAGTCCGGATCGTGGTGCTCGGCTCTGGAATGCCGCCCTTTTGGCTCTCCAGGAACAGGATCCCATCTGGGGTCCGGGCGTCAGCGACGCATACCTGGCACTTGAGCTTGAGCATGCACTCGCGCTGCCGGGACGGGTGGACCAGACGCCACTTCGGCTCTCCGGTCGGCAACCGGTCGTCCCCTATCGACTGCGAGACGCGGGCCCAGAGCACGCCCCGCACATCGCGATCTTCCGGCGTCTCATCCCAGTAGGCCAAACGTGAATGGCCCGCAAGGTCGAAGGAGGCACGCAGGGAGAGGAAGGATTCCACCTCTTCTCCATCACGCCCCGTAACGTAGGGGACCACGCTCCTGTTCTTCACTGTGTTCATGCGGTGGCTCCCGCCAGCTCGACGGGGCGGTGCGGGGCGATGATCGAGTTGTCCGGCGTTATCCCGCCGGTGTCGTCGAAGAGAAGGACACCGTTGCACAAGAGCGTCCAGCCCAGAACGTGGTCGCCCGCCATGGGTTTCGCGGCCTCACGGTCCGGTTCGCTCGCCGTGGGGCAGGGGGGCTTGTGCTGGCACATGTGCGTCGCGCTTCCTCTCGGTCGTGAGGTGGGAAGGGAGCCCTCTTCGGCAGCCCTACGGAGCCGCGGGGGAGCGGTGGTTGGTTGCCGAAGAGGGCGTCTGGGGGCCGCGCGTGGCGCTGGCGCGGCGGTTAATGAATGCGGCTATCGCGCTTTCGCTGTAGCCGTAGAAGCGGCCGAGGGTGACGTCAGCGCAGTCATGCCAGGATGCGGGTGGTTGCTCTCCCCACTCCACGGCATGGCAGGTGTCCGGATGGACAGAGAGCCGCACCCGCAGGTCGGGGAATCCGGGCCGATCACGGAGGACGTTGCGGACCTTGAAGCCGAGGCAGAGGCACGACATCGAGAGGTACCCGCCTCGCCGTGTCCCTCCGACGGGCACAGCGAGGAACGGTATGCGCAGCGTGCGTACAGCAACAGCCGCTTCCAAGAGCCGCGGGTCTGCTAGCCGGCCCGCGTAGAGGTCGTAGTCGTACGCCTCCAGCGGAGGCATGAGGGTGACGCTCACCTGCGGGTACGCGAGAGGGAGCATCACTCGGCTCCTTTGATGTAGCGGGCCTCGATCAGCTCGTCGGCAAGGTCGGAGAGAGCAAAGGCAAGGCGCCGGGCGAGGCCGATGGCTTGCAGATAACCGGTGGGCGTTACCTCGTCCCTCAAGAGCCGTGCCCGCTCTACGAGTCGGACCATCTCGTCGGTAGGCGGGTACTTCGCATCAGCCACGGTGATGTCGCTGAGCTGCTTCAGGTAGCCGCGAAGGCGGTCGAGCAGCGCCGCAGTCACCGGGGCGGGCGGGAGTTCGTCGCCGATCACCGTGTCCAGGTCATCGAAGATCGCCTCAAGATCGAGAGGCTTCCACGCGACGACGCGCGCCAAGACGTGCCTCAGGCCGTCCGCGTCGAGTGGAGGCGTCCACTTCTGGGCGCTGGGCTCATCGGATTGCGGAGGGACCACATCGTTCTCCGAAACCAGAGCGGTGGGGGACATCGGAACTCCTGGAAAGGGCCGGCCGTGGGGATCAGACGTGCTCGGGTGTGTCCTGATTGCCTATGAAGACCCACACGTCCTTGCCCGCTGAGGTCATGGACACGGAGGTGTCGTCAGCCAGGGCCCGCAGGAGCAGCAAGCCGCGGCCCTCTTCGGACTGAAGGCCCGGAGGCTCGTACACCGGCGCGCAAGGGTCCGTGTCGCGGGCAACGGCGGTGACGCCGTCCGGGACCTTGTGGAGGAGCAGGCTGGCCATCCTGCACCCGTCGGCATCCGCAGGCGTGTGCTGCAAAATGTTGGTGAGGAGTTCATTGACCACGGTCAGCATCCGGTGGGCGGTGCCGTCGTCGATGCGCCACCAGCACAGATGCGCCTGGATGATGTCCCTGATGGTTCCCAGGTCTTCGGCTCGGACGTCGAAGCTCACGTCGAGCTGGCCGCTCACGCTTCTGGACGTGACGCGAAGAGAAGTGCTCCGATCACGGGTGCCAAGGAGGAGTTCCATCGTTGCTCCCTCCGTTCTGCCAGAACCCCTTCAGCAAGGCGGGGTTGCGGTGTGTACTGGAATCGAACCGGACAGCAACCATTCAGGCAGAGCACACCGAGAACGTGCAGAGCCTGATGCCGACAGACGGAAAGTTCGGCATCAACGACTTCGGGGGCAGAAAAATGCCGCAGCCAATGAAGACGCTCGACCCGGGAGCCTCCCCTCAGGAGTGGTTCGGGAACGAATTGCGCAAGCTGCGCATTGCAGAGCGGCTGTCCGCCAGGGAGCTGGGCCGGTTAGTGCAGGTCAGCGATGACATGATCTTGGCGGTCGAGAAGGGCAAGTACCCAAGTTGCCGCCGTGATTTGGCCCAGCGGCTCGACGAAGTCTTCCGCACAGACGGGCTGTTCGACCGAGCGTGGCCGATGGTCTTCGGGCAGCGTGATGCCGACAAAAAGCGGGCTGATGCCGATAAGGCGGTCACAGGTAGGGGGGAGGGAACCGTTCCTGCGCAGACAGGCCGCATCCTGGGCAGAGATGACCCAACGCCTCGCCCAGGGAGCCATGAGCCCGTGCACCGACGAGCCTTCCTCCACCTCGGCGGCATCGCCGCCATAGCCCCCATCGACCTCACCGAGGTCTTCGCCCCGGCCGGATTGTCGCTTCCCGCCACTGTCAGCCCCTGCCATATCGACCAGGTCTTGGCGGCAGCCACCGCTATCAGCGGCATGGACAACGAACTGGGTGGCGGCGGCATGGTGCGCGACGTGGCCAGTCGGGCAATGCAGTGGTCGGCTGGACTGCTACAAGCCCCGTGCCCCGAGCATCTGCACGCCGAAATGTTCGCCTCCGTATCTCGACTCGGCATAGTGGTAGGGGCCTCGGCCTTCGACGCCTACCGCCACGATGAAGCCAGCACGACGTTCAAGTTCGCAGCCGATTGCGCCGAGGAGGCGGGCGACTGGCATCTACGGGCCAAGACGTACTCCTTCCTCGCACGGCAAGCTGTGTGGATCGGTGCACCAGACGATGGCCTCACCTACGCCGAAAAGGGATTGGTGCGCTCCGACCGGTTGACCGCTACGGAACAGGCGATGCTCCACACCGCACGAGCCAGGGCTTTCGGGAAAATGGGCAACGTGCGCGACACCATGGCGGCCGTCGGTGCCGCGGACGACGCTTTCACCCGGGCCCGACCGGGCGAGGACTCGCCTTGGATGGCCTACTACGACACGGCGCAGCACAACGGGGACACCGCCCATGCGCTGTTTGACCTCGCCATCCTTGCGGGACAGGACCCAGGCAGGGCGGCCCGCCGCTTCGACACCGCGGTGAAGGGACATCCGGACGCCTACCGGCGGTCCCGCGCAATCTCCCGCACCAAACTGGCCTCCCTGATCATGGCCAAGGGCGACCCACGTCAAGCGGCAACCATCGGCCACGATGCACTGGACGAGGTAGGGCGGCTGACATCCCGGCGTGCGGCCGACGACCTACGGCAGCTCGGCCGCTTCGCCTCCAAACATCAGCAGATCCCAGAGGCATCGGACCTGCGTGACCGGATCGCCGCTACGGTCTCGGTATGACAACCTCGGCAGCCGCGCCCGCACGCCGCGCCCTGGCAGAAGCTTGCTCCGCAGTCGGATTGGACCCCGATGGGGCAGAGCCGCTGCGACTGGCCGAGAACCAGATATGGCGACTCCCCGGCGTGGTCATACGGATCTCACAGGCAGGCCAAGGCGCCGCTGCCGCCCGGGAGGTGCGCGTCGCACGCTGGCTCGCCCAGGAGAACCTCCCTGCTGTGCGCCTGGTCGCGGTGGAGCAGCCCATCGAGGCGGACGGCCGCCCCGTGACCTTCTGGGTGGAACTCCCGGCCCAGGAGCACGGCTCGGTCGAAGACCTTGCCCAACTCCTCGCGCGCCTGCACTCATTGCCGACGCCAGACATCGAGCTGGGGTACCTCGATCCCTTCGTCCGCGTCGACGAGCGACTGCGAGCGGCCACCACGATCCACAGGGCCGACAGGGAGTGGCTGCGAGGCCTTCACCGCGACCTGGCAGCGGCATGGGCCGAGCGGCCCGCCGGCCTTCCAGACAGAGCCGTACATGGCGACGCCTGGCCCGGAAACTTCGTTCGCACGCCCGACGGGCCCCTGATGATGGATCTGGAACGCTTCTCCCTCGGGCCCCCGGAGTGGGATCTCGTGTCCACCGCGGTACGCGCGAAGACGACCGGCGCGGTCACTGCGGGCGAGTACGACCAGTTCTGTGAGGCCTATGGGCACGACGTCATGGCATGGGAGGGGTACCCCACCCTTGCGGCTGCCAGAGAACTGCGAATGGTGACGTACGCCGCGCAGCACGCAGCCAGCAACGAGGACTGGCTAGGCCAAGCGCAATACCGGATCGATTGCCTTCGCGGTCGATCCGGGCCACGGCCGTGGACGTGGAAAGGCATCTTCTGAGTGGGCCATGCGGTGGCTCGCCTGCTTCAACTCGCCACTCAGGTGGATTCCTCTGCTTGAGACGGCATCGCGCCGCGGGCCTCCGCGACCGCTGCTCGTGCGGGCCCGCTGTGCTGCGGGACGGCGTCGAGTGGGTCGCGGGTGCCCGCGCCGTGGCGGCGGTGTCGTACACCGTGTCGGGTGTGTGATCCGTCAGCCCACCGGCTGGCCTTATTGCGTTCGGCGAGCGGCACGCCCTTCTCGGCCATGTCGGTGTTCGCGCCGGCCCGCCAGGAGTGCGAGGTGACCGTCTTGCCGTCGATGTAGGGCGCCCACGCCCGCTCGGCGAGGATCTGGAGGCGTTCGTTGAGCGAGCCCGGCCGCATCCGTGTCCCGCGCTCGCGGTCCGCCGGGTAGTTGCGGAGGCCACCCTTGACGGTCAGGGCCGCGTTGGTGGACGCGTTGCCGCCGGCGGCCCGCCACGCCCACTTACGGCCTGAAATCCCCGGCCTCGCACCCCCCCACCACATGTAATAGATGCACCCATGTCTGTTGAAAGGACTGCCCGGATGAACCGACCCAGGCGGGCACGGCGGCGCGGAGCCGGCATCCCCTTTTTTGCCCTCACGATGCTTCTGCTCCCCACGGCGGTCGCGCACGCGGCACAGGGGCACGCGGGCGCCGCGTCCCAACCTTCCGTCGTGACCGGGTACGTCACGGTCGCCAGCAAGGTACGAGGCTTGTGCATCCAGCGGAGCCCGAGTTTGAGGTTGGCTGCGTGCAAAGAGAGGGACACAGGATTCCACTGGTACAGCGCGACGCCCAGCGGTGCCTCTTCCAGCGTTGTAGAGCTCCGGGCCCCCGTCAACTCCAGCGCATGCCTGACCGGTATGGGCGGCCTCGTCGGCTTCGGCCTGTGCGGCCAAGAGCAGGCCTCCTGGGAGGACACATCCAACGGTCAGCTGAGGAACGTGGCAGACGACGACGGCTGCCTGACCGCTAGGCACTACAGCGGCGGCCGCACGCAACTCAAGGTGGAATCCTGCGACACGACGAGAGACGACCAGAAGTGGCAGATCAGCACCGTGCAATAGCCAGCGCTGGACCGCTCCACACGCGACATTCCGTTCACGAACCTGCCGGAAGTCATCCAAGCCCAGCGCCGGCTCGACCAACTCGCCCGGCACCACCAGCAGCTCGCACAAGTCCTCCCTCTTGCGCGGAAGATCGTCCAGGAGCGGTCCGCCTCCATCGGTCGGCTTGAGAAGCGCGGACTGCTCGCACGGAAGCGGATCCCCGGTTCCGGAAGGCGCACCACCGCGACGCTGACCGAGGCCGGTTACGACGTAGTGGTGGCAGCGGCGCCGGGACACGTCGCCGCAGTCCCCGAGTACCTGATCGATGATCTCGGTCCTCAGGAGCTGGCGGCACTGCGCCGCATCGGTGCCACGGTGGACGCGGCCATCAAGCGCGGGCAACCCGACGCGGGCTCTGCGGCTTCGTCTCCGGGGGACGGCGCGGTGGACGGCCAGTCACCCACGATTCATCCGGCTTCACAGCCGCCGGCCGACACCTTGATCGTGACTCCCCGCGGGCCCACCGGCCAAGAGCCTGACCAGCCCTAACTGGCGGGCGTGAGTGATCCGCGCAGCTTGCGGGCCGTGCTGGGCTGCACCACAGCAGGCGACCTTCACCGTCCGTGACGACCGTCGACTTGACAGCGTTCTGCTTGTTCTTGCCGGAGATGAACTTGCATACCCAAAGCGGGTGTGAGCCGGAATGCGAGGGCGGCTCGGCAGGGGGTGTCGCCATCGCCGCCCAACGAGTCGTTGTGCGGCTGGTCCAAGATCTTCATCGAACGCGCCTGGTTCTGTCGACGTTGGAGAGCAGGGTCTCGCGCTGTTCGGGAGGCACCTCGGCTGCCAGTTCGGGCAAGCAGCGAACAGCGGAACGGCGGAGGCAGGTGTGAGCCGTCCGCGCTCTTCGTCGGCGTGAGCAAAGCGCTGGCTACAGGGCAGTGTTCGTAACAACCGTCTCCCGAACTCGTCGACATCGACTTTCCTCGAGCCGCAGGCGTCTGCCGTGGTCGTCGACAACTGCTGTCGCAGGACATCGAGAAAGCCATGCCAGCCGCACGCCTCTGCGGGGCCGTGGTCCGCCGGTCGGCGGCCAGCGCCATCCTCCGCCACTGAGCCCACAGCGCGCCGAGTCAACTCCCTGCTCGCAGATTCCATCCGGCTCGGTCGAGACCCTGAGGAAGTGCCACGTTCGTGAGACCGAGCGCTGTGCCAGCGACCTGAGACAGCGAAAGTGCCGCTGGTCGGCGAGTACAGCCTGTGCCAAGGAACGCGAGACCCTACAACAGGACCGCACCCTGCGCGCCGAGAGCGTGTGGCGCCGCACGGCCCACACCCGCGTCTGCGAGGCCGCGCTCTCCCCGACCCCCGGCGCACACTCGCTGCTCTTCCCCGTAGTTGAAGACCTGCTCGCCCAAGCCGATCCCCTCGCCCTCGCGGCGCAACCTCGGGACCTCGCGCTCGGTTACGTGGGCAACCAGTACGACCGCGACGAGCCCTTCGACCGCTTCTTCGCTCCGGCCGCTGCCCACGTCGAGCACTTGGTCGCCGGGAAGTGGACGAAGACCGGCCGCTGGCCGCACGTCCGCTTCGCGGGCCGGATCCCGTTCGCGGACGCCGCCGGCGTCTACGGCCGGTCCCTGGCCACGGTGCTCATGCTGCCCGAGCGGTACGCCGCCGTCGGGCAGATGACCCAGCGCATCTTCGAGGCCGTGCTCGCTGGTTGCCTGCCGCTGGCCCCGGCGGGCATCCGCTTCGCCGACCACTTCGATCCGAATGAGCTGGTCGTGCGCTCCGGCAGCGACGTTGCTCGAATGCCTCTCCTACCTGCGCGAGATCGCCGGCACCGGGCAGCACGCCGCCCTGATCGCCGTGTGCGTGGACCGGCTGCGCCTGTTCGGCCTGTGCAAGCAGGTCAACACCCTGGAGTCCGTCCTGCACGGCCTCCTCCAGTCCACCGCGACCGGGCGGGGAGCTGCCTGATGCGGACCGCTCGATCGACCACGGCGCGCGGATCCTTCGGGCGCGTCCCGGAGGGTGGGTCCGCCGACCACCCGAACCTCTCTACGCTGGAGCACCATGAAGAAGGTCGCCATCGTCGGCTGCGGAGGCAGCGGCAAATCCCACGTGGCCCGCGAGCTGGGCAAGATCCTCGACGCACCGGTGACGCACCTGGACGCCGCGTTCTACGACGACGAGTGGAACGCGTTGCCCATGGACCGGTTCACCGACGTGCAGCGCGAACTGGTCTCGCAGCCGCGGTGGGTGATCGACGGCAACTACAACTCGACGCTGCAGGTACGGCTCGAAGCCTGCGACACGGTGGTCCTGATGGATGTGTCGACCGTGGCGTCGCTGTACGGGATCTTCTCCCGGCAGATCCGGCACGGAGCCGGGCACAAGGGCAACGGGGTGCACAACCGGATCCACTGGGGCGTGATCAAGTACGTCGCCACGTACCGGCGCAAGATGCGGCCCCGCGTGATGGCGAAGATCGAGGAATTCGGCTCCGGTGCCGATGTGGTGCTGCTGGCTAACCGGCGCCAGAAGCGACGCTGGCTGCGGAAGGTGGCCGCCGAGCAGTCCTGACCGGCCGAGCCCAGCCCGTTCCTGGACCCCGCCCGGCAGCAGGAGCTGTACGGACATGCCTCGCGGCTTGCCGGGCGGACCGGCGCCCTGATGCGCGCCAAGACCGCCGGCCACCCCGTGCCCGAGACCATCGTCAGCCTGGTGCAGACCCATCACGCCCGGCCGGACCGGCTCGGCCTGGTGCTCGACACCGGCTGCGGTCGCGGCACGAGCAGCCTCGTCCTCGCCAAGCAGCTCCGGCCGCAGCGCGTCGTCGGCCTGGACGCCGCCCCCTCCCTGCTGGTCCAGGCACGCGAGCGCGCCACGGACCTGCCCGACCACACGGTGGTCTTCGTCGAAGGCGACTTCCACGGCCTCCCCCTGCCCGAGGGGGCAAGCGACGTCGTCGTCGCCGCGTTCTGCCTTTTTTAGCGCGGACATGGGCGGTGTCGAGGACGACGCGGGTGACGTCGACGAGGTCCGCGTCATCGAGGCGGTGCAACACGGCCTCGTGCAGACGGCCCCAGACCCCCAGCCCGGGACCAGATCACGAACCGGCGATGCGCGGTCGACTTCGAGATACCGAAGCACGGCGGCATAGCCCGCCAGGCGCACCCGCTGACCAGCACATAGTCGTGGACAAGGTCCGCGAGGAATGGCTAACCAGCAGCAGTGACATCGCCATCGCCTTCGACTAGGTGACCGGGCTCGGGACCTTCATCGAGTTCGAATTCAAGGGCGACGCCGACAGCATCGAGGCCGCAACCGACCGGCTGGACGAGTTCATTGCGGGCCTTGGCGCGGAACTCGGCGACCGCGTCAACGGGGGCTACCCACACCTCGTCCTCGGCCGCTAGGCGAGAGGGAAACCACGTCGCCCCCCAAGTACCCGCATCCGGCTGCAGCGTCAGGGCGTTCACAGTTCCGTCCATGAACGCGGGGCTCCCCTGCCCGTGAGTGGTGTCCACACCGGGCCCGATGGACCGGCCACTTCAAGCTCTTCCAGGACAGCCGCGCCGAGCGGCGCGCTGCGGGCAAGGCGTGCGACGGCCGGGTGTTCGGCGGCCATGGCCTGGAGGTCCTCGATCCGGTTGGCCAAGGCGCGCGGTCCCGCCCCGGTGAGGACGAACAAAATTCGTGGGAACACCGGGTACCAGCGCTGCCACCCGGGCGCGGGGGCGCCCCCTCCGCGCCGACCGGGGGCGGCGGGTGTGTAGACGTGCAGGCGGGCGTAGTCGATGAGTTTGGTGGCCAGCCGTTCCGAGCTCATGGTGGCCCGGTCGACTTCGATCAGCGCCCGCAGTTTGGTGCGTGTGCCGTCTTCCTGGTGCAGGACGTAGTGCATGAGGGCGTCTGCGATGACGCGTTCCCCGTCACCGAGGGGGTGGGAGACCTCGGGTGTCCAGTCCAGGTGACTGTGCTCATCACCGCGACGGCGTGCGTCGGTGACGAAGGCAAGGTGGGAACGGAGCACGGTGAGGGTGTGCGCAGTCTTCATCGACGCGGCCGAGCCGGAATTGATCGGGTAGGGCGGGCGGCCCTGGAGGTGTGGCCAGTCCCGGGTGAGGCGAGCGCCTTCAGCGCTGAGATACCAGGCGCGGGCGCGATGGGAGTTGGGAAGCACGGTGAAGTCGACGAGGCTTTCGCGGCGCATCCGGTTCAAAACTTCGGACACGTACTGACGCCGGGCTACGGGGCGCAGAAGTTGATGCAGCTGGGTGATGGTGGCCATCCGATGCTGGGACAGTGCGGCAAGCAGCTGGTGAGGCAGTGTTTCGGCCGGGCTGGGTGTGAAGGGGGAGGCGGTCTGCTTGACGGACACGGGCAGCGTCATTGGTAGTTCCTGTTCTTGGTGAGTGTTACGGCGCCGGTAGTTGAGGGAGCGAACCTGCGGAGGAAGGTGCAGACACGCTGAAGCTGGGCGGCTGCGGATGCGCTGAGCTGGTCCAGGGGGAGGGCTTGGGCATTGCGGTCGGCGGCCTGCTCCAGTGCGTCGATGCGGCCGGGCCGGTAATGCTCGGCGAAGACCTCCTCCAGATGAGGCCCGTGGATGAGAACGGGGCCGACGGTCCGGCCGTCGATGGTGAATGAGGTGTAGTGGTCGTACTGGTCGAGGGCGGCGACCTGTGCGGCGTTGGGCTTGTCGCCCCATTCCTCGGTGATGGGCGTGATGGCGGCACGGGAGCCGCGGGTGGTGGACAGCGTGGACGCGTTCTGCACCAGCGACTGCCGCACCCCGAGGGGCAGCCGGGCCAGAAGCTGGGTCAGCGCATGCAGCTGGATCTTGTACTTGCGGAAGTCCTCAAACATGCTGGCGATGGAGTCACCGCCGGAGCTGGCCAGCGTGATGAGTTCGTCGAAGTAGCCGCGAAAGGGAACCCGTTTGCCCTCAGGGATGTCGACGCGGGAGCGTCCCGCGCGCAACAGGTCTCGGTTGAGGAGGGCGACCAGAAGGCGGTCGGTGGGGCCGTTTCCGCCGGTGCTTACCCACACGATCATGCGGTTGTCCATGGCCGTACGGATGTTGTAGGCGCCGAGTGGTTGCCCCAGGAAGGCCCGGATGACCGGGTTGGCCGCCAGCCGGGTCAGGGGATTGATCAGGACGTTGAATGCGTCAGGCGGGAAGGTGGGGAAAGTGGTCTGCCACCACTCGCGGGACTCCTCGTCCAGGGTCTGCTCAACGGCCGCCAGCGCGCTTGCGCGGAATTCGGCGTCAGTAAGAAGCGACCGGACGTGGAAGAGCGTGGTCTGATCGGCGCCGCGCCTGGCCCGGCACGCCAGTTCGTTGACGGCCGTCAGCACGGTCAGGGCCTGGGTGAAAATGGCGATGGCGCGCGGGGCGTTCGCGTCGTCCCAGCCGAACGCGGTGGCGAAGGAGTCCACGACGTCCTCGACGACCTCGTAGGCGGCCCGGCCCGGGTGGTGCATGCCGATCGGATTCCAGGCAGTGAGTAGAGGGTTGGGGCCGCGGCCCTTGGCACGCAGGTCGATCCGCGCGATCCGGTCCATGATCGACTGATGTCCGAGGAAGGGAGCCACGCGGCGCCAGGAGTCGTGGTGGGGGTCGATGAACAGCAGCCCGCCGCCCGCGTGCGCGTAGCCGACCGCCTGGGCGGCAGCCCGCTCGGTCTTGCCGCCTCCGGCCTTTCCCACTCCGATCTCAAAGAGCGTCTGCTCGGCGTGGGTGGCCACCAGCCGGCGTCGGCCGTCAGGGGCGCGATACCAGCCCTGGAGCAGCAGACCTGGGTCGCCGTGTACGAAGGTGGGCAGGTCGACGGAGAGCAGCGGCACCCGGCAATGCACGGTGGGGGGCTTGAGCAGCCCCAGCAGCTCATCCAGCCGCACCCAGTTAGCGGCGGGGGGCATGCACTGCCCGGTGCGCCAGCGCAGGTCGAAGCGGGTGCGATGGGGCCAGCGGTCCGCGCCCAGGCGCCACGGGCCAATGCGCAGGCCGCTCATCGCCCACCGGGCGGAGCCGCCGAAGACGTCGAAGCCGGCCTGGATGCGAGCCAGGCGGGCCTGGGCGCGGCCCTCGATGTCGGAGGCGCAGCGCACCAGGATCTGTACCCGCACCAGATGACTGTCCTCGGCCAGCTTGCCCAGCGCCTCGGTCCTGTCCACGCGGACCGGAGGCGCCGACATGACCATGCCCCGGCCCGCCCGGGCTTGGCCTCCATTGCCCGGCGTGATCAGCTGCTGGAACTGCCCGATCAACGAGTCGTCCAGCCGGGCGTCCCGGTTCATCCACCGGGAGGTACGTGCCGCCTCGCGCTGCTCGGTGCGCCGCGCGTTGTGCATGAGATGCCAGCGCCGTTTGCGCAGCGCCCATTTCGGTGCACGTTGTAGGTCGATGCAGATTTCGGCGACGTCTCCCAGGTCGGCGCGCAGGTCGGCGACGGCGTCGACCAGCGGCTGCAGCGGATCGGGCTGCAGCGGTACCTCGCGCAGGGAGGCGACGGGATTCCCGCGCAGGATGAACTCGGCTCGCACCTCGTGAGTGCGCGGTGCGTCCTTTAGCGGGACCGCCTTGGACACCTTGACCTCAGGCCCAAACGGCGTGGTGGTCAGCAACCGTGTGGCGCCCGCCGGGCCCTCAAGCCGGTAAGAGAAGGGCGACGCGGCGTCCGAGCGCAGGCGGATCCGCACCGTCTTGGCGCGGCGCGGCGCCCACCAGGGCAGCGCGGTGCAGGCACGGGTCAGTTCCACACCCCGCCGGAAGATCTCCTCGTGTCCGGGATCGAAGTGCCGGGCCGGGGTGAACTCCAGGGCCATCCGCTCCTGGGATGCCGTGGCGGCCAGGCGGCGCACCAGATACTCCCCCGCCGCGCAGGCCGCCGCCAGGAGAATAGCGAGCAGATACCAGTGGGCGGCCAGCCACTGCGCCACTTTGATCGCGGCGTCGGCGGCAGGGTAGATGTCGGACGCATCAGCGGTCATCGCCGGTGTGGGGACATGGGTGTCCACGGGCCTGCTCCTTTCGAGCGGTGGAAGTAGAGGTCGCTGATGCGTCCGTCGGTGTAGGTGCCGCCGCGGTCGGCAGCGGCCCACACCAGGTGCACCACCGCCCGGCCGGTCGTGGTGTCTTTGCGGGCGATGGCGGCCTGGACACGGAAGCGGATGAACGCGGGCGCCACCTGTTTCGCCGACCGGTCGCCGAACACCTTCGGGAAGCGCTCACGCCCCACCCCGGTCGCGTCCGCACGCAGCAACACAGCGGCATCACGACGCAACTGCTGCTCCTGGCTTGGGGGGAGGTCGGCAGGCCAAGCCCGTTCGAGCAGGTGTTGGATCTGCCCGTCCGCAGCGCGTCCCTCGCCGCGCGGCGGCACGATCGCCGCCGAAGGGGAGGAGGAAGAAGCGGCGGGGGAGGGCGTCTGAGCGGCCGGTGCGGTGTGCTCGGCCGGACGTGTAGCAGGTGTGCCGTGCGCGTACGGGAGGGAGACAGGCCCGGCACCGTCGGCCCTAGCGGGATGAGGGGACTGCCCGCTGTCCAGGAGCAGATAGCCGCAGGCTGCCAGGACCAGGGTGCAGGCCAGCAGCAGCCACGGAGCACCCCGAACGGGTCGAGGGCTGTTGATCTTCGGCGTCATAGGACCCGCGCCCCTCCCGCGAACCCGGACATCGCATCAACGGGGTCAATGCGGACCTTGGTGCCGGGCCGGGCGGCATTGATCATCTGTCCGTCTCCTACGTAGATCCCGACGTGATAGATCGTCGAATCCGCACCTGGTGCGTAGCCGTAGAACACCAAGTCCCCCGGCCTGAGCGAGGCTTTGGACGTGATGCGCTGGCCTTTGGCGGCCTGTGCGGAGGCGACGCGTGGCAGGCGGATCCCTGCCTGGGCGAAGGCGTATGTGGTCAGGCCTGAGCAGTCGAAGCCTTTGATGTCGGCGCCGCTCTTGCCGCTGGGTGAGCAGCAGATACCGGTGCTGGGGCCCCGCTCGTTCCCGCCGCCCCATGAGTAGGGAACGCCACGCTGGGCGAGCGCCGTCTGAAGAACCTTCTTCGCCTTGCCCGAGACTCCCGCCAGGTCCACGCCCTTGATCGAGCCCTTCGCCGCGGCCCGGTACTGGGCGATCCAGTTGCTGACGTTGGCGACGTACTCCTGCGAGCGGTTGTACTGGAAGATCGCCGCTTTAAGCTGGCTGGACTTCCCGAGATCGCGCCCGTTGCCACACAGATACACCGCCGCGCCCAGCGCTGCGTCGAAGGCGTTGTGCGGATCGATGTCCTTGTCGCCGTTGCCGTCACGGCCGTTGCCCTGCCAGGTGGAGGGCAGGAACTGAAAGGGCCCCACCGCCCGCTCGCCCTGAGCGGTGCCGTCCCACTTGCCGCCGTCGGTGTCCGGGAACGTGGTGGTGTTGCCGCCCTGACCAGAACCGTTGAGCAACACCCCCAAAATCCGGGGCTTGTGGATGTCGCCGTTCTTGGCAATGGTGCGCCCCACCGCATGGTTGGACTCGACCTTCGCGATGCCCGCGACGATCGGCCAGGACATGCCCCGGCACTTGGGGACATGGCGGCCGACCAGCTTCGAGGCCTTCTTGTACGCGGCGAGCATGGTGGGCGGAATGCCCGCGGCGCTGCCGCCCTCGGTGATGCCGATATCGCTCTCCTGCTCCCGGCCTGCGAGTTGCGCGGCGGCGGACAGCACGCTGGCGAAGGGCAGGGCGCAGACGAGCACCGTCAGCAGAGCGATCAGCAGGCACCCCCACTTCGCGCGCCGCCGACGCGGCCGTTTGAGACGCCTGGGGCGCATCAGCTTTCACCGCCGGCATCGGCGTCATCGCCGTAGCGGCGTTGCAACTCCTCGCGTACGCGCTGGCGTTCGGCCTCGCCCGAGGCTCCGCCGAAGCGCTCGATGAAGCGGCGGCGCAGTTCGGCGGGGTCGGTCTCGGCGTGGCGCCGCATTTCGGCGGGATCGGTGGACGCCGGGTCTGGTGCGGCGGTCGGCGATCCGGGCCCCGCGCCCCGGCCGCTCAGGGGGTAGCGCATGGGCCCGGCAGGTCCCAGGTTCAGATCGCTGGCACGGCGATCGGGCCCGGCGTGGGCGTCGGGGGAGGATCCGCCCGCGGCGGGTCCCCGGGCTGTCCCCGGGGAGTCGGGGCGAGGCTGGCGCGCCGGGTCAGCGTGGGGCGCAGGGGGAGTTGGCGCGCGCTGCGAACCCTCTGGGGAAGTGCGCAGCACCCGGGTGGAGGGTGACAAGGTGGTGCCGCCGCGGCCATCCGATACACCGCTTACCGAAGGGTACGGCTCGCTGTGGGGCCGCCAGGACCGTCCGTCCTCACGCAGGGTGTTGCCCCACACCCGCAGCTGCTGCTTGGCGTCCTGAGTGTGTTCGGAGGCTCCCTGACGCGCCCGGCGGGTCGTGGTGGGCAGCCCGAGGGTGGCGCCGTAGGCGATGCGTCCGCCGCGGTGCAAGAAGCGGTAACCGCGCAGCCTCACCAGGCGGTTATAGGCCCGGGTGGACAACAGCGTGCGGTCGCTGTTCTGGTCGTGGAGCGTCTCGCCCGAGGTGCGGTTGGCGATCGTGCCGTCGGTGTCCCGGTAGCGGTCCGGCGGTCCATCCCGGCGCGGACCGTGTGGGCCTGCGGGGCCGTTGGTGCCGCCACCGGGGCCGGATCCGGTGGCGTCCTGCGGGCCGCTGCCCGGGGTGTCGCCCTCCGCGGTGGGCTTGCGCAGCCGCTCCAGAACTTTGCCGTCGGGGCGCTTCCCGACCAGCAGGCCCCACGCGCCGCGCGCGCCGATGCCGGCGCCCGTGGCCGCCAGCGCGAGCGGCGCGAGCCCGCGGGAGGCCTCCGCGCCCGCATCGGCCAACAGCCGGCCGGTATCGACCGGCATGCCGGTGCCGTCGGTCATCGCGGCCAGCGAACGCATGATGCGCTGACGGGTGCCAAGCCTTCCGTACCCGCCGCCCATCGAGCGCAGACCGAACCCGCCGGTCATCCCCATGCCGCCGCTGCCATGCACGGCCAGGGCGGCGCCGATTTCGGAGGTGTCGCCGGGCAGGTGGGTGCCGCCGATCTTCGCGTAGCGCATCCGCAGGGAGAGCCGCTGTCCGGCCGAAGTGATGCCCGCCAGCAGTCTGCGATGGAAGGCGAGCGCGGCCAGAGCCAGCGCGTTGAGCGCCAACAGCCGTTCCGCCGGCACGTCGGGGCCGTCGGTGAGGACCACATCGATGCCGATGGCGTAGGAGGGAAGGAACGTGCAGATCGCGAACATGCCGGCCACCGAAATGCCCAGCAGGGCAAGCCACTTCCAGGCGGCCTGCCGGTTGGGTCCCGGCAGCATCGCCCACACGAGCACCACCGAGCCGACCGCTGCCGCTGCGGCGTCGGCGGCTTGCATGCCCAGCAGCACGAACGCCGCGGACAGCGGGATCGCGGAGATCAGCAGCGCGGCGGCGAACAGCATCAGCACGCCGGCGGTGCGCCAGCCCGTGGGTTCCTTGGCGTACTCGGCAGCCGACTTGCCCACCGGGCCGGCCTTCTCCAGTTCCTTGAGGAACGCGGCGAACTGCTGGTCCTGGGAGCTGAGGATTGGGGTGGCGGCGTCCAGCAGCGCGTCGCCGGGGGTGAGCGGGACCGGCTTGATCACGGGGTCGCCATCGGGTGAAGGGTTCTTCTCGTCCTGCATGCAGTACTTGTGGGCCGGCCCCTTGACCCACTCGCAGTTCTCCTCGGCCTTCTCGCGTGCCGCATTGCTCGCTGCGGAGTCGGGTTTGTATCCGCCGGAGACCCACTTCAGGTGCAGGGCGTAGGCCTTGCGGTCGGAGGCCTTGGCGGGGTCGAGGATCCGCCCGTACTGCACGAGCATGTAGCCCTTGACGACGCTCACGTTGGTCAGGGAGTCCTGGATGGGCTTGGCCACCTCGGACGCGGAGTGCGGCTTCTTGTTCTCTTCCGCGTAACACTTCTCCAGAGCTGGACCGGACAGGCCCGCGCCGCAGGGGCCCGCGTCCCCACTGGCGATCTTGCCTCCCCAGTCGTAGGAGTCCACCGTCATCTGGGCGACTTCGGAGGCGGCCTGCTCGCTCTGGGCCAGCGGGCCGTCCTGACCCAGCAGATAGTCCGGGCGCACGAACGCGGACGCCGCGAACGCGGCGAGTACCAGGGTGAGGACGATTTCCCCCAGGCCTTTGCCGGCCTTGCCGCGCACCAGCAGGATGGCGCCGAAGATGAACGCCCAGGACAGCAGCAGTCCCTTGATTCCCAGGGTGTCGACGACGATGTCGGTGTAGGTGTCGGAGAGCTTCTGCGCCGGATCGGCCAGCATCTTGATCAGCGGGAAGCGCAGGGCGAATTCGATGGTCCAGCAGGACAGGCCCACTACCAGGCGCAGCAGCGTGAACAGCCCGTTCATGATGAAGGCGTAGGCGTTGGTCCGGAGGGCGAAGATGGAGCCGCCCTGGGCGGAGAGCTCGTAGCCGTTGATCGGCACGCCTTCGGAACTGTCCACGTTCAGCGGGCCCATCATGTCCGCGCCGCCGTCGGCCGCGTAGGCGACCTGGGCATTGACGATGAGAAACACCACGGCCAGGGCCAGCGCGTGCAGCAGGGTGCGTCCCCGGCCGCGCCATCGGCTGAGTTTGATACGCCAGATCATCATGGTTGTCCCGGCTTTCCCGACCGGCGTCGCAGGATTGCCAGGGCGAGCAGACCGGCGGCGGTCGGCACCAGGACCCAGGCATGCGCGTCTTGGGCGGGCATCGGCGGGGTCGCGGGCGTGGATGTGGTGCGCAGGCAGTAGGCCTTGGCCGGGCCGACGATCAGTGTGCAGGCTGCCTCGCGCCGGGTGTCGGCCGGCGAGCGGGCCTCACCGCTGCGTGCGGCATCGGGGGCAGCAGGCGATGCGGCGGGCGAGGCCAGGACTGCGGCCAGTGCGGCAAGCAGGAGAGCCACTAGCACGAGGACGCCTCCCGCACGCCATGCTGCTGCGCGGCGCCGGCTGCGCTGCCAATCACGGCTGATCATCAGGCCCCCTCTCGTGCGGCGGCCCATGGCTGCGGGTCAGCCGTCGGCAGCGACTTGGTCAGGTCCGGTGCGCCAGCGGGCGCAGTTGTTCTCTGCCTGCGCTGGCCGGGGGTGGTGGTGATGCGGGACTTGATGCGGGGAATCTCGGGGATGGCGACTTTGATGCGGCCGGTGTTCTGCCGCGGCCCGGTCAGCAGGACCTCACCGGCGCGTTCCTTGTGCCCGACGGGGGACAGGCCGGAGGTGACCATCCGCACGAGCTCGGTGTCGGCTGCGTCAAGGCCGATGAAGTCCAGGCCGCGGCGGGCCCGCTCGCGCTCGGTGGTCCGGGCCAGGACCCGGTAAGCCATCAGCCCGCGGTCGGGGCCCAGTTCGGTGGCATCGTGGGCGCCCGCGGCCAGTCCTGCGCCGTGCTTGCGGCCATCGTGGAGGATCTCGTGGACCAGGGCAGTGCCCTCGGCGGACGAGGTCAGCCAGTACAACTCGTCCAGGGCAACCACACAGAACCGCTCAGGTGCGGAGAAGGCGGCCTGGCGGGCTATCGCCGCAATCAGATACAGCACCGCCCGACCGATCAGTGCCTCCAAAGGTTGCTGGTGCAGGATCTCGGCGTGCTCAAAGGCCTGCTTGGGCGGCAGCTTCAACCCGGTCGTCGTGATCACGATGAAGTCCGAGGCATCGCTGCCGTCCAGGCTGACCGGTGGCAGTGTCGGGTCGAAGACCATGCGCGCCAGCGGGTTTTGTTCCACCAGGCGCAGCAGTCCGGCCAGGGTGGCGGCGGCGTCCTGGCGTTTGCCGCTCCCGGAGCCCGCCATCTGACGCAGGACCTCGACCACGCCGCTCATCGAGGGGGAGGGGGAGAGGGCGGCCTGTTCGATGGCATGGTGCAGGACCTCACCGGAGGTGGTCATCGGCCCGATGCCCAGTTGCAGGGTGAGGTAGCTGAGCGCGTAGTGGCGGCCCTCCGCGCCCGGAAAGAGGCGCAGTGGGTCGATGGACAGCGCGGCCTGGGCGGCGTCGATGATCTGGCAACGGCCCGGGGACGCAGCCTGGGCGAAGGACGCCCACTCGCGGACCGGGGTGCGGTCGATACAGATGGCGCGCCCGCCCCGGTCCACGACCGACTGGCTGACGTACTTCAGCAGCACGCTCTTGCCCGAGCCCAGATCACCCACCACGCCCAGCGAGGCGGAAGCATCCTGCTTGGGGGCGTCGGCCACGTTGATCAGCACGGGGCGAGTGGTGCCGCAGTCCAGGTCGAAGCCCAGCAGCATCCCGGTGGGATCACCGACCTCGCTGTGCGTGAAGGCACCCGACAACGCCCAGTCCTCGCTGACCTGATGCTGGGTGAACTCCTTGAGCCGATGCGTCCGCACCGCACCGGGCAGCCCGAGCGTGAACAGGTCGCCCTGCAAGCCGGCGGGGCGCACGGCCCGGTAGTCGGCGCCCGCCAGCAGTTTCTCCAGGGCGCGGGCCCGTGCGTCACACAGCTGCGCACTTGGCCCCCACACGGTCAGCGCCGTGACGGCCTGCACCTCCACCTCCACCGAAGTCCGCGAGAGCCGTGAGTCGAGCTCGCCCAGATCGCGGGCGGCATCGGGCAGGGAGGCGGGCATGCCGGTGGGACGCGCCTCGTACTGATCGGCCTGGTCGACCAGCTCGGTCTTCTTGCGCTGCACCTGGGCGCGCGCCTTCTCCGCCGGCACCAGGGTCAGATCGATGGTGAAGTCGACGGGAAAGTCCAGGACTTCGAGCTGCGCGAACAGGTCTGCGGCCTCCTGCGAGACGGCGGGCGGGCACTCGGCCAGCGCCAGGTGGGCCTGATAACCCGTTCCTTGGTCGTTCTCGATCTGCAGCCAACGACGCCGCAACGGGGACGCCGATCGCGTCTTCCACCACCGCCCCCGACCGGCCGCGGCGCCGCGGCCACGCGCCTGGCCTTGGTCTTCCTGGTCCGCGTCGACGGCGGTTTCGGTACCGCCTTCCTCGAGGCGGACCTGCCCGAGATCGGCGTAGCTGGGGGAGCGCAGCAGTCCACCGCGAACCTGCCCGCCGTACAGCTCGCTGAGCGTCGCCTCGCCGAGCAGCGGTTCGGCCAGGCCCCGGTGCACCGCGTGCTGGATCATCCACACGATCTCCGCGGGACGGGCCGGACGAAAGGAGGCACCGCCGGCCAGCTGCGCCTCGACCTGCCCGGCCTGCTCGCGGCAGGACTTCACCTCCGCGCGGGTCACCGGGGCGGCCCGCATACCCAGAGTGTCGGAAACTTCCGCCCACAAGGCGCTTGCCGCCTTCATGCCCTGGTTGTCTGCCTCGAGCGGGACGGCCAGCCACCAGGTGCGCTGGTGCATCTCCTGGCCCTGCAGGAGATCGAGCGCGGCATCGAGGTGTTCCACCCAGGGGCGGGCCGCGGGCGTCAGGCCCTCTTCTGCGTCGACGTCCTCCAGGCCGTCGGCCATCCTCCAGGCGATCTCGGCCGGGTCGACCTGCGCGCACAGCCCGAACAGACGCGGAGCTCCGGACAGGGAGCGCACCAAGTGCGTGACCTTGGACAGGAGTTCGTCACGGACGGCCGGAGGCACATGGGTGCCCGGGATGGTCTCCTGGCTGCGGCCCTCGGCATCCGGGCCGGGGTGCAGGCGGTAGACCGCCCACACGTGGCCGTGTGTGGACCACAGCAGGTGCCCGGCGATGTGCCGGATGGGAACACGCATCACGCTCCCCTTTCCTGGTTCTGGGTATGGAGGCGGGCTTGGGCCAATAGCGCTGCTGCAGGTGCCACAGCCGCTGCCGGTGCAGCCGCCTGCGGGGCTCCAGCGGGTCGGGTCGGTTTGGATCGCTCCCCGTGCAGGGGGTCCACTGGCCGTGAGGGCTTGGCTTCATGTGCGTGGACGGCTCGGCCGCGTGAGGGTGTCGGCGCCGCGGTCCCCGGCGAGGGGCCGGGGCCGGGGGCTGCGAAGTCTTCGAGAGTGAAACCGCCGCCCAGGCGGGAGGCGCGGGGATCACGCGCCGCACGCTGGCCGATCCGCCCCCCGCCGGGCTGCACAAACAGCGCCACCATCCCCAGCGCAGCCGACATGGGGTGGCGGCCACCGATCTTGGGCCTGCGCAGCAGCCAGATCCCCACCAGCCAAAGGGCGACCGGGATAGGACCCAGCACGCTCCACACCGCCATCGTCTTGACCAGGACGAAACCGCCCACGACGGCCAAGCCGATCTGCGCGGCGTTATAGGGGCCAAGCGGCAGGCGCCAGTCGGCGAGTTTGCCCATCACCCAGGGATGCCGCCGCGCCGCGGTGTAGAAGCGCGCCGTTCTGGGCGCGGCGGCCGCGCTCACGCCCGACCCTCCAACCCGCGGATCGTGAGGGCGTCAGCGTCTCGGTAGGGGTGGTTGAAGGCGGGGGCGCCCTTGGCGGGGTTCTTCACCTCGTCCTCGAACATGTCCGCCAGGTCGTTGCGGGAGGAGTAGAGGCCAAGGGCGATCACCATGAGGATCAGCGCGCCGATCCCGGCCTTCAGCGAGAACCGCTGAATCATGATCACCACGACGATCACGATCAGAGCCGCCTGCAAGCCCTTGGTGCCCCAGTCCTTCGCCGTACCGATCCAGGAATCCCCCAGATCGGCCAACTCTCCGGCCATCACCATCTCGTTGAGCGTGTTCATCGCTGCTCACCCGCCGTGACCTTCGTACCTGCTTCGAGCGCGGCGATCTCCCAACGGCCGCCCCGGGAGGACAGCGTGAGCTCGTAGGCCAGGGGCCAGCGGCCGGATCCGTCGCGGGCCTCGACCGTGACGAGCACATGCACCCGCGTGCCATCCCGCGCCACCTTCTCGCCGGCCGCAGCCTCCTCACGAGCGGAGACCTCCTGCACCTCCACAGAGGCGGCGGCCGCAGGGGAGACGGCGGACATCTTCACGCCCGGCGCCAGATACCGGCCCACCTCGCCGCGCCCGGCCAGATACGCGCTCAAAAACTCCCCGGCGGTCGTCGTCAGCGGTCCCTCCTCGACGCTGACGCCATAGGCGGACTCGGGCAGCGGATGCGGAGCGGGCGCGGCGACCAGAGCCGGTGCCGCGGTCACGGCGAACGAGCCGCCACTGGCAGCGGAGATCGCTGGCACGGCGAAGTAGCGCACTACGTCCGCGTACTGCGCAGCCACCGTCACCGACCACTGCCCGCCCTTGCCCGGTGCGCTGCGCACCGGGGTGACCCGCCGCGGCGCGGGCGCATCGTCATCGCGGGCGGGCAGCAGAACGCCGGGGGCCATCGACTGCGCACGCCGCGATGCCGCACTGCTCGCGTCGTCGCTGCTGCGCAGCCACGCGTCGACGAACTCGGCGACGTAGCCCGAGGGGTCGGCGACGGAAGCGGTCTGTGTGGTCCGCTGCGGGGTGGGTGCCGGCGCGGCCGCGACCGTGGCGGAGGGCTGGCCCACCGCGACGGCCAGTGCGAGGGGACCGGCCGCCAGCGAGGCCCAGACACCGGCGCGGCCGAACTGGACGCGCCGGCGCATCTGGGTCAGGGCGAGTCCGGCGGCAACGGGCTGCTGCCCGGCGCCTGGTGGTGATGCCTTGGATCGGAACACGGGGGACTCCCGGAGAGGCTCAGAGGGTTGATGACTTGAGACAACCCGCCAGCCCCGACCGGTCTGTCGACCACTGACCCCCGACCACGATGACGAACAGGTCACGAATGCGTGGTCGGGGTGGTGGTAGCAGCTAATGGGAAGCGAAGAGGCGGTTCGCCAGCCCTGTTCCCACCCGGCGCCGTGAGCGCTAGCAATAGAGCGGGCGGG
>NZ_JBWLKL010000048.1:0-44764 GCF_059026065.1 Streptomyces sp. A18 | reverse complement strand
TCCGATTTCCTCGGTGCCTTTCCGGTTCCCGCTCCGGCCTTTCGGCTTTCGCGTTTCCCTTTCCGGCGGTTCCGACTTTATCAGAGATTCTGAGTCGGAATTCCCCGCCCTGTTCGGTGGTGCTCCGGGCACGTGAGTGCCGGGTGCTTCCCGTTCAGGCGGAGACGTAAACGTACTGGAGCGGGGCGCCCCGATGCAAATCGAGGCGCCCCGCTCCTAGTTCACGCGGTGTCGGGTCAGACCTCGACGACGACCGGAAGGATCATCGGGCGTCGGCGGTAGTTGTCCGAGACCCACTTGCCCAGCGTGCGGCGGATGAGTTGCTGCAGCTGGTGGGGCTCCACGACGCCGTCCTGGGCCGACTTCTCGAGGACCTCCTGGACCCTCGGCATGACGGCGGTGAAAGCCGAGTCGTCGATGCCGGAGCCGCGGGCCTGGATGTGCGGGCCCCCGGTGATCTTGCCGGTGCTGGAGTCCACCACCACGAATACCGAGATGATGCCCTCGTCCCCGAGGATCCTGCGGTCCTTGAGCGAGGACTCCGTGACGTCGCCGACCGAGAGGCCGTCGACATAGACGTATCCGGCCTGGACCTTGCCGACGATCTTCGCCTTGCCCTCGACGAGGTCGACGACGACGCCGTCCTCGGCGATCACGATGCGGTCGTGCGGGACGCCGGTGAGGGCGCCCAGCTCGGCGTTGGCCCGCAGGTGGCGCCATTCGCCGTGTACCGGCATCAGGTTCTTGGGCTTGCAGATGTTGTAGAAGTACAGGAGCTCACCGGCCGACGCGTGGCCGGAGACGTGCACCTTCGCGTTGCCCTTGTGGACGACGTTCGCTCCCCAGCGGGTCAGTCCGTTGATCACGCGGTAGACCGCGTTCTCGTTGCCGGGGATGAGCGACGACGCCAGGATCACCGTGTCGCCCTGGACGATGCGGATCTGGTGGTCGCGGTTGGCCATCCGGGAGAGGGCGGCCATCGGTTCACCCTGCGAGCCCGTGCAGACGAGCACGACCTCGTGGTCCGGCAGGTCGTCCAGGGTCTTGACGTCGACGACCAGGCCCGGCGGGACCTTGAGGTAGCCGAGGTCCCGGGCGATTCCCATGTTGCGGACCATGGAGCGGCCGACGAAGGCGACCCTGCGGCCGTACTCGTGGGCGGCGTCCAGGATCTGCTGGATGCGGTGGACGTGGCTGGCGAAGCTCGCGACGATGATCCGCTTCTGGGCGCCGGCGAAGACGCCCCGGATCACGTTCGAGATGTCGCGCTCCGGCGGGACGAAGCCCGGGACCTCGGCATTCGTCGAGTCGGAGAGAAGGAGGTCGATGCCCTCCTCGCTCAGCCGCGCGAACGCGTGCAGATCGGTGAGGCGGCCGTCCATCGGCAGCTGGTCCATCTTGAAGTCGCCGGTGGCGACCACCATGCCCGCGGGGGTGCGGACGGCGACGGCCAGGGCGTCCGGGATGGAGTGGTTGACCGCGATGAACTCGCAGTCGAACGGGCCGAGGCGCTCGCGGTCGCCCTCGGTGACCTCGAGCGTGTACGGACGGATGCGGTGCTCCTGGAGCTTCGCCTCGATGAGCGCGAGGGTCAGCTTGGAGCCGATCAGCGGGATGTCCGGCTTCTCGCGCAGGAGATACGGGACACCGCCGATGTGGTCCTCGTGGCCGTGCGTGAGCACGATGCCGTCGATGTCGTCGAGGCGGTCCCTGATGGACGTGAAGTCCGGCAGGATCAGGTCGATTCCGGGCTGCTCCTCCTCGGGGAAGAGCACTCCGCAGTCGACGATCAACAGGCGACCGTTGTACTCGAAGACGGTCATGTTGCGGCCGATCTCACCGAGGCCGCCCAGCGGGGTGACCCTCAGGCCGCCCTTCGGGAGCTTCGGCGGGGCGCCGAGTTCAGGATGCGGATGACTCAAAAGACTCTCCTCACCACACGCGCCACGTACCTCTAGGGCACGTGGCGCGCATGACGTTCGTGCAGTAGCAGTTGTCTGGTGTGGGTGCAGGACGGTGTCCTGCGGTGTTTCTCGTATTCAGTTGTGAAGTCTGTGATTCAGAGCTGTACCCCGCCGGCGGCGAGATCGATCTTGAGCTGGTGGGTCTCCTCGGGCGACAGCTCGACCAGGGGCAGCCGCAGCGGTCCCGCGGGGCGGCCCTGCAGGGTGAGCGCCGCCTTCGTGGTGATCACACCCTGCGTACGGAACATGCCCGTGAAGACCGGGAGCAGCTTCTGGTGGATCTCGGTGGCCTTCTGCACGTCACCCGTGGTGTACGCGTCGATCATCGCGCGCAGCTCCGGGGTGACTACGTGGCTCACGACGGAGACGAAGCCGCAGGCGCCGACGGAGAGCAGCGGGAGGTTCAGCATGTCGTCGCCTGAGTACCAGGCGAGGCCGGAGCGGGCGATGGCCCAGCTGGCGCGGCCGAGGTCGCCCTTGGCGTCCTTGTTGGCGACGATCCGGGGGTGGTGGGCGAGGCGGACGATCGTCTCGGTGTTGATCGGTACGCCACTGCGGCCCGGGATGTCGTAGAGCATGACCGGCAGCTCGGTGCTGTCGGCGATCGCGGTGAAGTGCCGGAGCAGGCCCTCCTGCGGGGGCTTGTTGTAGTACGGCGTGACCGTCAGGAGGCCGGTGGCGCCCACACGCTCGGCGTCGCGGGCGAGCTCGATGCTGTGGCGGGTGTCGTTCGTGCCGACGCCCGCGACCACGTGGGCGCGGTCTCCGACTGCTTCCACTACGGCTCGTACGAGCTCGGCTTTCTCCGCGTTGCTGGTGGTCGGGGACTCGCCGGTGGTGCCGTTGATGACGAGGCCGTCATTGCCTGCGTCCACCAGGTGGGCGGCGAGCCGCTGCGCGCCGTCGAGGTCGAGTACGCCGTCCGCCGTGAAGGGCGTGACCATAGCGGTGAGGACCCTGCCGAAGGGGGTCTGCGGAGTGGAGGTCGGAGCCATGGGTAACACGCTACTCGCTGCTCAGCGCGTGGTCCCCCCTCGGGGGATGTGTGCGGGCCTGACAAGTGAGGAGCCCGGCACTGCCTGCTCGGGGGTTCAAGCAGTGCCGGGTCCGTTTGATCAGGCTAGATGAACTTCTCGAAATGCCGCAATACGGACACCTCACTCAGCCCACCCGTACATCAGTGCCTTACGGAGCCACACGTCCGTTGCCGTTGAAGGCCGCGTGCGTGAGGGGCATGAGCTTGGCCCAGTGCTCCTCCATCTTTTCGCCGACCATCTCGATCTCCCGCTGCGGGAAGGACGGGACCTTGGCGAGCTCGTGCTGCGTACGCAGGCCGAGGAAGTGCATCAGCGAACGGGCGTTGCACGTCGCGTACATCGAGGAGAAGAGGCCTACCGGAAGGACCGCGCGGGCGACTTCGCGGGCGACGCCGGCGGCGAGCATCTCCTGATACGCCTCGTACGCCTGGCGGTACGAGTCCTCCATGACGCGGCCCGTGAGCTCCTGCTGGGCCTGGGTGCCCTCCACGAAGACGTACTTCCCGGGGCGGCCTTCCTGGACCAGCTTGCGGGACTCGTCCGGGACGTAGAACGTCGGCTGGAGCTCCCTGTAGCGGCCCGACTCTTCGTTGTACGACCAGCCCACTCGGTGTCGCATGAACTCGCGGAAGACGAAGATCGGGGCGCTGATGAAGAACGTCATCGAGTTGTGCTCGAAGGGGCTGCCGTGGCGGTCCCGCATCAGGTAATTGATCAAGCCCTTGGAGCGCTCGGGGTCCTTCTGGAGCTCCTCCAGGGACTGCTCCCCGGCAGTGGAGACACGGGCTGCCCACAGGACGTCGGAGTCGGTCGCGGCATGCTTCACCAACTCGACGGTGACCTCACTGCGGAAGCCGGGCTTGAGGTCTTCGGTGGCGGTCTCGCTCACTGGCGGGGTCCTTCCATGTGCATCACTCGGGCGGCGCCCACTCTATGGCCCGGCACTGACAATCGGCCGTGCGGTGCCTCGCCACGACAATCTTCGGCGAATTTGGCGAAAGCGGGCACCATTTGGGCGTTTCGAGCGTCTGACTGGACAACAGAGTCAAGTTCGATTCGCGTGAGGAGAAACGCACCCCATGTTCCGTCGGCGCGAGCCAGTCCCGTTCGCCTTCATCGCCGAAGCCGACAAGTTCCGCAGCAATGTCACTCCCCCACCCCGAGAGCGCGCTTCGGCCGCTCAGGTCGTGGGCCGCACCCTGGTCGGCCTCGTCGTGGTCGCCGGACTCGCAGGCTCTCTGCTGTTCGGCATGCCCGCCCTGTCACCCGATCAGTCACCGGCGCAGAACCAGCAGTCCGAGGCCTCGGACGGCCGATGACGCCCCTGACTCTCCCCCACTGCCCTAATGGCGTGGGAGGTACCCCCATGGCCCCCCAAGGGTGGTAGCCGCGAGCAGGGCTCGGTAGCCTCACCGGGCACAGCCCGTGCGTGGATTGAGTGAGGATTCAGTCGTGCCCCTGCCCTTCCTGACGGCGGACCGCGCCTTTGACGAGGCAGCGGACGACGCCGCGCTGCCGTTCGACGATCGCGACAACTGGCGGCGGCCCTACCGGCCGGGCCCGTGGCGCGTGGGGGCGGCAGCGCTGCTCCTGCTGCTCGCCTCGTATGTCCTCGTCGCCGCTGTGATCATCGCGTTCGCGGACTCACTGGCGGGTGCTGCGCTCTGCGCGGGCCTCGCGACGGTCATCATCGTGAGCGCGCTGCGGCTGCTGCGGATGGGCACCTGGGTGAGCGCGCACGGATTGCGTCGCGTGGCCTTCCTGACGACGCAGACCGTGCCGTGGGCGCAGGTCGTGACCGTGCGTACGACGCAGCAGCCCGTGCGGTGGCTCGGGCTGCCCCGCACCGTCCAGGGGCAGGCGCTCATCCTCGTACGCCGGGATCAGCGGGCCGACGGCCCGTCTTTCCTGCTCACCGACCGCAATGCCGACTTCCTCGCCCGGCACGAGGCCTTCAACCGGGCGGCGGACTCCATCGAGGTGTGGGCCGACGAGTACCGGCGCACCGCCTGATCCCGAGCGCTAGACGTTCACCGGCCTGCCCGCGTGCAGCGCGATCGCGCGCTGCATCGCCTGCCGCGCGCGCGGGGTGTCACGGGCGTCGTGGTAGGCGACGGCGAGGCGGAACCAGCAGCGCCAGTCGTCCGGCGCGTCCTCGGTCTCGGCCTTGCGCCTCGCGAAGACCTCGTCGGCCGAGTCGCGGTCGATACGGCCGCCGGGCGTGCGCTTCAACTCGTCGACGGGCAGGCCGCCCTCGGCCTCCAGCTCGGCGGCGAGGCGATTGGCGCGCCGGACGAACTGCGTGTTCTTCCAGAGGAACCAGACGCCGATGAACGGCAGGATGAGCACCGCGACACCGAAGGTGATGGTGAGCGCGGTGCCGTGCTGTATCAGGAGCACGCCGCGGCTGCCGACCAGGACGAAGTAGACGACCAGGACGGCAGCCGTGACGGCGTAAGTGATCTTTGCTCGCATGACGGTCAGTTCAGCTCGGTTCGGTTCAGCTCGGTTCGGCTCGCGTCAGTTCAGATCCAGGAAGTGTTCCAGGCCGAACGTCAGGCCCGGAGTGCTCACCACACGGCGTACGCCGAGCAGGATGCCCGGCATGAAGCTGCTGTGGTGCAGCGAGTCGTGCCGGACGGTGAGGGTCTCGCCCTCGCCGCCGAGCAGCACCTCCTGGTGGGCCAGGAGGCCGCGCAGCCGCACGGAGTGCACCGGCACACCGTCGACGTCCGCGCCGCGGGCGCCGTCGAGCGCGGTCGAGGTGGCGTCGGGCTGCGGGGCGCTGCCCGCATCGCGGCGGGCCTCGGCGATGAGCTGGGCGGTGCGCGTGGCGGTGCCGCTGGGGGCGTCGGCCTTGTTCGGGTGGTGCAGCTCGACGACCTCGACGGACTCGAAGTACGGCGCCGCGATCTGCGCGAACTTCATGGTGAGGACCGCGCCGATGGAGAAGTTCGGGGCGATCAGGACGCCCGTCTCCGGCGATGCGGCAAGGGCGGTCTCCAGCTGCGCGATGCGGTCGTCGGTCCAGCCCGTCGTACCGACGACGGCGTGGATGCCGTGCCGCACGCAGAAGTTGAGGTTGCCCATCACCGAGTCGGGGTTGGTCAGTTCGACCGCGACCTGGGCGCCGGTCTCCACCAGCGTGTCCAGCTTGTCGCCCCGGCCCAGCGCCGCGACCAGTTCCAGGTCGTCGGCCGCTTCGACGGCCCGGACGGCCTCGGAGCCGATCCGGCCCTTGGCTCCGACGACCGCCACGCGCAGCTTGCTCATGTACCTGATTCCTTAAGGGGGTTGGGAGACCGCTGAGGAGTTACGAGACCGCTTCGTGCAGGCGTGCGGCCTGCTTGTCCTTGAGCGGGCCGATGGCCGACAGCGACGGACGGTGGCGTCCGAGGACGTCACGGGCGACCTCGCGGACCTCGTCCGGGGTGACCGCCGCGATCTTGGCCAGCATGTCGTCGACCGACATCTGCTCGCCCCAGCACAGCTCGCTCTTGCCGATGCGGTTCATCAGCGCGCCCGTGTCCTCGAGACCGAGGACGGTGGAGCCCGCGAGCTGGCCGATCGCGCGGCCGATCTCGTCGTCGCTCAGGCCGTTCTGCGCGACCTGGTCGAGTTCGTCGCGGCAGATCTTCAGTACGTCGTGCACCTGACTCGGGCGGCAGCCCGCGTACACACCGAAGAGGCCGGTGTCGGCGAAGCCCGACGTGTACGAGTACACGCTGTAGGCCAGGCCACGCTTCTCGCGGACCTCCTGGAAGAGGCGGGACGACATGCCGCCGCCGAGCGCGGTGTTCAGGACGCCCATGGCCCAGCGGCGCTCGTCCGTGCGGGCCAGGCCCGGCATGCCGAGGATGACGTGGGCCTGCTCGGTCTTGCGGTTGATGACCTCGACGCGGCCCGCCGTGCGCAGTGCGCGGGAACCCTGGCGCGGGAGGACCGGCGTCGCGTCGGTGCGGTGGAGGGCGCCGGCCTTCTCGAAGGCGGCACGGACCTGGCGTACGACCTTGTTGTGGTCGATGTTGCCCGCGGCGGCGACCACCAGGTGCGTGGGGTCGTAGTGCTTCTTGTAGAAGCGGCGGATCCGGTCCGCGGTGAGGGCGTTGACCGTCTCCTCCGTGCCGAGGACCGGGCGGCCGAGGGGGGTGTCGCCGAGCATCGTGTGCGCGAACAGGTCGTGCACGCAGTCGCCCGGGTCGTCCTCGGTCATCGCGATCTCTTCGAGGATGACGCCGCGCTCGGCGTCGACGTCCTCCTGGAGGATCAGGGAGCCCGTCAGCATGTCGCAGACGACGTCGATGGCCAGCGGCAGGTCGGTGTCGAGCACGCGTGCGTAGTAGCACGTGTACTCCTTCGCCGTGAACGCGTTCATCTCGCCGCCGACCGCGTCGAGCGCGGCCGAGATGTCGAGGGCGCTGCGCTTCTTGGTGCCCTTGAAGAGCAGGTGCTCCAAGTAGTGGGTGGCGCCGTTCAGGGCCGGGGTCTCGTCGCGCGAGCCGACATTCGCCCAGATCCCGAAGGTCGCGGAGCGTACGGATGGCAGGGTCTCGGTGACGACGCGCAGGCCGCCCGGCAGCGTCGTACGGCGGACCGTGCCGATGCCGTCCTTGCCCTTGAGGAGGGTTTGGGTACGGGCGACGGCCCGCCCCTCCGAAGAGGGGCGGGCCGTCGTCGTGGTGCTACGCGACGTCACTTGTCGGTGTCGTCCTTCGTGTCGTCGTCGCCCTCTTCGCCCTCGACCACGGGGATGAGGGAGAGCTTGCCGCGGGAGTCGATCTCGGCGATCTCGACCTGGACCTTCTGGCCCACACCGAGGACGTCCTCGACGTTCTCCACGCGCTTGCCGCCGGCGAGCTTGCGGATCTGCGAGATGTGCAGCAGACCGTCCTTGCCCGGGAGCAGGGACACGAACGCGCCGAAGGTCGTCGTCTTCACGACGGTGCCCAGGTAGCGCTCGCCGACCTCCGGCATGGTCGGGTTGGCGATGCCGTTGATCGTGGCGCGGGCGGCCTCGGCGGCCGGTCCGTCGGCGGCACCGATGTAGATGGTGCCGTCGTCCTCGATCGTGATGTCGGCGCCGGTGTCCTCCTGGATCTGGTTGATCATCTTGCCCTTCGGGCCGATGACCTCACCGATCTTGTCCACCGGGATCTTGACCGTGATGATGCGCGGCGCGTTCGGGGACATCTCGTCCGGAACGTCGATCGCCTCGTTCATGACGTCCAGGATGTGCAGACGCGCGTCACGGGCCTGCTTCAGCGCGGCGGCCAGGACCGAGGCGGGGATGCCGTCGAGCTTGGTGTCGAGCTGGAGCGCGGTCACGAACTGCTTCGTACCGGCGACCTTGAAGTCCATGTCACCGAACGCGTCCTCCGCACCGAGGATGTCGGTGAGGGCGACGTAGTGCGTCTGACCGTCGATCTCCTGGGAGATCAGACCCATGGCGATACCTGCGACGGCGGCCTTCAGCGGCACACCGGCGTTGAGCAGCGACATCGTCGAGGCGCAGACCGAGCCCATGGACGTCGAGCCGTTCGAACCGAGGGCCTCGGAGACCTGACGGATCGCGTACGGGAAGTCCTCGCGCGAGGGGAGCACCGGCACGATCGCGCGCTCGGCGAGCGCGCCGTGGCCGATCTCGCGGCGCTTGGGCGAACCGACGCGGCCGGTCTCGCCGACCGAGTACGGCGGGAAGTTGTAGTTGTGCATGTAGCGCTTGCGCGTCACCGGGGAGAGGGTGTCGAGCTGCTGCTCCATGCGGAGCATGTTGAGGGTGGTGACGCCCAGGATCTGGGTCTCGCCACGCTCGAACAGCGCCGAGCCGTGCACGCGCGGGATGGCCTCGACCTCGGCCGCGAGCGTACGGATGTCGGTCAGGCCACGGCCGTCGATGCGGACCTTGTCCTTGATGACGCGCTCGCGGACCAGCTTCTTGGTCAGCGCGCGGTACGCACCGGAGATCTCCTTCTCGCGGCCCTCGAACTGCGGGAGCAGCTTCTCGGAGGCGATCTCCTTGATGCGGTCGAGCTCGGTCTCGCGCTCCTGCTTGCCGGCGATGGTCAGCGCCTGGGAGAGCTCCGACTTCACGGCGGCGGTCAGGGCCTCCAGGACGTCGTCCTGGTAGTCCAGGAAGACCGGGAACTCGCCGGTGGGCTTGGCGGCCTTGGCGGCGAGGTCCGACTGGGCCTTGCAGAGCGCCTTGATGAAGGGCTTCGCGGCCTCGAGACCGGCGGCGACGACCTCCTCGGTGGGGGCCTCGGCGCCGTCCTTCACCAACTGGATGGTCTTCTCGGTGGCCTCGGCCTCGACCATCATGATCGCGACGTCGCCGTCCTCGAGGACGCGACCGGCGACCACCATGTCGAAGACGGCGTCCTCGAGCTCGGTGTGCGTCGGGAAGGCGACCCACTGGCCCTTGATCAGCGCGACACGCGTGCCGCCGATCGGGCCCGAGAAGGGCAGGCCGGCCAGCTGCGTGGAGCAGGAGGCGGCGTTGATCGCGACCACGTCGTACAGGTGGTCGGGGTTGAGCGCCATGATCGTCTCGACGATCTGGATCTCGTTGCGCAGACCCTTCTTGAAGGAAGGACGCAGCGGCCGGTCGATCAGGCGGCAGGTGAGGATCGCGTCCTCGGAGGGCCGACCCTCACGGCGGAAGAAGGAGCCAGGGATCTTGCCCGCGGCGTACTGCCGCTCCTCGACGTCCACCGTCAGGGGGAAGAAGTCGAGCTGGTCCTTGGGCCGCTTGGAAGCGGTGGTGGCCGACAGCACCATGGTGTCGTCGTCCAGGTACGCGACGGCGGAGCCTGCGGCCTGCTTGGCCAGGCGGCCCGTCTCGAAGCGGATGGTGCGGGTGCCGAAAGTGCCGTTGTCGATAACAGCCTCGGCGTAGTGGGTCTCGTTCTCCACTAGCGTTTTCTCCGTTACTTGTCGTCTTTCGTCCCCTTGGCCCGTGTGGCACGGGGACGGTGGCGGAGAAGCGCTCCTACTGGTGCGGGCCGGTCTTCGATCGAAGCTCCCGGGGGTCTCGCGACATCTCTGGGACGTCACGCTGACCCCGGGGGCCACTACCGAGGACCGGCGGCGGCTTTCCTTGAGGTGCGCTTCTCCTCGTTCGGTTGACGTCGTCTCGTCGCCATGTGCGACGCCGTTACGTCTCCGAACCGTGCAGTCCGATTCTGCCCAGTCCGGTATGGGGTGTGCGTATGACGTTGTCTATGACGTTGTGCGACCAGACTACAAAGCGCTGGTGACACTTCGCATGTAGAGCATGCGCACATCCAGCATGCGTACACCACTTACATCACGTACGGCACGCTTGGATACAGCAAAGGGAGCGGTCCCCTCTTGCGTGGGAACCGCTCCCTTCACGATCTTCACGAGTCTTACTTGGCGCCTGCCGCACCGCGACGGATGCCCAGACGGTCCACCAGCGCACGGAAGCGCTTGATGTCCTTCTTGGCCAGGTACTGCAGCAGACGGCGACGCTGACCGACCAGGATCAGCAGACCACGACGGGAGTGGTGGTCGTGCTTGTGGGTCTTGAGGTGCTCGGTCAGGTCCGAGATCCGGCGGGAGAGCATGGCGACCTGGACCTCGGGGGAGCCGGTGTCGCCCTCCTTCTGGCCGAACTCGGTCATGATCTGCTTCTTCGTAGCGGCGTCGAGCGACACGCTTACTCCTCGTAGTCTTTTCGTGGCCACCGAGTGCCCCTGGTCTAAATCGCAGGGGAGCTTCCATAACTCGGGAGGCGAGGTCCGCTGGGCGCTGTCTCCAGGTCCTCGTGGAGGGGGTCCGGGGACGCGTACACATACGGCCGCTACACAGGGTACCAGTCTGCTTGTGGAGGTCTGACAGGGCTCCGGTCCGGACCCCCGCAGCGGTTCAGGCTTGCCGCAGGACAGGCCCCTCGCGTCAGGCCCTCGTGTCAGGCCCTTTCGATCCCCAGCGCGCCGAAGGCCATCCCCTCCCAGGGGCCGCTGTCCACCGCGGACAGTTCCTTGGGGGCGAAGAAGACCCGGCCGTGCTCGACGATGATCTCGTTCTCCGCCGGATCCTCCATCATGATGCGGTCCGGCATCCCGAAGAGCAGGTACGGGATCTCCTCGCCTGTACGCGGGTCCAGACTCACCACGGCGGCCGGTGCCACGCCATCGCCGCTCGGCCGGAACGCGAGCAGCTTGCCGCCGCTCACCCGCAAGGGATACATCGGGCGATTCGCCTTCGAGTCGAATTTTTTGACGGTCTTCCCGGTACCGAGGTCGTACGAGACGATCCAGCTGTCCGCGTCCGCCCCCTCGGCGGTAGCCAGAAACAGCTGCTTCCGCCCGACCACGATCGAGTCGCATGTCTCCACAGCCCCGAAGAGCGGCTTGTGGCAATTGTCGATGAAGCGGCCTTCCGGCATGTCGATCGTGGCCCGGTACTCGCCTCGCTCATCGAGAGTGATCAAGTCCGTCACCGTGGACTCTGCGGTCGAGACGGCCAGCACCGCAGGGTCGGACGACACCAAGTAGACGCGCTCGACCCCACGAGCCACCTTGTACGTCCACTCCGGCTTGCCTGTCCCGGGGATCACTTTCTGGACCTTGAACCGGGGCTCCTCGGCATCCCCGCACTGGGTCAGGGCGAGGAGGTCTCGCCCTCCAGCGAAGCCCAGATCCTGACACTCCGCCGAAGCCGAACTCGTCCACAGCTCCCGACCGCGCTTCATGTCGTACGCGACCGAGCCATGGCCCCATGCCACGGCGACCGTGCCACGCGTCATGGTCACGTTGGTGTTCGGCGCGAACGCTCCCTTGGCGTCGGGCAGCTTCACCTGCCACAGCTTCTTGCCGGTGTTCAGGTCGAAGAAGGCCAGTTGGTTGCAGGAGTACTTGTCCGGGTCGCCGGCCGGGACGTCCTTGCCCTTGCCCTTCTTGCCCTTGCCCTTCTTGCCCTTGCCCTTGCCCTTCTTGCCCTTGCCCTTGCCCTTCTTGCCCTTGCCCTTGCCCTTGCCCTTCTTGTCCTTGTCCTTCTTGCCTTCGCCCTTGGCCTTGCCGTCGTCGCCCTTAGCCCCTTTGTCCTCACGTTCCTGAAGGAGTAGGGCCGTGCGTCCATCGGCGGTGACATGGCGCGTGGTGTCGCATATCGGCCCGGTCAACTCGGTGGACCAGTCCTCCTCGAACGTGCCGAATTTGAAGCCCTTGAGTGTGCTGCCGGTCCCTCTGACGAAGTTCTTGTCCGTCGCCCACGCACCGGGCGCGTACACGGACTCGCGCCCGAACCTCTTCTTGAACTCTTTCTCGTTGTAGTCGACGGCGAGGCTGCCCTCAGGATTTCGCGGGGCCTTCTCCACCGTGTCCCGGATTTCGTCCGGTGCCTGCCGGACGACAGTCGGCTTCTTCGACTGTTGCTGATCGTCGTCGGCGGCCGCCAAGAGGATGCCGCCGCCCGTGGACAGGACCACTACTGCCAGCAGGACGGCCAGCGCCCTCATACGGCGCTTCTTGTTCGCCTCGTCCGCGCTCAGGACGGACTGGGTGAAGGGGGAAGGGGTGGGGCCGGAGCTCACGCTGCAGAGCCTTTCTGACATCGAAGGTTGGTCGCGACCCACAAGTTCAACGGGGCGACCGGCCGCCGGAAGGGTCGTCGGACACGACGACAGTGGCCCTGGTACGAGCCGGCCACAGCTGGCGAACTCACCTTGAATACCCCCTGGTTCAGGTTCCGCGTGATGCGCGCGTCACCTTATCTCCGCGCTTCCGCCACCCTCTGTTCAGGGTTTGCGAGGCCGAGGCCGGGACCCCTGGTGGCGAGGTCATTGGGCTGCGTACCTTCCGGCCTGCCAAGTAGGCTGAGCCGACGGTTGGTTCGCTCATCTGGAAGGGGCCGTTGCGCCATGGCCGAGGCACAGGACGAGGACGTCAAGGCTCGCAAGGAGCGCGAGAAGAACGAGCTTTACGCTCTCGACATCTCCGGCGTGGAGTGGCACAGCGCACCGGGCACCGAGACACACGAGGAGCGGGTCGAGATCGCATACCTGCCGGACGGCGCCGTGGCCATGCGGTCCTCGCTCGAGCCCGAGACGGTGCTGCGGTACACGGACGCGGAGTGGCAGGCCTTCGTGCTCGGAGCCCGGGACGGGGAATTCGATCTTGAGCCTGCGCCGCGCGAGGGCGGCCAGGACGCGGGCTGACCGAGGCCGCAGCGGCCAGCGGCCCACTCCCGCCAGAGTCCGTGCGGATCTACCGCTTCGCGCCCTCGATGCCGATGACCAGCCACGACCATTCCTTCTTCTTTTCGGCACTGGGGCCTGAGGCCCGCCTGCTGCCGAAGAAGATCCGCCCATCCTGGACGACGATGTCGCTCAGTTCAATGCTGGCGAGCGTCCAGCCCTCGACGGGCAGGCCGAAGAAGAAGTACGGGGTCTCCTTGCCGGTCCGCGGGTCCAGACTCACCACTCCCATCGGCGAGATGTGGTCGCTGCTCTCCCGGTACGCGAGGAGCTGGTCACCGCTCATCCGCAGCGGATAGAGCAACTGATCGTTCCCCGACTCGAACTTCTTGACGGTCTTGCCCGTCCCTAGGTCGAACGACACGATGCGATTCGCGTTGTTGATCATGTCGCCGTGCGGGTCCTCACGGCTCATGACGAAGACCTGGTCGTCACTGACCACCGTCGAGGGGCAGTCGTCGACCGCATGGGAGCCCGTCGCGGTAAAGCAGTTGACGACATAGCGACCGTCTTCCAGCCCGATGGTCGCGCGTCGCTTTCCGTGGTCGTCGAGGGAGATCAGGTGCGTCACGTCGTTGTCGCCCGCGGCCAGAGCAACGACCGCGGGCTCGGCCGACAGCAGATTGACGCCCTTGACACCATCGGAGACCTGGTACGTCCACGTCGCGTAGCCGGTACGAGGGTTCAGCTTCTGCACCTGGTACGTCACGTCCTTGGTGTGGGAACAGGACAACACCAAGAGCAGACCGCGGCCACCTGCCAGGCCCTGGTGATCGCAGTCCGAGACGCTCTTCTTCTTCCACAGGCGGTCCCCTGTGTCCATGTCGTACGCCGCCGAGCCGTTGCCCCACGTCACAGCGACGGTGCCGCGCGTCATCGAGACGCTCGTCGCGTCCTGCCCGAAGATGTTCTCGGACGTCGGGAACTCCTTCTCCCAGACCTTCTCCCCTGTGTCGATGTCGACGAAGGCGACGTGATTGCACAGTGCCTCGGGATCGTTCTTGGATCTGTGGAGCACCGCCGTGCGCCCTTCCACGGTCACATGACGGGTCACCCCACAGATGGGACCGGCGAGTGGCGTTCTCCAGGTCTCGTCACCCGTGCTCGCGTCATCGCCCATCTTGAAGCCCACGAGCGTTCTGTTGATGCCCTTGGCAAGGATCTTGTCCGTCGCCCACGTGCCCGGCGTCTCGTACTGCTCGCCGGGGCTCATGTCGTCGACGGAGAACCGGAAGGCCATCTGGCCCTTCGCGGTCGCGGGCGGCTCCTCGACCGTCTCCCTGACGTCGAGACGGCCCTGCGGGGTGGTGTCCGGTTTCTCGTCGTCCGGTGTCGAGCCGCCGGTCCCGAACCAGAGGAACCCACCACCGGCGCACAGCACAGCGACGACGACAGCGACCAAGACGCCGACCAGCCGCCTCCGACGATTCCTGCGAGCCCCGTCCGCCGCCAGCGTGGACTGGGTGAAGGAAGAAGGAGGCGGGCCGAAGCTCACGTGTCGAGGTCCTTGTCTACGTCGGTGAGGAGCCGGTGAGGAGGCAGCAGCATGAGGCCAGCAGCCGACCATGTGGCGGCTCCGGGGAGGGGAGGCAAGTGATCGTACGTGGACGCCCGGACCGTTGATTCATCGCACAGGCCCAAACGCGGCCAACTCCGTGCCACAGGACAGGAGTTCCCCCACTCAAGCTCAGAAGGCGCATGCTCTGCCGGGGCGTGGGGTGCGGGTCGCCCGCCAAGTGTCCGGCAGAGAGCCTGCAGGGGGCCGGGCAGGTCGCTTGCTGATCGCGGGCGTCGAGACCGGATTGTTGGGTGTGCCGCAGAGGGAGCGGTCGGTGCGACGCATCGTCGGGTGACCTCGCGAATTAGCGGCTACTCGTCACTTGTTGGGTGGTTTGTCCGTCACCGTTTCGGATACGTGGATCACTCCCCCGGGGAGCGTGACGCAATGGACAGCATTCGTGGGGTGGGCTGCCCTGCCGTGCTGGTGCTTTTGGTGATTAGGCTGGGACTGGGCGCGACGCCAGAACCCACGAGTGGGTCGTGCGCGTCCACAACGGGGAGAGCCAAGGCGGATCGGACGACAGGAACGGTCGCCCCCCACCACGGCACGAGGGTGCTCGACCACACCAGGAGGCATTGTGAACAGCGATCGGGACGAGATCCGCGGGGGCTGGGACACACCCGTCGATGATCAGTCCGACGCGGAGTCCGCTGCCGAGACGACGGGCGAGTTCACCATCGACTACGCCCCGCCTGCCTGGTATACGCAGAATGCGTCCGGCAGTGCGGGGGAGACTCCCTCTGCGTCGCCCTCCTCGCCCGCGTCCGCGCCGGCTTCTTCGCCTGCCACTCCCCCTGTCCCTCCGCCTACGGCTGTGCCTTCTGCGGAGCCTGCCGCTCCGCCCGTTGCTCCTGAGCCTCCGGCTCCGCCGGTCGGGCTGCCTACTGCTGTGCCGAAGCTGCCTGTGGGGAGCGGGTTTCAGCCGCAGGCTCGGCCGGATGCACGGCCGGATGCGGATTGGGCTGCGCCTGCTTCTTCTGCGGCTGCGGCTCCTGCCCCTTCTCCGGCTCCGGCCGCTCCTGAGGGGGAGGCTCCTTCCGGGGGTGCTTCCGACTGGAGTGGTGCCGTTGCTGGTGTTGCCTCCTCCGTGCATGTGACTGGTGTCGTTCCTAAGCCTGAGGTTCCGGCGGAGCCGGAATCGGAGCCGGAGCCGGAACCGGGGCATGAGGCCGGGCCCTCCGCGCCTGCCCCTGTCGTTGAGCCCCTTGCCGAGAGCAGTGGCGATCTTGAGAGTGGCGCCACCATGCGGTTCTCCGCCGGCGCTCTGAAGCGGGAGATCGAGGAGCGAGCCGCCGCGGAGGCTCCGCGGGACGATGTCGATCACGCAGATCACGTAGACGGTGTCGATGATGTCGCTGCTGATGTCGAAGAGGGTGAGCTTGCCTCCTCGTCATCCTCGGGCTCGGGCTCGGGCTCTGAATCGGATTCGGATTCGTATTCGGATTCGGACGCAGACTCGGAATTGGACTTGGACTTGGACTTGGATGAGTCCGGTGATGACGGCGTTGCCGACGCTGATGTCTCCTCCGACGACAGCTCCTACGACCTCCCGCCTTCTGGTGAGCCTGCCGAAGCGTCTGAACCGGACGCGGACGTCGATGAGTCGTCGGACGATGAGGACTCGGACGTCGATGTCGATGGTGCCGATGGCTCCGACGCTTCCGACACGTTCGATGTCGCGGACGAGATCCGTGATGCCGTTCCGCAGGATGCCGCTCCTGACGACGCTGTTCCTCAGGACGCCGTGCCTGCCCTGCCCGTCGACGAAGTCCAGGACTCCGTGCCGCCCTCCTGGACTCCGCCGCCCGCGCCGAACGGTGGGCTGCCGCCGCTGCCGCCCGCCTTCCAGCCCGCCGCGCCCACCTCGGCGCCGCAGTGGCCCGTCCCTGTCCAGCCCGCGGAGCCGACGCCGGCTGCCGAGCCCGTGCAGCCGCCGGTGCCGCAGCAGGCTCAGCCCGCGCCTGCGCCCGACCCCGCGCCCGTACAGCAGCAGGCGCCTCCGGCTTGGCCCTCGCCCACCGGGCCCGTGGCCCCCTCTCCGGTTCCGCCCGCGCCGGTTGCCGATA
This sequence comes from Streptomyces sp. A18, assembly GCF_059026065.1. NCBI lineage: Bacteria > Bacillati > Actinomycetota > Actinomycetes > Kitasatosporales > Streptomycetaceae > Streptomyces > Streptomyces sp. A18. The sequence continues at coordinate 27,917 of NZ_JBWLKL010000048.1, read as the reverse complement.
CTCCGCCGGCGCCTCCGAGTGGGTACGGGTTCCCGCAGGCCGGGGTGCCTGCTCCGGCCCCTGCTCCCACTCCCGCCTCCGCCCCCGCCCCTGAAGCGCCTGTTCCGCCTGCTGGTTATGGGTTCCCGCAGGCCCCCGCTCCGGCGCCTGCTCCGGCTCCTGCCCCGCCTTCACAGCAGGGCAGCTACGGGTTCCCCCAGCAAGGCGCCCCAGCCCCGACACCGGCCCCGGGCAACCCCAACTACCCCGCCCCGCAAGGCAGTTACGGCTTCCCGCAGCCGCCCGCACCCCAGGCCGCCCAGCAGCCGCTCCCGCCCGCCGTAGCGCAGCAGCCGCAGCCGCCGCAGCAACAACAGCCGCCTGCTCCCGTACAGCCGCAGCAGTCGCAGCCGCCGCAGCAGCAACAGCCGCCGCTCCCGGCCCAGCAGCAGCCCCAAGCTCCGCCTCAGGCCCAAGCGCAGCCCCAGCCCCAAGCTCAGCCCCCGGGCCAGCCTCAGCCGCCCATCGACCCCCGCACCGGTGCCGCCTGGCCGCAGGCCGTGCAGCACGATCAGCGGGAGCGGACCAACCCCGGGGCTCCGCTCGGTTACACCGCGGCCGTCGAGCTCTCCTCCGACCGGCTGCTCCGTAACACCAAGCCGAAGGCCAAGAGCAGTCGGCCCGCGGCCGGCGGGTCGCGGTTCAAGATCGGCGGCAAGAAGGAAGAGGCCGAGCGGCAGCGGAAGTTGGAGCTGATCCGGACTCCGGTTCTGTCCTGCTACCGCATCGCCGTCATCAGCCTCAAGGGTGGCGTCGGCAAGACCACGACCACCACCGCGCTCGGGTCCACTCTCGCCACCGAGCGGCAGGACAAGATCCTTGCCATCGACGCCAACCCCGACGCCGGTACGCTCGGGCGCCGCGTGCGCCGCGAGACCGGGGCCACCATTCGTGACCTCGTCCAGGCGATCCCGTACCTCAACTCGTACATGGACATTCGGCGCTTCACCTCGCAGGCCGCGTCCGGGCTCGAGATCATCGCCAATGACGTCGATCCGGCCGTGTCCACCACCTTCAACGACGAGGACTATCGGCGCGCCATCGACGTACTGGGGAAGCAGTACCCGATCATCCTGACCGACTCGGGTACGGGGCTGCTCTACAGCGCCATGCGAGGGGTTCTCGATCTCGCCGATCAGCTGATCATTATCTCCACGCCCTCCGTGGACGGCGCGAGCAGTGCGTCCACGACGTTGGACTGGCTGTCCGCGCACGGGTACGCCGACCTTGTCTCGCGTTCCATCACCGTCATCTCGGGGGTGCGCGAGACCGGGAAGATGATCAAGGTCGACGACATCGTGTCGCACTTCGAGACCCGGTGTCGGGGCGTTGTCGTCATTCCCTTCGACGAGCATCTTGCCGCCGGGGCCGAGGTCGATCTCGACATGATGCGGCCGAAGGTGCGGGAGGCGTACTTCAATCTCTCGGCGATGGTCGCCGAGGACTTCGTGCGGGCTCAGCAGCAGCAGGGGCTCTGGACTTCCGACGGCAATCCGCCGCCGGTGGTGGCTCCGCCCCTGCCTGGCCAGGGGGCCTACCCCGGTCAGGGTCAGCCCGTGCCTGGGCAGGCGCCGCATCCGGGGCAGGCTCCACATCCTGGGCAGGCGCCGCATCCGGGGCAGGCTCCCCAGCAGCCTTACTCTCCTCAGCAGCCCCCGCAGCCCCAGCAGCCCCAGCCCGGCGGGCAGCCCTACCCCCAGCAGCCAGGGGCTCCGCAGGGGTGGCAGAACGCCGCCCCGCCGCAGGCGCCCGCGACTCCCGGGCCGGGGCAGCCGTTCCAGGCGCCGCAGGGTCAGCCGCAGCAGCCGGGGCAGATGCCTCCCGGTCAGCCTCAGGGTGGGCAGGCCCCGCCGCCCGTTCAGCCTGGGCAGCCGTTCCAGCCCGGAGCGCCGTATCAGCCGCAACCGCAGCCGCAACCGCAGCCACCTGCACCGGAAGCGCCTCAGCAGTAGCCTTCCCCTCCGTCGACCCCCAACTGGGCCCGCACCGACTCCTGGTGCGGGCCCAGTCCGTTTCCCGTCGCCCGCAGCTTCCGCTGACGAACAAGCTTTGACGAACAAACTTTCCCGTCCACCCACCGGATTACCCGCAGCTCGCCCCTCCCCGAATGGCGACGCCCTCCCCCACCTGCCCCTCCCCCCACCATCACCCCCCGACCAGCCACGCTTCACAGGTCTTGACCAATGCGGATGAAATCCGCGTCAACTCGTTATTTCCGCAGGCCACATGGGGTTCACCTGCCGTTGACTGACGCAGACTGGCGCTGGTAAACACACATCACCAGCTGACGTTCCTTGATCAACTAGCCATCTCTGCGCGAGCGATGACGCGAGGTCACCGACCCATGGACACACAAGATCAGCACGGCAGAACACGGTCCCGCCGCACCACCAAGGCGCCCCCGAAGACTCCACCGCGCCTCCGTCTCCTCCTGGCAGCCGCCACCGGCGCCCTCACCCTCACCGCAGGCCTTGCCAGCCCCCTCAACCCGGCCCCGGAACAGGCCGAGGCAAAGGCGGACGGCAAGGAGACCCTGACCGTCGCCGTGGCCCAGAGCGTCGACTCGCTCAGCCCGTTCCTCGCCCAGCGGCTGCTCAGCACCAGCATCCTGCGCCTCACCAACGAGTACCTGACGAACTACGACGCCAAGGACAACCACGCGATCCCGGGCTTCGCCACCAAGTGGGAGCCCTCTGCCGACAAGCTGACCTGGACGTACACCATCCGGGACGACTCCAAGTGGTCGGACGGCAAGAAGGCGACCGCCGAGGACGCGGCCTGGACGTTCAACAAGCTGATGTCCAAGCAGGGCACCGCCACCGCCAACTCCGGCTTCGTCGCCAACTTCAAGAAGGTGACCGCCCCCAGCCCCACCGAGCTGGTCGTCGAGCTGAAGAAGCCGCAGGCCACGATGGCCGCCCTCGACGTGCCGATCGTTCCCAAGCACGTCTGGGAGAAGGTCGGGGACATCTCCAAGTTCAACAACGACAAGAAGTTCCCCATCGTCGGGAACGGACCCTTCGTCCTCACCGACTACAAGACCGACCAGTACGTGAAGCTGAAGGCCAACAAGAACTTCTGGCGCGGCGCGCCCAAGTTCGACGAGGTGGTCTTCAAGACGTACAAGGACCAGGACGCGGCCGTCGCGGCACTCAAGAAGGGCGAGGTCTCCTTCGTGGCCGGCCAGCCCGCCCTCACCCCGGCCCAGGCCTCCGAGCTCAAGGGCACGGAGAACGTGAAGGTGAACGAAGGGCCAGGGCGGCGCTTCTTCGCCATCGCCACCAACCCCGGCGCCAAGACCCGCGACGGCAAGAAGTTCGGTGACGGCCATCCGGCCCTCCTGGACAAGAAGGTCCGTCAGGCGCTCTTCCTCTCCGTCGACCGCGAGGCACTCGTCGACAAGGTCTTCCAGGGGCAGGCCGTAGAGGGCGAGGGGTACATCCCGCCGCGCTTCGCGGACTACGCGTGGAAGCCCTCGGCCGAGCAGAAGCTGGCGTACGACCCCAAGAAGGCGGCCCAACTCCTCGACGACGCGGGCTACAAGAAGAACGGCGACGGCAAGCGCGTCGGCAAGGACGGGAAGCCGCTCGACTTCCGCATCCTGTGTCACGCCACCGACCCGAACGACAAGGCCGTCGGCAAGTATCTGAAGGAGTGGTGGGGGGAGCTCGGCATCGGGCTCAAGGTCAACTGTCTCGACGACGTGTCCGTGCCCTGGTACGCCGGTGAGTACGATCTCGCGTTCGACGGCTGGTCGGTCAACCCCGACCCGGACTTCGTGCTCGGCATCCACGCCTGCAACGCGCTCCCGGTAAAGGCCAAGGAGAGCGCCGCGACCGACAACTTCATCTGCGACAAGAAGTACGACGAGCTCTACAACAAGCAGCTGGCCGAGTACGACCCGGCCAAGCGCGCCGAGACCGTCAAGGAAATGCAGTCCTGGCTCTACGACTCCGGATACATGAACATCCTCGCGTACCCGAATGCCGTAGAGGCCTACCGCACCGACCAGATCAAGTCCATCACCACCATGCCGACGGCCGCGGGCAACATCTACGGCCAGGACGGTTACTGGTCCTGGTGGTCGGCGGAGCCCGCGGATGGGAAGAGTTCCTCCAAGGATGGAAGCTCGACCGGTGTCATCATCGGTATCGCCGCCGCCGCGGTGGTGCTCGTCGGCGGTGGAGTCCTGTTCGCCCTGCGCCGCCGTTCGACCGCAGAGGACCGCGAGTAACGCATGACCGCTGACAGCAATCCCGCACTGCTCGACACCGAGGGCACCGCGGCGACCGACGACCCGGTTTTCGCCGGGCCGTCGGCCCGCGGCCCCCGGGCCCCGGGCACCCGCGCCTATCTCCAGTACGTGGCGGGCAAGCTGGGCGGCGCCGCCGTCTCGCTGTTCGCCGTCCTCGTCACCAGCTTCTTCCTGTTCCGGCTCATCCCGGGTGACCCGGTGAAGCAGATGACGGGCGGAAAGCGCGTATCGTCCGAACAGCTGGACGCGATGCGCAAGGAGTTCGGCCTCGACCAGCCGGTCATGACGCAGTTCTTCGACTACTGCGGCAATGCCCTGACCGGCGACTTCGGCACCTCGTACCAGTTCCACACCCCGGTGATGGAGAAGATCACCGACGCGCTGCCCGCGACGCTCCTGCTCACCGGCACCGCGTTCGTCCTCTACACCCTCATCGGCATCTGGCTCGGCACCCGCACGGCCTGGCGCAACGGAGGGCTCGGGGACCGCGTCCACACCGGCCTGGCGCTCACCCTCTACTCCGTGCCGTCCTTCTGGCTCGGCCTTCTTCTCATCATCACCTTCTCGGTGGGGGTCGGCCCGATCCCCGGTCTCTTCCCGACCGGCGGGCTCGAATCGGGGGGTGAGACAGGCATCGCGTACATCATCGACGTCGCGCACCACATGGTGCTCCCCGTCATCACCCTGGTGGCGGTGGGATACGCGCAGACGCTCCTCGTGATGCGGTCCTCCCTGCTCGACGAGATGGGCAGCGACTATCTGACCACCGCGCGCGCCAAGGGTCTTCGGGACGATCTCGTACGTCGCCGTCATGCCGTCCCGAACGCGATGCTGCCCACGGTCACGCTGATGTTCGTGAACCTCGGCACGGTGGTGGCGGGCGCGATCCTCGTCGAGACCGTCTTCTCCTGGCCGGGGCTCGGCGGGCTCTTCTACGCCGCGCTCAGCGTGCCCGACCTGCCCCTCGTGCAGGGTCTGTTCTTCGTGTTCGCCGCCGCGGTGATCCTGATGAACACCCTGGCCGACGTGATCTATCCGCTGCTCGACCCGAGGGTGGGCCGATGACGACCGAAGCAACCAAGCCCGAGGCCCCCGAGGTCCCGGTCGCGAAGAGCCCCCGGGCCCTCGCCTGGACCCGCAGACGGCACTCCGTCGCCCGCTTCTGGCGGGAGTACCGCACGCACCGGGCCGGTCTCTTCGGGCTCGCCGCGCTCGTCGTCATCGCGCTCGTCGCCGTATTCGCGCCGCTTCTGGTGGGCGCGGACGCGCAGAGCGTGACCGACGCGCCGGGCAAGCCGATGGAGTCGCCGAGCGGTGAATTCCCGCTGGGCACCGATCAGTTCGGGCGCGATCTGCTCGGCCTGCTCGTGTGGGGCGCGCGGATCTCGCTCACCGTCGGGCTGCTCGCCGCCGTGCTCTCGGTGGCCATCGGCACGGTCGTGGGGATCACCGCCGGACACTTCAAGGGCTGGTACTCCACCGTCATCATGCGGGTCACCGACTGGTTCCTGGTGATGCCGACGCTGGTGCTCGCCATCGCGCTCGCCTCGGTGATGTCCAAGTCCATCTGGACGATCATTCTGGCGATCGGCGTGACCACCTGGCCGACGACCGCGCGGCTCGTCCGCGCGCAGACCCTGGCCGTGGAGTCCCGCCCTTACATCGAACGGGCGCAGGCCCTCGGCGGCGGCCACGGCCATGTCATGGGCCGGCACGTCCTGCCCAACGTCATGCCGCTGGTGCTCGCGCAGACCACTCTCGTCATCTCGAACGCCATCCTGACCGAGGCCACGCTCGCGTTCCTCGGCCTCGGCGACCCGACCGTCGTCTCCTGGGGCGGACTGCTCCAGGACGCGCGCGAGGCGGGCGCTGTCAGCGCGGGCAACTGGTGGTACCTCGCACCGCCCGGACTCGCCATCGCCGTCGTGGCCCTCGCGTTCACGCTGTGCGGGCGCGCCGTGGAGTCCGTGCTCAACCCCAGGCTAGGGGTCTCCCGTTGAGTGGTTCGGACAAGGTGACGGAGACGGACGTGGCGGAGACCGACGTGACAGAGACCAAAGCGCCGGAACAGCGCCTGCTCGACGTAAGAAATCTCGAAGTGACGTACGCGTCCGGGGCGGCCGCCGTGCGCGGCGTGAACCTCTCGGTCGACGCGGGCCAGAAGCTGGGCGTCGCGGGCGAGTCCGGCTGCGGCAAGTCGACGCTGGCGCTCGCCCTGTTGCGGCTGCTGCCCGCCGGTACGAAGGTGACCGGCGAGGTCCTGCTAGACGGTGAGGACGTCCTCACCATGAAGTGGGGCCAGGTCCGCGCGGTCCGCTGGGCGGGCGCCTCGATCGTCTTCCAGGGCGCGATGCACTCGCTGAACGCCGTGCACCGCATCGGCGACCAGATCGCCGAGCCGATCCTGCTGCACAAGAAGGCGACCCAGGCGGGGGCGAAGAAGAAGGCCGGTGAGCTGCTCGAACAGGTGGGTCTGCCGGCCGCCCGCGCGGAGGCCTATCCGCACGAGCTGTCGGGCGGGCAGCGCCAGCGCGTGATGATCGCGATGGCGCTCGCCTGCGATCCGCGCCTGATCATCGCCGACGAGCCGACGACGGCCCTGGACGTGATGATCCAGGCGCAGATCCTGCGCCTCATCGAGCAGTTGGTGGCCGAGCAGGACCTGGGCCTGATCATGATCAGCCATGACCTCGCGGTGCTCTCCGACACCTGCGACCGGCTCGCGGTGATGTACGCGGGCCGCGTCGTCGAGGAGGGCCCGGCCTCCGAGGTCTACGAGAACGCCCAGCACCCGTACGGACAGGCCCTCTCCGCGGCCTTCCCGCGCATCGGCGACACGGCGTCCCGCTTCGCCCCGCGCGGCCTGCCCGGCGACCCGCCGGATCCGTCCCTGCTCCCCACGGGCTGCACGTTCCACCCGCGCTGCCCGGTCGCCCTCGACTCCTGCACCACGGAGGACCAGGCGCTGCGGGACGCGGGCCCCCGGCACCGCGCGGCGTGCGTGCACGCGGGCGCGCAGCTCCCGGCGCAGCCGACTTCGGCACCGGCGACGGCGGAGCGTACGCCGTGAGCACCGACAGATCACGCACCGAGGAGCAGCGACGCATGACCACCGACGACACCCTGCTGTCCGCTGAGCCCCTGCTGTCGGCGGGCGACCTGCACATCACGTTCCCCGGCCGCCGCGGCGCACCGCCCGCGCGTGCCGTGGACGGCGTCGACCTCGACATCAAGCCGGGCGAGATCGTGGCCCTGGTCGGCGAGTCGGGCTGCGGCAAGACGACCCTGGCCCGTTCCCTGCTCGGTCTGGTGACGCCCACCTCCGGCAAGGTGACCTTCGGCGGCAAGCCGCTCGACTACTCGGGCCGCGCCCTGAAGGCGTACCGCAAGCGGGTCCAGCTGGTGCTCCAGGACCCCAGCGGCTCCCTGAACCCCCGTCACACGGTGTACGAGGCCGTGGCGGAGGGCCTGCGCATCCATGGCTACGGGGGCGACGAGCAGGCCACGGTCGCCGACGCCCTGTCACGGGCCGGGCTTCGGCCGCCGGAGCGGTTCTTCCTGCGCTATCCACACGAGCTGTCGGGCGGCCAGCGCCAGCGCGTGGTCATCGCGGGCGCGCTGGTCCTCGAGCCCGAACTGATCGTCGCGGACGAGCCGGTGGCCTCGCTCGACGCCTCCGTACGCGGTGAGATCCTCGCCCTGCTGCTCAAGCTCCGCGACGAACTGGGCCTGTCCGCCCTCGTGGTGACACACGACCTGGGTCTCGCGTGGAACATCGCTGATCGCGTCGCGGTGATGTACCTGGGCCGGATCGTCGAGACGGGGACGGTGGAGGAGGTCCTGACCTCACCTCAGCATCCTTATACCCAGGCGCTGTTGTCCGTTCTCCCGGAGGCGCCGGGCGACCCCGTGGTCCTCACCGGCGAGCCGCCGGACCCCTCGCGTATCCCGGGCGGCTGCCGGTTCCACGCGCGCTGTCAGGTCCTCGCTTCGGGCGAGGCGGAGCAGGCGGGGGTCGCCGACCGCTGCCGGACGGAGGATCTGCCGGTGCTGTCCGGGGGTGGCGAGACGCAGGTGGCGTGCCACTGGGCGGCGGTCAACGTCAGCGCGTCCGGCGTCTGATCGAGGTTCTGACCGAGGTTCTGACCGAGGTTTGTGTCCCGTCAGGGGAGGGCGGGGCGACGTCCTGTGGTGACGGATCGTTACCTCAGCCACGTACGGGTGATGCGGCGCCTATCAGGCATGAGCGGTGGGGAGTCACAGAGAGGTCCGAGACACTCACGGACCGTAGTCAACTCCACCGAAGTGAAGGAGATTTCCATGCGCCGTTCCGCCGCCGTCATCCTCGGGGCCGTCGCGCTGCTGGGGGCCCTCGCCGTGCCCGCCAGTGCCGTCCCGGACCCCGTCGCGACCGTCGACTGCGTGGCACAGGCGGCAGGTGACGTCACCTCGCTCGTCGATCCGGCCAGCCCCGGCGTCCCCTCCGAGGTGCCGGGCGCGGCGTGCCTCGCACCATGACGGCCTCGTGACCCCTGCGGCCTCGTGATCCCTGTGGTCTCGTGATCCCTTTGACCCACGCGGCCTGAACAGCCTTGCATCGTCACGTACTTGCGCGGCCACCCGGGACCGCGCAAGTACGGACGGTACGACCACGAACGGCCGGGTGCGTCAGTCCCACCTGTACCCGTCCCCGAAGTTGAGGGTGTGCTCAAGCACGTCCTCCATCGGGTCGTCGATCTGGCCGGTGTTGATCAGAGCGACCGTGGGCGCGTTGTGCGAGTTCTTGTGCGTCTCGTCGGCGTGTGCCATGCCGGAGCTCAGGACGGACGGCACCGCCGCCATCGCCGCGACCAGCGCCCAACGTGACGTTGCCTGCACCCAACTGCCGTTCACTGCAGCCTCCTTGGACCGTGCGTGTGCGGGTCCGCCGATCGCGGCCCGCTCACCGTGCGTAACCCCTGCACGTCCAGGAAGTCACTGACGATCATACGAACGGGTCGTCGGATGCCGGGGCCCGCGCGTCGCCCGTGTGGGCTAACCCGACCTCTCCCCACCGACCGGAAGCACCCAAGCCCAAGAACCCAAGATCTCAATGAACCCGAAGAACCCGAAGAACCCGAAGAAAGCAGAGATCGCATGCGTCATCGTCGCCACGTCCTGGCCTTCACCCTGCTCGCAGCCCTGGCCCTGTCCGTCACCGCGATGACCGCTCCAGCCGCGGCGGCACCGTATCCGGCCGCGAACCCGCCCCCGTTGCCCGCCGTCGAGTCACTGATCACCGAAGGAGCCACCGTCGAGGGCCCGCTGGTCAACAGCGTCGCGCTCTCTCATCTCCTGTAGGCGCACGGGGCCGGGGGTGAAGTCCCGCTTCCGGCCCTCTACTTCAGGGAGGCGCCGTCGGAGTCGGCCTCGATGAGCTCCCGGGCCTTCTTCACGTCGTCCGCGATGGCGACGAGCAGCGAGTCGATCGAGTCGAACTTCGCCTGCCCGCGCACGAAGGCGAGGAAGTCCACGGCCACGTGAAGGCCGTACAGATCGAGTCCCACGCGATCGATCGCGTACGCCTCGACCGTCCGCTCCGTCCCGTCGAACTGCGGGTTCGTCCCGACGGAGATCGCCGCGGGCATCGCCTCGCCCTGGGCGTGCAGCCACCCCGCGTAGACGCCGTCTGCGGGGATCGCGGTGTGCGGCAGCGTCTCCACGTTGGCGGTGGGGAAGCCCAGTTCGCGACCGCGCTGCGCGCCACGCACGACGACGCCCTCGACGCGGTGCGGGCGGCCGAGAATCTCCGCCGCGCCCTCCACGTCGCCCTCGGCGACCAGGCGCCGGGTGAGAGTCGAGGAGAAGGGCTCGCCGCCCCCGGCCTCGCCGCTCACGAACAGGTCGATGACGTCGACTTCGTAGTCGTACGTGGCGCCGAGCTCGGTCAGGAAGGCGACGTTGCCCGCGGCCTTGTGGCCGAAGCGGAAGTTGGGGCCCTCCACGACCAGGCGCGCGTGCAGCTTGTCGACCAGGACCTTGACGACGAAGTCGGCGGGCGACAGCTTCGAGAACTCCGTGGTGAACGGAAGGATGAGCAGCGCGTCCACGCCGAGATCCGCCATGAGTTCGGCGCGCCGGTGGTGCGGGGCGAGCAGCGGCGGGTGGCTGCCAGGGCGCACGACCTCGCTGGGGTGCGGGTCGAAGGTGACGACGACGGCGGGCACGCCCAGCTCACGGGCGCGCTCCACCGCGCGGCCGATGATCAGCTGGTGCCCGCGGTGTACGCCGTCGTAGGAACCGATGGTGACGACGCTGCGCCCCCAGTCCTGGGGGATGTCCTCCAAGCCACGCCAGCGCTGCACTGTCTTTGCTCCTCGCCGAACCTGTGTACGTGTGTGTACGTGCGTGTACGTCCCATTGCCGATTGCGCAGGTCTAAGACTGCCATGCCCGCGCGATCCGGATCGCATCGGAGGGGGTGGTGGGGGTCACGCCGGGACACGTGCTCCGGCGAGGTTTTCGATCATCCGGCGGGCGCTGGGGCCGACGAGGGCGGACCAGTCCTGCGGGGACGCGCAGATCCACCGGGAGACCAGGCCGGAGAAGCCGGGCACGGATCGGGCCAGCTCGACCAGGCGCCGGTCGAAGCAGGTCGCGCCCTCCGGAGTGCGGACGAGCAGCACGCCGGTGCGGTGCACGAGCTCGCGCACCCGTTCCCTGTCGCCGTCGCCCGCCGCGGCGCAGAGGACGGCGTCCAGGACTTCGGGCGCCCGCTCCTGGGCGAGCAGCACGTCCAGGAGCTCGGTACGCAGGGCGCGCGAGACGTCGGTGCCCGGGGCGGCGACGGCCGCGGCGAGCGCGGCGCGTACCGCGGGCGTGTGGTGCCGGAGGAGGCCCGTGACCAGAGGGAAGAGGACGGCACGTGCACCTGGCCCTTGCTCGAACCGCAGGTCGAGGTAGGCGGCCACATGCCCCGCCAGGTCGGGGCGAAGCTCAAGGACGTCGCGTACGAGATCGGCCACCCGCCGGGCTGCCGGGGTCGCCGTCACGCCGGCCAGGCCGCGCAGTACCTCACCCGGCGCGGGGCCGGGCCCGTACAGGCGGGTCCGGAAGGCGGCGAGCACCTGCTCCGGGTGGGTGTCCAGGGCGGCGACGAGCGCGCCGGCGGGCAGCTGCGGGTCGCCCGCGGTGAAGCGCTTCAGGGCGGGTGGCAGGTGGCGGGCGCGGGTCTGCGGGTCGCGTACGAGAAGGGCGAGGGCGGCGCCGTGCAGGGTGTCGTCAGCGGTGCGGGCGAGGAGAGCGAAGGCCGCGTACCGCAGGAGCCTGCGGTCGGCGTCCGTGGTGACGTGCGGAGCGGCGCGCAGGCCGTAGGCGACGGCGGCGACGCGGCGTGCGGGGCGCTCGTCGTGGACCCAGCGGTCGACGGCCCGGCAGATGGCCGATGGCTCCTCCTCCGCGAGGGCGGCGAGGAGTTCGTCGGCGCGGGGGTGGGCGGAGTCGACGAGGACTTCGGTGAGGTCGTCGATGGCGCGGTGGCGGTGGGTGTGGAGGAGGGCCTGGGCGGCGGAGGCGACGGTGGCGTGGGGGGTGGCTTCGAGGGGGCGGTCGTCGGTGAACCAGCGGGTGAGTTGTGTCTGCACCTTGGCGGGGTCCTTGGCCAGCAGTTCTGCTACCGCGTCGAGGCAACGCCGACCCTGCGGGGGGCCGGGCGGGGGGTCGTGGATGACTGCCTCGCGCAGGAGGTCGAAGCGGGGGCCTTCGGCGAGGGGCAGGTTCAGCCAGAACGCGGCGGGGTGGGTGCCCTGCTGGGCCAGCTGCTTGAGCAACCCCAGGTACGGGGCCGCGTCGCCCACCCTCTGCAGCGTCTCGCCCAGCAGGTGGGTGGCCCACCACTGCGCGTCCCCTTGTGTCTCCGCACCCCGCGGCGGGGGGACGTCCCCCGCGTCCCCCGACGCATGGGCACCCCACGGCGCTGAGGCGCCGCCCGCATCCCCCACCACAACGGGAGCCGTCCCGCCCTCCGCCGCCATCCCCGCCGCCGTCCCCGCCGCCGTAGGCACGCGTCCCGTAGGGCGGGGAGGGTGGGCGCAGTCCTGGATGATGCCGGGGGGTGACTCACGAGGGCTGGGGCAGGGCTCGGCGAACCGGGCCAAGTCACCCAGCCGAGCCTCGAGTTCCGCGGGCCCGCGCTGGCGGCCGAGGAGCAGCAAGGCCTGGATCACGGGGCCGATCCGATGCCGGGGCACCGGCAGGGCGGCGACCGCCCCCGGCGTCGGCTCGCGGTGCCGGAACACCAGGGACCACAAGGCCCCGTCCACATCCAAGTGCATCCCCTGGATCCAGTCCGCGAGCTCCTCGTGCGCGAACCGGTATCCGCCCCCGGCAGGAACAAGCAGCCCCTCCGTGAGCACCGCCGATGCCCATCCCGTCCCCCACGGGAACACCCCCTCGAACGACGCCCGGTCGAGCTCCCCCTGCCCCGGCCCCAGGCACCGCCGCGCGGCCTCATGCACCTGCCCGGACACCTTCGCCGCGAGGCGTCGTACAGCCGTGCCCCGCAGACCGTTCGCCGCCGCGAGCCGCACAGCCACCCGTAGGCACAGCACGTCCAAGTAGGCCTCGAAGATCTCCTCCCGGTCCGGGCACCCCGGCGGTGGCTCATCCGGAAGAGCCGCCCGCACCTCCGCGAGCAGCCTCAGGGCCAGCGGATGCCGCGCATCGGCGGCGGCGAGCGCCCCGTCCGGAATGCCGTACCGCGCCCGTGCGATCCGTGCCTGCCGCTCGGGCAGGTCCCCCAGGTGCACGCACCCGGGCCGCGGCAGCAGCTCCGCCGGGAAGTGCGCGCCCGCCTGCTCCCAGTACTCCGCCCGGCAGCCCACCACGAGCCGCGCTCCCGTCCCCCGCAGCCACTCCGCCGTCCCGCTGCTCCACTCCGCGAGGCGGTGCGCGAGGGCCGGCGGCATCTCCTCGGGCCCGTCGAGCAACAGCAGCAACGGCCGCCCCTCGTCCCGCACGAGCCGCGCGATCCGCCCCGCGGAGATGTCCCCGAGCCCGTCGTCCGAGTCCCCGGAGACCGCAGAACCCTCCGAGGCCGCAGCACCCTCGGAGGGCTCCGGCGCCTCCGAAGCCTCCACGATCCGCCCCGCCCGCTCGATCGCCCGCTCCACCGCGTCGCCCACGCCCGTGTCGGTCCCCTGGAGGTCGGCCCCGCGCAGCCACAGCGTGGGAGCAGGTTCGGCGCCCCGCGCGCGGCCCGCGGCGAGCGCGGCGAGTTCCGTGGTCCGGCCGGTGCCGGGATCGCCGACCAGGCCGAGGACCTGTGCGGGCCCGGTCGTGAAGTCCGTCAACTCCCTTGCCGTATCCGGGCGTTCGACCGGTTCGAGGAGAGCGGGACGCGGGCCGTCCGAACCCACCGACGTCGCCGCCAGGTGCAGCACACCCGCCAGATTGAGATCGCGGCCGTACGCGGGAACGGTCGCCGCGTTGCGCGCCAGGAGCTCGGCGAGCGGCCCGCCCGCGGCTGCGGCCGCAGCCTCCCTCAGCTGCACGGCGAACCCCGCCGCGCTGTGCTCGCCGTGCAGCGCGGTCGCGAGGACGGCGAGCACGGCTCCGGACGAGGCGTCGACGACCGGGCCGCCCGCCGAGCCGCAGCCGAGCCGCAGCGCGTCCGCGCCGTCCGTGCCGATCGCCAACTCCATGGCGGCGTCGATGAGATGGAAGCGGTCCGTCGCCGTGTACGTCACCGGGGCCGGACCAAGGACCCGCGCCTCGCGCAGGCCACACGCGACGATGTGGACGTACGCGCCCACGGGAACGGTCTCGCGGACCGTCACAGGCAGCGGCCGCAGGCCGAGCCCCTCCGTGCGGACGAGGGCCAGATCGGCCTCGGGGAGTGCCACCACGGAATCGGCGGCCACCACGCAGACGCGCTCTCCCGCCGCGTGCAGCACGAGCCGCGCGAGGCCGTCGACCGCTTCATGGCTGGTGATCACCGTGCCGTGGTCGTCGGCGGCGAAACCCGTCCCGCGCGGGCGCCCGGCCAGATCACAGATCCGCACCAGAGCCCCGTCGAGCGCCGCCGGGTCACCCTGTCCCGTCATGCCCGAACCTCCCCGCCACGCCCCGTTCTCCACGACGGTAGATCGGCAGTGATCAGCAGGACAGAACGCCTCCCGAACGCGCCCCCTTCCGCCCCTCGATTCACTCCGAGCGCCTGCCCGATGGGGTGAATCGGCAGGGCGCGATGGATACATCTTGAGGTGGGGGGGGGCCGCTGTGGAGCGGCGCCGACAGCCATGCTCACAGCTGTCCGCCGCTCCACGACGGAGATCCGACGTACGGGAAAGGGGACGGGATCCTACGTACGGGAGGGTCAGGCGAAGACGGCCAGGCTCTTGGCCTTGCCCTTCAGCTCCTCGGCAAGGACCAGGAACCGGCCCTCCGCATCGAAGACAGCGACGGCGCCGACCCCGGCGTACTCCCCCGGCATCTCGATCCGCACGCCGTTGAGCAGCAGCTTCGCCCGCCGCTCGTCCACGTCCCAGCGCGGGAACGCGGCGGCGGCAGCGTCGGCCACCGGCATCACCGTCAGCTCCTCCTGGAGCTGGTCGATGGTCTTCGCCGCGTCCAGCTTGTATGGCCCGACGCGGGTGCGCCGCAGCGCCGTCAGGTGGCCGCCGACCCCGAGGTCGGCGCCGAGGTCGCGGGCGAGGGCGCGGATGTACGTGCCCGACGAGCAGACGACGGACACGACCAGGTCGAGTACGGGGGTGCCGTCCTCGGCCACGGCGTCCCTGACGTCGTAGACCGTGAAGGCGGAGACCTTCACCGGGCGGGCGGGGATCTCGAAGTCCTCGCCCTCACGGGCGCGCGCGTACGACCGCTTGCCGTCGATCTTGATGGCGCTGACCTTCGACGGCACCTGCATGAGGTCGCCGGAGAGCTTGGCGATCCCTGCGTCTATGGCGTCCCGCTTGATCCCCGACGCATCGGCCGACGAGGTGATCTCGCCCTCGGCGTCGTCCGTGACCGTGTTCTGGCCGAGCCGGATCGTGCCGAGGTACTCCTTCTCCGTCAGCGCGAGGTGGCCGAGGAGCTTGGTCGCCCGCTCGACCCCGAGGACGAGAACGCCCGTCGCCATGGGGTCGAGGGTGCCCGCGTGGCCCACGCGGCGGGTCTTGGCGATCCCGCGCATCTTGGCGACCACGTCATGCGAAGTGAAGCCGGACGGCTTGTCGACGATGACAAGGCCGTCCGGCGTCTTGTTGCTGGTGTTGCTCATGCGCGGGCGTCGCCGTCCGTTTCGTCGGTCTCGTCGGTCGCGTCGTCCTCGGATTCCGGCTTGCGGTACGGGTCGGCACCGCCGGCGAACTCGGCGCCCGCGGACACCTCGCGCACCTTCTCGTCCGAGAGCCTTGCCCGGTCGAGGAGGTCCTCGATGGCCTTGGCGTTGTCCGGCAGCGCGTCCGCCACGAAGGCGAGGCTCGGGGTGAACTTCACACCCGCGGCCTGGCCCACCGCGGAACGGAGGACGCCCTTGGCGCTCTCCAGACCGGCGGCGGCCGCCGCGCGGTCCTCGTCGTCCCCGTAGACCGTGTAGAAGACGGTCGCCTCCCGCAGGTCACCCGTGACCCGGGTGTCCGTGATGGTCACATGCGTACCGAGCCGCGGGTCCTTGATCCCGCGCTGCAGCTTCTGGGCAACCACCTCTCGGATGAGGTCCGCCAGCCTTTTCGCCCGCGCGTTGTCGGCCACTGCTCCGTCTCCTTCTTCGCCTTGCTGTGCAATCAGTCTTCGTCGCTGTGGAGCCTGCGTCGAACGGAGAGCAGCTCCACCTCGGGACGGGCGGCGACCATGCGCTCGCACCGGTCGAGTACGTCGGTGAGGTGCCCCGTCTCCCCGGAGACCAGCGCCAGGCCGATCTCGGCCCTGCGATGGAGGTCCTGGTTCCCGGTCTCCGCCGCGCTCACCGCGTACTTGCGCGTGAGTTCGGCGACGATCGGGCGGACGACGGAGCGTTTCTCCTTCAGCGAGCGAACGTCGCCGAGGAGCAGATCGAAGGACAGAGTCCCCACATACATGTGTGTCCGGATGTCCCGCCGGTTCGGGTTCCGCCCCGCCAACCACTTGGCAGGGACACAAGAACCGTACACGGAACGGCCGGGGCCGATCGACGGGATTTACCTCCCCTCGACCGGCCCCGGTTCGAGCTGTCGTGATCAGCCTCGCGGCTTCTCGCGCATCTCGTACGTCGCGATGACGTCGTCGATCTTGATGTCGTTGAAGTTGCCGAGGTTGATACCGCCCTCGAACCCTTCGCGGATCTCGGTGACGTCGTCCTTGAAGCGGCGCAGACCGGAGATGTTGAGGCTCTCCGCGATGACCTTGCCGTCGCGGATGAGGCGCGCCTTGGTGTTGCGCTTGACCTCGCCCGACCGGACAAGAACACCGGCGATGTTGCCCAGCTTGGACGAGCGGAAGATCTCGCGGATCTCCGCCGTGCCGAGCTCGACCTCTTCGTACTCCGGCTTGAGCATGCCCTTGAGGGCCGCTTCGATCTCTTCGATCGCCTGGTAGATGACCGAGTAGTACCGGACGTCCACGCCTTCGCGGTCGGCCATCTGCGCGGCACGACCGGCCGCACGGACGTTGAAGCCGATCACGATCGCGTCGGAGCCGGTCGCCAGGTCGATGTCCGACTCGGTGACCGCACCCACGCCGCGGTGCAGGACGCGGATATCGACCTCTTCGCCGACGTCGAGCTGGAGCAGCGAGGACTCGAGGGCCTCCACCGAACCGGACGCGTCGCCCTTGATGATGAGGTTGAGCTCCTGCACCAGACCGGCCTTGAGGGCCTCGTCCAGGTTCTCCAGGGAGAACCGCACACCCTTGCGGGCGAAGCGGACGTTGCGCTCACGGGCGGCACGCTTCTCGGCGATCTGACGGGCCGTACGGTCCTCGTCGACGACCAGGAAGTTGTCGCCGGCACCCGGGACGTTGGTGAGACCGAGGACGAGGACCGGGGTCGAGGGACCCGCCTCGTTCACGTTCTCGCCCTTGTCGTCGAGCATCGCGCGGACTCGGCCGTACGCGTCGCCGACCACCATCGTGTCACCGACGCGGAGGGTACCGCGCTGGACCAGGACGGTCGCGACGGCGCCGCGGCCCTTGTCCAGGTGGGACTCGATCGCAATACCCTGCGCGTCCTGCTCAGGGTTGGCGCGCAGGTCGAGCGAGGCGTCCGCGGTCAGGACCACGGCCTCCAGGAGGGCCTCGATGTTCTCGCCCTGCTTGGCGGAGATGTCGACGAACATCGTGTCGCCGCCGTACTCCTCGGCGACCAGACCGAACTCGGTGAGCTGACCGCGCACCTTGGTCGGGTCGGCACCCTCGACGTCGATCTTGTTGACCGCGACCACGATCGGCACGTCGGCCGCCTTGGCGTGGTTCAGCGCCTCGATCGTCTGCGGCATCACACCGTCGTTGGCCGCGACCACGAGGATCGCGATGTCGGTGGACTTCGCACCACGGGCACGCATGGCGGTGAACGCCTCGTGACCGGGGGTGTCGATGAAGGTGATCCGGCGGTCCTCGCCGTTGACCTCGGCACCGACCTGGTACGCACCGATGTGCTGCGTAATACCGCCGGCCTCGCCCGCAATGACGTTCGTCTTGCGGATCGCGTCCAGAAGTCGGGTCTTACCGTGGTCGACGTGACCCATGACGGTGACGACCGGCGGACGCGCCATGAGCGCTTCCTCGCCGCCCTCGTCCTCGCCGAACTCGATGTCGAAGGACTCGAGCAGCTCGCGGTCCTCCTCCTCCGGGCTGACGATCTCCAGGACGAAGTTCATCTCGTCCGCGAGGAGCTTCAGCGTCTCGTCCGGGACGGACTGCGTGGCAGTGACCATCTCGCCGAGGTTCATCATCACGCCGACGAGCGACGCCGGGTTGGCGTTGATCTTCTCGGCGAAGTCGGTCAGCGAGGCACCACGGGACAGGCGGACAGCCTGGCCGTTGCCCCTCGGCAGCATGACGCCGCCGACCGACGGAGCCTGCATCGACTCGTACTCCTGGCGCCTCTGCCGCTTCGACTTGCGGCCACGACGGGCGGGCCCGCCGGGACGGCCGAACGCACCCTGCGTGCCACCACGGGCACCGGGACCGCCGGGACGGCCACCGAAGCCGGGACGACCGCCGCCGCCACCGGGACGACCGGCGAAGCCGCCGCCACCGCCACCGGGACCACCGGGACGACCGGCGAAGCCACCGCCGCCACCGCCACCGGGACGGCCCGCGAAGCCGCCGCCACCGGGACGACCGCCGCCGCCACCGGCACCGCCGGGACGACCGCCGCCACCGGGACCACGGCCACCGCCGGGGCCACCGCCGGGACGCGGACCCGCGGCGGGACGCTGCGGCATCATGCCCGGGTTCGGACGGTTACCGCCGCCGCCGGGAGCGCCACCGGGACGCGGGGCACCACCCTGCGGGCGAGGCATGCCGCCGGGCGTCGGGCGAGCGCCGCCCTGGCCCTGCGGACGAGGAGCACCCTGGCCGCCCTGGCCCTGCGGGCGCGGGGCGCCGCCGGGACCGCCGGGGCCACCCTGGCCTCCGGGACGCGGGGCGCCGCCCGGACGGGGCGCCTGCGGGCGCGCCATGCCGGTGGAGCCACCAGAGGTGAAGGGGTTGTTGCCGGGACGCGGTCCCGCCGGACGGCCACCGGGGCGCGGAGCGCCACCCTGGCCGCCAGGTCCACCGGAGCCGGGGCGTGCGCCACCCTGACGGTCGCCGCGGTCGCCACGACCGCCCTGACCCTGACCACCCTGGCCGGGGGCCGGACGGCCCGCGGGCTTCGGGGCACCCGGACGAGCGCCCGGACGGGGGCCTGCCGGCGCCGAGGAGGCGGCCGGAGCGGCCGGCGGAGCGGTGAACTCCGGGGCTGCCGGAGCCGGGCTCGCCGGTGCGGCGGGCGCGGCCGGGGCAGCCGGAGCCGCCGGTGCTGCCGGAGCCGCGGGCGCCGGCTTGGGCGTCGGCGGCTTCGGACCCGGACGCGGGCCGGGAGCGGCCGGCGATGCCGCCGGCTTGTCGGCCGCGGCGGCCGGCTTGGCCGTCGGCGGCTTCGGCGCGGCCGGACCCGGACGGGCGGCCTGCGCGGGAGAGGGAGACGCCGAGCCCGAGGGGGCCGGCGGCTTGGGGGCGGCCTGCTTGCGCGGCGCCCCGGGCTTGGCGGCGGCCTTGCCGTTGCCACCGCCCTGGTTCAATGCGTCAGTCAATTTGCGTACAACGGGCGCCTCGATCGTCGAGGACGCCGAACGTACGAATTCACCGAGTTCTTGGAGCTTGGCCATGACGACCTTGCTCTCTACGCCGAACTCCTTGGCGAGCTCGTATACCCGGACCTTAGCCACTTCGCTCCTTTTAGGTCCGGGTTACGCCGGACCGTCGCTACTTCATGGGCGTACTCATCGCGTGCTCATCGAGTGCTCATCGCAATCTCGACCTACTTCCAACTCGCGGAATACCAGGGCCGCGCGGGGTTCCGCGCGACCTTCCTTACGGTGTTGCCTGCTGGGCAACTGTCTCGACGACTCGGCGCAAGTCCGCCGTGTCGAGCGGGCCCGGGGCCCGGAAGGCCCTCGGGAACGCTCTGCGTCGGACCGCCAGGTCGAGACAGACCGGAACGGGGTGGATATACGCACCCCGGCCGGGCAGCGTACCGCTTGGATCGGGGGCGCAAGCGCCCTCTTTCGCCACGATGCGCAGCAGATCGCTCTTGGCCGCTCGCTCCCGGCACCCCACACAGGTGCGTTCAGGGCATGCGCGGGCTTGCGTCCGGCCAGACACGATTAAGTCTACCTCCCCGCACCGACCTCACCCCTTTGGGGCAAAAATCGAACGGTTGTTGTCTTGATCAAGACTCGTCGGAGCCCTGGACCTGCTCGGTGTCCGGACGGATGTCGATGCGCCAGCCCGTGAGCCGCGCGGCGAGGCGGGCGTTCTGGCCCTCCTTGCCGATCGCGAGGGACAGCTGGTAGTCGGGCACCGTCACACGCGCGGAACGGGCCGCGAGGTCGACGATCTCCACCTTGCTGACCCGCGCCGGGGAGAGCGCGTGGGCGACCATCTCGCCCGGGTCGTCCGACCAGTCGACGATGTCGATCTTCTCGCCGTTGAGCTCGGCCATGACGTTGCGCACACGCTGGCCCATCGGGCCGATGCAGGCGCCCTTGGCGTTCAGGCCGGAGCGGGTCGAGCGCACCGCGATCTTGGTCCGGTGACCGGCCTCGCGGGCGATCGCCGAGATCTCGACCGAACCGTCGGCGATCTCGGGCACCTCGAGCGCGAAGAGCTTCTTGACGAGGTTCGGGTGGGTGCGGGAGAGCGTGACCGAGGGGCCACGGACACCCTTCGCCACCCGGACGACGTACGAACGGAGGCGGAGCCCGTGGGCGTACTCCTCGCCCGGGACCTGCTCCTGCACCGGCAGGATGGCCTCGAGCTTGCCGATGTCGACCAGCACGTTCTTCGGGTCGCGGCCCTGCTGGACGACGCCGGTGACGATGTCGCCCTCGCGGCCCGCGTACTCGCCGAGGGTCGCGTCGTCCTGGGCGTCGCGCAGGCGCTGCAGGATGACCTGCTTGGCGGTCGTCGCGGCGATGCGGCCGAAGTCCGACGGGGTGTCGTCGAACTCCTTGGCCTCCTGGCCCTCTTCGAGGTCAGCCGGGTCCTCCGTCGCCCACACCGTCACATGGCCGCTGTCGCGGTCCAGCTTCACGCGGGCACGACGGAAGCTGCCGTCGGTGCGGTGGTAGGCGATGAGGAGGGCCGACTCGATCGCCTCGACCAGCAGGTCGAAGGAGATCTCCTTCTCCCGGACCAGACCCCGCAGGGCACTCATGTCGATGTCCACGGCTACGCCTCCTCTTCCTTCTTGTCCTTGCGGCTGAACTCGACCTCGACGCGCGCCTTGGCGATCTCGTCGAAGGCGAGCCTGCGGGCGGTGGGCTTGCGCCCCTTCACGCCCGGTACTTCAAGATCCACGCCTTCGTCGTCCACCTCGAGGATGCGGGCGATCAGTTCGTCGCCGCCCTCGGTCAGCTGGAACTTCACCAGGCGGCCGACGGCCCGCAGATAGTGGCGGTGCTCCATCAGCGGGCGTTCCGCGCCCGGGGAGCCGACTTCGAGGGTGTATTCCCCGTCGCCCATCGCGTCGCTCTCGTCGAGCTTCTCGGAGAGTTCGCGGCTGATCTCGGCGATCTGATCCAGGTCCACGCCGTCGTCGGAATCGACGACGACCCGCAGCACCCGCTTGCGTCCGACCGAGGCCACTTCGATCTCTTCGAGATCCAGTTCCTTCGAGCTGACGAGCGGTTCGAGCAGTTCTCGCAGCCTCTCGCTCTGGGTGGTGCTCATCCGGGTGACTCCTCGGCCGCGTGTGCTGTTGTGGGATCGTCGTGTGTCAGGTCAAAGGGTATCCGGTCCCGAGGGGTGTTGCCGCCGCTGTCCGCCCGCCGTCCGGCCGCCGGCCGCCCTCCGTACGACGGGCCACGAGCCGCTCACGCGTACGAGGGCAGGCCGAAGGTACGGTGATCACCTGGCTCGGGCCTGTCGTCAGACGGAAGTCTGACGACAGGCCCGAGCGCCCGGCTCGCCCACCTTCTGACTGCCTGCCTTTCTGGCCTTCCTGCCGAGGACGTCTGCTGTGCCGTCGTATCCCACCCCCTCGCACGCCCGCTCGGGGCCGCGCCGGAGGAGTCTGCTGACCGGGGCCGCCGGAGCGGCCGGGGCCGCGCTGCTCTCGGGCTGCTCGGACTCCAACTCCACGGACGAACGTCCGTCCGCCGCCGCGCGGCTGCGCTCACGTGCCGCCCGGGACAGCGGTGAGCTGCTCGGACGGTACGACGCCGTCCTCGCCGCGCATCCCTCGCTGGCCGGCCGTCTCGACCCGCTGCGGGCGGAGGTGAAGCGGCACGAGAAGGTCTTCGCCGAGGGGGCCGTTCCCCCGTCGCCCTCGGGCTCCCCCTCCACGCCCGCGTCGCCCCCGCCTCGGAAGCCTTCCGTCCCCAAGGACGAGAAGGACGCCGTGCGCGAGCTCGCCGAGGCCGAGCGGGAGCTGGCGAAGCGGCGCGGGAGTGCGCTGCTGGACGCGCCCGCAGAGCTGGCAAGGCTGCTCGCGTCGGTGTCGGCGGCGGGCGCAGCGCACGCGTATCTGCTGACGGAGGGCGACAAGTGAGCGATTCCAAGGACGAGTTGAAGGACGAGTTGGCGGCGGTACAGGCGGCGCTGGGTGCCGAGCACGCCGCCGTGTACGGCTTCGGGGTCGTCGGCGGCCGTGTCGGCGAGGACCGCAGGGCCGAGGCCCGCACGGCGTACGACGCGCATCGCGCCCGGCGCGACGAGCTGCAGCGCGCCGTGCGCGACCTGGGCGGCGAGCCCGAGCCGTCGGCCGCCGCGTACGCGCTGCCGTTCGCGGTGCCGGACTCCGCGGCGGCCGTGCGGCTCGCGACGGAACTGGAGGAGCGGGTCGCGGGGGTCTACTCGGATCTCGTACGGGCCTCCACCGGCGCCCGGCGGGGGCACGCGGCCGAGGCGCTGCGGGAGGCGGCGGTCCGTGCCGCGCGGTGGCGCGGCGGGAGCGTAACCTTCCCTGGTCTCGCCGAGCGGGCCGCCACTCCTGGCTCCTCGGCACCCAAGGCCTAAACCGCTCAGGAAGGGAACACCTCGCGTATGGCTCTCGAACCGCCCCAGCGTTTGGTCACCGCTCTCGGTGAGACGGCGCAGGACGGCGACGACTGGCTGGCGAAGCTGCCCGAGGCAGCTGAACAGGCCGTCTCCCTACGCGAGTTGACCGTCGAACGGGTCCACGTGCCCGGCGGGCGCAGTGGCCTGGTCATCCTGGTGCGGCTCGCCGACGGCACGCCCGCTGTCCTGAAGCTGGTGCCGCCGCGGTCGCGGCCCGAGAGCGAGCGGGCTGCGTTGGCGCACTGGAACGGGCTCGGCGCGGTACGCCTCCTGGACCCCTCGGCAGCGGACGGAGCCCTCCTGCTTGAACGGCTGCACCGCGATGTGTCGGTGCGTTCGCTGCCCGAGGCCAAGGCCTTGCTTGAAGCGGCGGGCACGCTGCGGCGGCTGTGGGTGGAGCCGCCCACGGGGCACCGCTTCGAGACGGTCGCCGAGCGGACGGGGCGGCAGGCCGAGGCGATGCGGGCGTCTGCCGACGGGGAGGTCGGGCCTTTGGTGGACGCGGCGCTCGCCGCGCGGGACGAGCTCCTTGCCGGGGAGGCGGAGGTGCGGCTGCTGCACGGCACGTTCCGGCAGAGCAAGGTTCTCCAGGGTGACCGTTTGCCGTGGCTGGCGGTGGGGCCCGACCCGGTGGTCGGGGAGCCCGCCTTCGACCTGGCGCGGCTCGTGCGCGACCGCGTCGAGGACCTGATCGCCTCGCCCTCGGGGGCCTCGATCACCCGCCGCCGGGTGAAGAAGCTGGCCGAGTCACTGGATGTGGATCAGGAGCGGCTGCGGGGGTGGACCCTGTTCCGGGCCGTGGAGTCGGGCGTACGGGCGCGGCGGGTCGGGCGAGAGCAGGATGCGGAGCTGTTGTTGGAGTTCGCGGGGTGGCTTTAGCGGGCGGGGCGCTTGGCGGGCGGGGCGCCTTGGTTGCCGTCATCACCGGCTTCGCCGAGTTCGTCCTCAAACGCCGGACGGGCTGAGTGGTTCAGCCCTCCGGCGTTTGAGGAGCGGGGTCTGGGGCGGAGCCCCAGTTGCGGGAAGGGGTGGGATTGGGGAGAGCCCCGCGGGGAACGCCCGAACCCCAGCCCGACTCAGACCGTCAGACGCGCAACCGCCTCCGCCACCGTCAGCTCCTCGCGCTCCCCGGTCCGCCGGTCCTTCAGCTCCACGACACCCTCGGCCGAGCGCCGCCCCGCCACCAGAATCTGCGGCACACCGATCAGCTCCGCGTCCGTGAACTTCACGCCCGGCGAGACCCCGGCACGGTCATCGACCAGCACCCGCACACCCGCGGCGTTCAACTGCTCGGAGATGTCGAGCGCGAGCTCCGTCTGGAGCGCCTTGCCCGCGGCCACCACGTGGACGTCGGCGGGGGCGATCTCCTTGGGCCAGCACAGGCCCTTGTCGTCCGCCGTCTGCTCGGCGAGCGCAGCCACCGCGCGCGAGACGCCGATGCCGTACGAACCCATGGTCACGCGGACCGGCTTGCCCTGCTGGCCAAGGACGTCCAGCTGGAAGGCGTCGGCGAACTTGCGGCCCAGCTGGAAGATGTGGCCGATCTCGATGGCGCGGTCCAGCTTCAGGCCGGTGCCGCACTTGGGGCAGGGGTCGCCCTCCTCGACGACCACGACGTCGAGGTAGTCGTCGACCTCGAAGTCACGGCCCGCGACGACGTTCTTCGCGTGCGTGTTGATCTTGTTGGCGCCGGTGATCCAGGCCGTGCCCGCCGCCACCCGCGGGTCGGCGATGTAGCGGACCTTCTCCAGGCCCTGCGGGCCGACGTATCCGCGTACGAGATCGTCGCGGCCCACGAAGTCCTCGGCCGTCACCAGCTCCACGACGGCGGGCGACAGGTGCTCGCCGAGCTTGCCGAGGTCGACCTCGCGGTCGCCGGGGACGCCCACGGCGACGATCTCGCCGTCGACCTTGACCAGGAGGTTCTTCAGGGTCGCGGACGCGGGGACACCGAGGTGGGCCGCGAGCGTCTCGATGGTCGGGGTGTCGGGGGTGTCCAGGTCCTCGATCGGGCCGTGCGCCGAGGCGTCCACCTCGGCGGCGACGAAGGACACGGCCTCCGTGTTGGCCGCGTAGTCGCAGGCGGGGCAGTCCACAAAGGTGTCCTCGCCGGCCGGCGCGGGGGCCAGGAACTCCTCGGAGGCCGAGCCGCCCATCGCGCCGGAGACGGCGGAGACGATGCGGTGGTCGAGGCCGAGGCGCTCGAAGATCTTGATGTACGCGGCGCGGTGCAGGGCGTACGACTCGGCGAGGCCCTCGTCCGTCGTGTCGAAGGAGTACGAGTCCTTCATCTGGAACTCGCGGCCACGGAGCACACCGGCGCGGGGGCGGGCCTCGTCGCGGTACTTCGTCTGGATCTGGTAGAGGATGACCGGCATGTCCTTGTAGGACGAGCACTGGTCCTTGACGATCTGGGTGAAGATCTCCTCGTGCGTGGGGCCGAGGAGGTAGTCCGCGCCCTTGCGGTCCTTGAGGCGGAAGAGCAGGTCGCCGTACTCGTCGTAGCGGCCCGTCACGTCGTACGACTCCTTGGGCAGGAGCGCGGGCAGGAGGACCTCCTGGGCGCCGATGGCGTCCATCTCCTCGCGCACGACGTGGGTGATGTTCTCCAGGACCTTCTTGCCCAGCGGCAGCCAGGACCAGATGCCCGCGGCGGTGCGGCGGACGTATCCGGCCCGGACGAGCAGCTTGTGGTTGAGCGTCTCGGCGTCCGCCGGGTCGTCGCGCAGTGTCTTGATCATCAATCGGGACATGCGCTGGACCTGGGCCATGGTGAACTCCTGCGTGGAAAGGGTGATGGGCAGGAGGTTAGCTGGGCCGCGGGGGCGCGCGGAAATCGGTTAAGTTCCCGGCCGCCTCAGCGGCAGGGGCGCGCCCATCACCGCGTACGGCTTCGGGGCGCTGGGGAACTGGACGTTGCGGGCCAGGTCCGCGTAGCCGAGGGAGCGGTAGAGGCCGCGCGCGGGGCTCTCCGTGTCGATCGCGGAGAGGATCGAGCGGGGCTGGCGGACGGCGTCCGTGATGGTGGTGATCAGGGTGCGGCCGACTCCGCGGTTCTGGTAGCCCGGCTGCACATGGAGTTCGGTGATCACGAAGGAGTCGTCGAGCCAGCCGTCCATGCCTCCGGCGCGCAGATACGGCTCGACGACCGTCGACCACCAGTGGCCGCGGTCGTTGGGCATGCCGTAGACGAAGCCGATGAGCCGCCCCTCGGGGGTGGTGGCGCCGAGGGCGCGGGCGCCGGGGTAGGTGATGTGCCGCAGCACGATCTGCCGCCGTACGGACACCTCGTCGTCGCTGAGCCCGAAGGCGTGGGCCTGCACCCGCAGCGCTTCGTCCACGTGCGTGGCGAGGTCCAGCGGCCCGAACACGACGTCGTCAGTCATGCGCCGAACTTTAACTCGCGTACGGGGGTACGTGAGGAGGGCGGTGGGAGACGCGGAGGAGCTGGAAGGGGGCTAGAACAGGACGCTCATGAACGCCCCGACCTCCTGGAAACCCACCCGCCGGTACGCCGCCCTGGCCGCGGTGTTGAAGTCGTTGACGTAGAGGCTGACAACCGGGGCGACGTCCGCGAGGGCGTAGCGCAGGACGGCCGCCATGCCGGGTGCCGCGAAGCCCTGGCCCCGGTACTCGGGGGCCACCCACACACCCTGCACCTGGCAGGCGTGTGCCGTGGCCGCGCCGATCTCGGCCTTGAAGATGACCTTGCCGTCGCGGTCGAGGCGCGCGAACGACCGCCCCGCGCCGACCAGTTCGGCGACCCGCGCCTGGTAGAGGAGGCCTCCGTCGCCCGCCATCGGCGAGATGCCGACCTCCTCGGTGAACATCGCCACGCACGCGGGCATGATCGTCTCCATCTCGTCCTTGCGGACGCGACGGACGTACGGATCAGGCGTGATGTCGTGCGGCAGACGGTCGGTGACCATCAGGGGCTGCTGGGCTCGGACTTCGCGGGCGGGGCCCCAGGACGGTTCGAGCAGCCGCCACAGTTGGGCGGTCGGTTCGGCGGGGCCGACGATGGAGGAGCAGCGACGGCCCGCCCTGCGGGCGCGGTCCGCGAAGGCGCGGACGGCTCGCGGGGTCGCGCAGATCGGAACGAGGTTGGCGCCCGCGTAGCAGAGGGACTCCAACATGCCGTCCTGGTACCAGCCCCACATCTCACCGCCGAGCCGCCACGGGTCGAGGCCCGCGACCCGGACCCGCGAGGCCACGAAAGCGTTGGCCACGGGCTCGCGGTCAAGGACGGCGAGCGCGGCGTCCAGGTCACTCGGTTCGAGGACCCTGGTGGTGGTCTGAGTCAACACGTGCGGGGGCCTCACCATACGGTCTGCTGATCTCCGCACTGTACCTGGCGGGGGCGCCTTGTGCCGTGGGGTCGCTTGGAGGGGGCTTTGTCTCCCTTCCCTGCGGGCCGGGGTGGCTCTTCTTCGCCGCTTCGCGGCGGCTGTCTCCCACCCACCCACCGATCACCCGGCAGCTACCTCGTGCCGCGGGGCGGCTTGGGGCTCGGCCGTCGCCTCCTCCGCGGGCCGGGGGGTGGCTCGCCTTCTTCGCCGCTTCGCGGCGGGTTTCCCGCCCACCACCCGATTGCCCCGCATCAGCCGGTGCCGCGAGGTACTCGGGTGGATGGGAGGCATCCGCCGCGAAGCGGCGGTTCAGGCCGGAGCGACCCGCAGGCAAAGGACAGCCCCGCCACCAACCCCCGGTGGCGGGGCCCACGTAGACGCCTGGGCGCGCAGGCGAGGATCAGCCCGCCACAGCCACCGACGGCTCGCCCGAAGGGACGCCGTCCTTCTCCATCTGCTCGGCGATCTTCAGCGCCTCTTCGATGAGGGTCTCCACGATCTTCGACTCGGGGACGGTCTTGATGACCTCGCCCTTGACGAAGATCTGCC